>JBIIGV010000233.1:0-79186 GCA_044236265.1 Oligoflexales bacterium
CTTGATAAGTTTGACGGTCATGCTGAAACGATGAAGAACATCATGCACGATTTTAATGAACAAAATCTCCAGAGACCTGTGGACGATCGCACGCTTCTCGTGTTGTCATGGAAGCGTGACGAATATCTTTCGCAGCCAAAAAAGACTGCATAAGTGGGCGAAGATCCCGCGGAGGTCAGATGCTTTTAAATCCACTGAGGAACTCTTTTGACCTCAATATAGTCATCATCCTGTTTTCTATGTTGTGTGGCTGTGTCACGTCTAATCCAAGAGCCAGCATTTCCGCAGAGGGTCCAGAGTATTGTCGACAGCTGAAGAAAGCCCAGGACTGGGATGATCCCATTAGAGCCTTGAACAATATTTCCCGATTCCATGAAAAAGGTTGTTATCAAGATGTCATCGAGCAGGTCGAAATTGCCCGTGGAAAATTAAGTCACAAAACCCATTCGATTCTGAAGGAAGGTTTAGAGTTTCTGATACCAGAGGGAAAACTTACGGACTACGTCCTGGAAAGTTATGAGCGTGGTTACCTATCGTTTTTGGCTGCTACGTCATACCTTCACACTGAAAAAATTGAATCAGTCACGCCTGAATTGAATAAGCTTTACAACGAAGAATCCGCCTTGACGTATAACCACGGCCGAGATCCTGTAAATGCCCTCATCCAAGGTGCGATGTGGGATAACTTTAGTAAGCCTGGATTCTCGTCTAGACCATTTTGGCTTTGGTTGTCCAAAAGCAATGATATTAGTCCAAAGGCTAGGGCGTTTGCCAAGGCTCAGATTTCCAGGATTGATTCGCAGGCAGCTGAAAACAAATCAAAAGCCCTCTGGAAAATTTACGAGGTGGGTCGTTTCCCGGCACTAGACTGGGAGATGAAGTTCCTAGATAACGAGCATGGTTACTTTAAAATTCGTCCAAAACAGCAGTTTCCCGAAACCTGTACCCAAAATGGCGCAATTTTATTACCAACGACCTCATGGTTTACGAAAATAAGTCGCCGACACGCCTATAGTTATCATCCTTTAGTTAACGCAAAGAGTTGGATTCGTCTGCCCATTGGTGTTTTTTTGGGGGTGAGTACATTTACGGTAGGAACGTCAATTGCTGTTGGCGGATGTGTTGCTGATGCCAGTGCCAAAATGTCGGGTGATCTGTGTAAATTGAGTCTTCATGGCGGAAAGGCTGTCATCGAATTGTCGCCGAAAGTAGTGGACTACGCTTTACAACCTGATTTGAGACACTGGGAAGAATTGCCAGCAGCAGTAGCTTTGGTTCCTGTCGACATGGATAATGGAGCTGCTTCGGAGTGCTTGCGGTCATTTCCCGCCGGTTTCGTCCGACGTGTTCTATAGCTGATAGTTTTGACGAATTATAAGCTGGCTTCGGTTTTTCCTCAGAAATGTAACGCGCTTTTCAAGCAAATTATGGACTAATTTTTTGATAGGACCCTCAGCATTCGCAGGGTTTTTGTAGTTCCCGACATTGGTTTTAAATTTTAGATGTTGCGGCATCTAAGATGGCTAAGGCGTGCGCATGCTGGTTTGAATGGGTGGGACGATTTTGGACGTAAAAATGTCCCATAAGTTGACATTTTTCGCATCCTATTTGAAAATTCAGTAGGCGAAAGATTAGGCCAAGGGTCCCGGTTATTTTTGAGAACGTGAAGCTTACTAACTCAGGTGATTCAGGAGCTGATTGATGAGTTACAAAAGATATTTTTCGGCCTGTCTATTGGTTGCCAGCTGGACGGCGCTATCGCTCTCGAGTTCTTGCCTGCCGTCTCAACAGGGATTTACGTCGGGGGGAGGGCGCAGTGGAGGCGCCGGTTCCGTGAAGCCCCAGGATGAAGGTAGCACGCCTTCAAACTGCACTGAATCAAAGCTCCAATCAGTGAAAAGTATGACCCAGTTAGTTGATCAGAATAAAGCTGGTGAGTTGTTTCTTGATCTGACGTTTCTTCCCTGCCCATCTCAGAAAAAGCAGCAGGATGTCACACTGCAAATGGATATTGATGGTCAAACCTATTCACTACCGCCCCATGATGGACTAAGTTATGGAGTGATAGTCAATTCTGAAATTGTCGGAGGCGTGCGGACGATGACCCGCATCAAAGATCAGGACATTTTTGGAAAAACGGGCCAAGGCTATGACTACTATCGCTCAGACGCTAACTTAACGATTGGCTCAGATGTGACAAATGCGACCATTCAAATAAAAATGGGAAGTCAGAAAGTGGCAGTTCCATCAGGCGGTTTGACCGGTGATAGTTCTAAAAGTTTTTCGGTACCTGTCTACTTTAAACTCGGTGAGAATGAGCCAGTCAAGTCGATGATCAGCTTCTCTGTCCGTTAGATTTAAACAGTTTGAAGCTCTGAATTCTTCGTATTAGCTCATCTGTTCGTACAATAGGTCAGTGCTTCTACGGCTTACGATCGATTTACTTGAATAAAATTTCTCCTTGGTTGAGCAGCGTAACCAAATTCGAACTTCGTTTAATTTGGCCGCTGCTGCGATCATAAAATTTGCTTAAGGCGCGGAGCAGGTCCAGCCAGTTGATTTCAGCTTCTCAACGAACTCACCGGCCTTCTGTTCGCAATAGCCTTCCTGGGCAGCTGCGCTGTAAAGCACCTTTTCTTCTCCGCTGGCCGCATCGCGTACGTAGTTAACTTTGCAAGGTACCTTGGAGCCCTCTTTTTCGTAGGCGACGCGAATCGTGCGTTTGGCATTGTCCATGGTGCAGCTGAAGTCAGTCGCGGATGGTGCAGTGTTAGCCGATGGCGCGGCCTCTTTGGACTCTTTTGTAGGTTCGCTGGCTTTCGGTGCATCCGCTGGCTTATCTGCAGCAGGAGTTCCTTCATTAGCCATAGATGAAGCGGACATAGTTAGGAAAATAGTCATGGCTAGAGATGTTCTTGTTAGCATCAGGTGAGCTCCTCATGGGATAGAGTTTATGATCGATAGATGATCGCGAAAAACAGAACAATTTCAAAGTGAATTTGTTAGTGAAATTTCCAATAAGGGCAAGGGTCGAGAAAATTTAGAGAAAATCAAAAGCCGTTAGGAATTAAGCAGGCTGGTGATGGTTGATTTTTTGACGGACCTGGTCGCCAGCAAAGTAAGGCCGAGACATATCGGAATGATGATAAACCCTGTCAGTGCGGAGTTTAATTCGAGGGACGTCCACGTGGTTTTTAAGATGAGCGTTGCAACAGCCCAGCTGGCAAGCGCTCCGAGGGAGATTCCGAAAATAACTGCTGCCGAGGAGATGATCCCGTATTCAACGAGCAGAGCCTTTAAGGCGTCATTTGACGTCGCGCCCAAAGTTTTCAAGATCGCCACTGATTTAAATCGTTCAATTGATTGCGCATACGCAATTGCATAAAGAACCCCGGCACCACCAGCAAGCGCTAGCCAGGCGACGATCCCCACGGCGATACTGATCTGATCAATAAATTTCATAAGTCGTTGTACGGCAGCTTTGACATCGACAGCGCTGACGTTTGAGTGCATTTTGACGAGTGCGGCCTGTAGTCGGTCTATATCGTTCGGGTTAATTCCAGAGGCACTGCCTACCCAGATCTTCGGGGCATCGTCCAATACTCCAGGTTGTACCAGGATCATGAAGTTTGGTTCAAACGACGTCCAACGCACTTTGCGGATGCTGGTGACCTCGCCAGTCACGGGTACACCCATCACATCAAATTTGATGCGGTCACCGATTTTTACACCTACGCGTTTTGCAAATCCCTCTTCTATCGATAGTGCAGGTAGACCCTGACCTGAGAATGGTTCGGTCGGGTACGTTCCTGTTATAATCGACTCGGCAGAACTTAATCTTGAGCGGTAAGAAAGATTTTGTGTTCTGGCCTGTAGACCTTCCCGCTGCTGCTGCTCGCGCTCACCCTCAAAGTCCATTTTTCTTTGATCGATACTGACGTCATTGATAGATTCCAGACGAGCTCGAACCATTGGCGACATAACTCCCGTCGTCGCACCATTCGACTCAAAAAAACTTTTAACGGAATCAACTTGATCATCTTGAATGTCAAAGACGAATAGCTGGGGGATGACCGAATCTGGCCGTGATATTTCCCTAGCAATGATTGAGCGGAGCTGAGGTATGAGATTAATCAGAGAGGTGCCGAGAGCCAGTGCGAGAAACGTGCTGACGGACGCACCTTTATTGCGGCTCATTTGGCGAAGAGCTAGGGAGATGAGCCAAGACATTTTCTTCCAAGCGGAGGCGATGACTCCTGCCCGTAGCAATGGGACTGCAGCTAACGAGAGTACTAAGGCAGACCCTACGCAAACGCCGGCAAAAATTGATCCCGTCGTCCATGATTTTGACTCGTGAACGGCTGTTAACCACCACAGCAAAACTGACGGCAGGTAGGCAAGAGTCGTTATTTTGCGTTGCGAGTCAGCACCTGTGCTTGCCTCTTGAAAAAGAAATCCTGGGCGTAAAAGCGATAGATGGATCAGTTGTGGTAAAGATAGTAGCAGGCCGCTCGTAATCGCAAAAAGAGATGTCACTAAAATTGATCCAACAGGAACGCTGAGATCGCTCAGGGTGCCAGCGATAGGCGCAAGTGATTTTGCGAGCACCGGAAGACCGGCGCTAGACACGGCAGCGGAGGCAAAGGTAGCCCCCAATCCCAAAAAAACACATTGAGTCACAAAAACCATTGGCGCGATCCAAGGGCTTGCACCCAATGATGAAAGTATTGCGAACTCTCTGACTGTTTTTCGTAAATGTCCACGCATGAGATAGCTGGTGCCAACGGCTGCCAAAAAAAGTGCAGAAAGTGCAATGAGTGACAGGTAGTCGTTAACATATGCTTGTAGCCTGGTGAGATCTTCTGACGCCTTGCTGTGCGAGCGCACTCGAAGGTCCTGGTGTCCAGGGAGAGGCGATAGCTCTTTTCGAATCTTTTCTACGAGCAAGTCAATATCTTGGTTTGTTGTTTGCGAAGGAAGTCGCATCCGAAATGTATGAAATGATCGACTGCCAACCCCTAGAAGTTTTGTCTTAGGCAAGTCTTCAGAGCGGAGGAATATGCGTGGGGCGAACGAAAAACCTCCCGCGCCGGCAGTGGAGTCGTCAACAACGATGTCCTTCACGGTTAGTTCTGCCTCGCCGAGTTTCAGTTTTGAGCCAATGCTTACATTCATTTGTGTACGGAGCTCGCGGTAGATCCACATGTCTCCTGGGCTTAACTGTTGCGCTGCCCCAGGCGGAAGATCCCCCCCGGACTCAAGCGTTAAACCTTTGTACAGAGGATAGTTTTCATCCACAAAGCGCACTTCAACCAAACGGCTGAGTGCATCATTGGTGGCCATAGAAACTAGCGTAGTTTCCTGGGATAAAGTCGCTGCTGCAGGAGCGGAATTTTTGATTTGATTCTGTAGTTGCTCCGTCCACGGTTGTCTGGACGAGATAACAATATCAGCTCCAGCTATTTGTCGTGTCCTTTGAGCTATCTCTGACCGAAACGAGCGATTAAAACCATCCACAACCATGAAGCCCGTTAGACCAAGAGCCATGTTAATCATCATGGATATGGAGAATGCCTTCTGCGTAAGCAACTGACGATAGGCTAGCTTTAGCGTTAATCGTGTAGACTGCATAAAGTTTTGATTCATTGCACTTGGTCTCAATTGCTCGTCTGTTGTTCTTCCAGCCTACCGTTGGTCATTTTCAGGATTCTTTGACAACGCTGCGCGAGCTCCATGTTGTGAGTGACCAGGATCATCGCCATCTCATGACGTGCTGCAACACTAAAAATAAGATCAGAGATTTGCTTTCCCGTTTCTGGGTCAAGGCTGCCGCTTGGCTCGTCGGCGAGAAGTAAGGTAGGAGTCGTCACGATAGCTCGGGCAATCGCAACGCGCTGACACTCGCCTCCGCTTAACGCCCCCGGTAAATGGTCTAATCGAGCGGAGAGTCCGACCTCCGCCAAGGCCTGGCGTGCTTTGACGCGAGCATCTTCTTTTCCAGCAATCTCTAAAGGTAGAGAGACATTTTCAAGGGCCGTAAGCGAGGGCATTAGATGGAACTGCTGGAAGATGATTCCCAAGGATCGTCCGCGCCAACGTGCTAACTCCAAATCGCTCAAACTGGCTATGTTAGTAGACCCAATAACTAAAGTTCCAGATGAAGGGCGATCGAGGGTTCCGAGAAGCGAAAGTAACGTGGATTTACCGCTGCCACTCGGGCCGATAATCGCCAGAGATTGGCCACGACGAAGATCAAGATCAACACCTTTTAAGACATCAATGGGGCCTGCAGGCGTCGTCCATGTTTTCGTGAGTTTTTCTGCTTTTAGGACGATGTCTTGAGAGTTGGAGCTAATCATAAGAGACTTTCCAGAAATTTGGCGACGTGATCGGCAATGATTTTGTGTCCCGAGACGTTGGGATGAATTCCATCTGGTAAATTTAACTCAGCTTTTGCTGCGACGCCGTCAAGCAGAAATGGCAATAATGGAAGTTTCAGTTGCTTGGCAAGAGTTGGATAAATTGAGTCAAATGATTTTGCATAGGCAGCACCTAAACTTGGTGGGACTTTCATACCAGCTAAAATTACTTTTTTTGCTCCAAGTTCTGTTGCAATCTGGGCCGTCTTCTCAAGGTTTTTACGGGCAGAGGTGACGTCTTGTCCCCTTAGTCCATCATTAGCGCCCAGAGCTAGAAAAATCCAATCTGGTTTGAGCTGAGATTTCATGTGCCATCTTACGCGGGATGGTCCGCTGGCTGTGGTGGATCCACTAACGCCTGCATTAATAAGCGTGACGTTGTGCTTTTTTGCCTTGAGGGCCTTTTCTGCGACGGCGGGCCATGCGGACTCCTTCGGGACACCATAGCCTTCTGTTAATGAGTCGCCAAGGCAAAGAATGGTTGTCCCATGCGCTGGGAGCCCAAGACTTAGAATGACAACTAAAAAAAAGTATCTCAAAGTTATTCCCAGACCGACTCTGCAAGCAGTTTTGTGTCAGAGTACAAATCGTAAATATCCTGTGAGGCGGTATGACGCTTGAAAAGCATTTCTGTTTCGCCATCTCCGTCGAAGTCACCGGCATCCACTAACATCATATCTGAGCCAAGATAATGTATCTCTTTACTCGGTAGAATGCGAAATGTTTCTGTCTTGCGCGACTTAGGTATTGTTTGTATCGACACAATCAAACCATGTTTGACAGAGGCCCAGGTGCGATGAATACGAACGTCTTTTTCATTAAATTGGTAGAAGTCTGCCTCGCTTTCCGGGCTCGCCATTTTTTTATTCAGTTCATCAATCATTTGTTTAAGATGAGATCTTGATTTATCGGCGGTGGCTTGACGCCATTTATAAGGGTCAACGCAGGAGCTGCTAAGCGATGATTTAAGCAAGATCGGTTTATAAACGGGTGTGGCTAGCCATCCCGCGTAGTCAGCTGATCTTTTTGTGCGCCAGGGTGCACGATCCTCGGGTCGCAGGAGGTAGGGTGGTTTTGCGCCAGCTTCATTCTCTTTCTCCAGCATGGCCGTTAACTGACCTTCGGCTCGTCCGCCAAAACAGACGTCCCAGGAAAAAGCTTTCGGAAGAGCTACGACAGGATTGCTATCTTGAAGTCTTGGGGCGGCCTGCCAAGGTTTCTTGTCGATACGCACAAAAAGAGGTCGCACCCGGGCTTCATACTGTGTGTCATTTTTGACTTCAGATTTTTCTTGTCCAGAGCCTACTGATTTTTTTTCATCAGCGGGCGCAGTTGTTTGATTTGGCGTCATCGGCCAATCTTCCAAAACACCGACCCAATTTGTCCATGCGAACGATGGACTGGCAATTAATATTGAGAAGATAGATAAGTAGCGCAACAGGAGCATGGATTCTTTCTCCCACAACGGTTTAAGACATATGAGTGCTCACTCAAATGATATCATGCGACGCGTTTGGAGCGGGAGTCGCGGCGCAGGTTTAGAGGTAGAATTTTTGCAGCCGCTTCGATAGACGGACGAACGGTCATAAGTGTTGCAATTCCTGACTTTACTCGCAGATCTTTAAAACGGAACAAATGATGACGGCGTAGATACCAAAGAAGGCCAAATCCTGTCAAAAGTCTAAGAACGCCCGAAAATGCGAATAGAGTATGATAGCTATCTGTTAGTCGGAGAATGTAGCCCCCAGCGATTCCTCCTGCAACGCTTCCCAAACTACTTAAAGCTAAATAAACGCCGAGCTTCTGTGTAATACTGCGGGGATACATATTCTGAACAAGCAAAATACTGATCAAATCAAAGCCCGCCCAACTGAGTCCTGAAAGAATCTGCAGAAAGCTCAACCAAGGTGTACTTTCGTTAATAGCCCATAGAACCGGAACGGTACCGATTGCGAAGGTGGCGATAGCCAGGCCTTCAAATTTTCGATTGTCGTCCAGAAGGCGTGCCCAGTTAGTCAGGCAGAGAGCCTTTGTAATCAACGGGAGTGCGGTCAAAAATGAGTAGATCGTAAATCCTAAATCGATCTCCCGAAGCATGTATGTGGAGTAAAAAGGTGACGAGAGGTTGACGGCGCATCGAAACAGCATCATGACTAAACTTAATTTAATAATTGAAACAACGGCCTCATCGGGCGGCACAGTAGCGGAGTGACTTAGGTTTAAGTGTGTTTTCTCTGCCGTTAGATAAATGAGAGACATCGAGATAAATCTTGTTCCAGCTGCAACAAGCAGGAACATGGCCATAACATTATTTGTTAGTCCTGTTTCCAAAATCCTCGCCGACGAGAGATTACAAACGAGAGTCAAAATTGTCATAAGCATGGCGCGGCGACTGAAAAATCGATTGTGAAGAGAGGCATCAACGTTGTGCGCTAAAATTTCCTGAGTCGGGCTAGAAGAAGTCATTCCTCCAACCCAGTACATGCACTGACCGATAAACATCCAGGTACTATGACCGCCTCTGATTGCGAGAGAGTGGGCCATGATTACGAGCCCAGCAATTTGCACAGCCATCGCGCAAAGAGCGAGGCGCTTTGCGTCGGAACAAAACTTTCTAACATTGGTGAGGGCTGCCTGTGACAGTGCTCCTAAAGCCGCTGGCACAGTAATAAATACAGCCAAGGTGACGGGATCCATATCTTGGCTGCCATAGTAGATCGCCAGCAGCACTTCGCTAAAGCCAATAGTCACACCGAGGCATAGTGCTTCGATATACCAAGCGGTGTTTTTTGATCGTGTGGACTGCATCCCCTAAGGATATCACGCCGGCGTCTTTGGTTGTGGCCGGCGTCGATGCAAAGCGCTGAAATTTCGAACAAAATATGGCTAATTTTATGGTCGTCTAATCGATGATTTAATCATTTTTGCAAGCATATCGATTGTACGATCATTAAAGTGATCCCAATGCACGACAAGGTCAGCTTGATGCTTGGTTGGAGCTACGAATTGATCATGCATGGGCTTAACGGTTGAAAGATATTGTTTGATAACGCCCTCATTGGTTCGACCACGTTCATCGACATCGCGACGAAGTCTGCGAATGAATCGAACGTCGTCACTCACATCAACAAAAATGGCGCAATTCAGGTGTTTTCTTATTTCGGGGGAGTAAAGGGCGAAAATCCCGTCAACTATGATCACATCTACAGGATCAAGTCTGGCGACTTTGGAGCTACGCGTGTGGCTGGCAAATTCGTAGGTTGGGCGATCAATCGCTTTACCCATTGCAAGCTGCTCAACGTGGGACGCTAAAAGCTCCATTTCAAGGGCATCGGGATGGTCAAAATTGACCCTCTCACGGGCGGCTGGCTCCAAATGGGCCAAGTCCCGGTAGTAATGGTCTAGCTGAAAAATTGTGATGGCAAGGTCTGTGCACCGTTCTTGGATTTTGCGGGCTATGGTGGTCTTTCCCGATCCTGATCCACCTGCAATGCCTATCATCAGTGGGGTTTGCATGTTCTTGGACCTCCAAACCGGGGTGGATAATGCCTTCTAAGCAAGCCGAATAATTGACAAAGGAGCTTGCATTTTCGCTAAAAAATCACCAAAATGTCAATAATTTCGATGTAAAAGGTGTGAAAACATGCTGGTAGAACGTCTTAAGACTGTTCGCGACTGCGACAATTTCGTTAATGGAGTCTTTGTAAAAGCAAAGCAGTATTCCGATGTTGTGTCTCCTTGGACCGGTGAGATCATCGGAAGGGTTGCCATGTCGGGGCGTGAGGATGTCCAAGCTGCAGTAACAGCAGCGACCAAGGTCTTTCCAATCTGGCGTGCTACGCCAATCAAAGAGCGCACCACGAAGTTGTTTAAATTTCGCGAGCTTGTTTTGGAGAAATTAGATTTTCTTGCCAATGTCGCAGCACTAGAAGCCGGCAAGACCGTTGCTGAAGCCAAGGCAGGAATTTTGAAGGGGCTTGAGGTCTCCGAGTTTGCGCTGAGTTTGCAGAACATGGATTCCGGTGGAGCCATGGAAGTCAGTCGCGGTGTTACCTGTGAATACAGGCGTGAGCCATTGGGCGTTGTAACGGGAATCGCGCCATTCAATTTTCCAGCGATGGTCCCAATGTGGATGTACCCAATCGCTGTGACCCTCGGAAACTGCTTTATTCTGAAGCCCTCCGAAAAAGTTCCGCTGACATCGCAGTGGATGGCTGAACTGATGCATGCCGCTGGATTTCCAGCTGGTGTCTTTCAACTTGTGAATGGTGGACGTGATGCTGTTGAGGGTCTCATCGATCATCCTGACGTCAAGGCCGTAGGATTTGTCGGCTCGACGCCGGTGGCGAAAGCTCTTTATGCTAGAGCGACATCTCATGGTAAGCGAGCCTTGTGTTTGGGTGGTGCTAAAAATCATCTTCTCGTGGTTCCAGACGCTGACGAAAAAATAACTGTTCGGGGAGTCGTAGACTCCTTCACAGGTTGTGCAGGACAGCGTTGTATGGCTGCCAGTCTAATGCTTGCCGTTGGATCCGTGGATCATATCATCAATAAGATTGCACAGACTGCGTCAAGTCTTGAGCTCGGGCCGCAAATGGGAGCCATCATCGATAAATCCGCGCTTGAGAGAATTCGCACGGCCATTGCGGATGCTGAAAAGCATGGAGCGAAAATTTTGGTCGATGGGCGCAAGGCCAACCCTCCGAAGGGCTTTGAAAAAGGATGCTGGATCGGTCCGACGATCATTGATCGAGCAACCCCAGACATGAATTGTGCTCAGATGGAGATTTTTGGGCCCGTGATCACCATTGTTCGCGTAAATAACTTGAGTGAAGCCATGGCGCTTGAAGCCAAAAGCCCGTTTGGTAATGCCACAAGCGTGTTTACCACCAGCGGCGCAGTGGCAAGATTTGTTGCAGACCATGCAACCAACGGCATGATTGGCGTCAATATTGGAGTTCCAGTTCCTCGAGAGCCATTTTCTTTCGGTGGAAGCAAAGAGAGTAAATTCGGAACCTGCGATATTACCGGCGAGAGTGCGCTGGAGTTTTGGTCCCAGAGGAAAAAAATAACCATGAAATGGGCTGAGCAGTCCGATGCAACGTGGATGAGCTAGCAGTGACTAAAAGCGCGTCTACGCATTCATGGTTCGGATGGAAATGAAGGAGGCTGTCATGCCGGATAAGAAAAAAGTTAAACACATAAAGTTAACGAGTCACCCAGGGCTTCCTGGTGCCGAGGTTGCAAAACCGATTCGCTGGGGGGCAAAGACTCCAGGAGAGCGTGGTCCCGTGATCGCTTCGGTCACAAATCCTGCGCATCGTAATGTTATTGGAACGCACAGCGGAAGTTACACCGTGTACAGAGCTTTGGCTGTTGCTGCTGGCGCGCTCAACGCCGAACATCGTCCAGATCTTACCAACACAACGCCAGCCGAATCATTGGGCCCGCACCCTCAGTGGCTGGATCCCGAAAAAATTGTGTCGATTGATCCCTGGGGTGCAGATATTGCTACGGCATTCGCCGATGACTTGAAAAGTGGTTACGACATTCGTCCTACGATCGCGGTTACAAAAGCGCACATCAATATGCCAGAGCTTCAAGCTGCGATTCAGGCAGGACGCTTGAAGGCTGACGGTAAAATCCTCAGCGCAAATGGTGATTGTGTCGTCACCAAAGCTGCAATCGAGCCTGTGTGGTGGTTGCCTGGCATCGCAAAGCGATTTGGAATCGAAGAGCCAGAGCTGAGACGGATTCTCTTTGAACAAACTGGTGGAATGTATCCAGAGTTGGTCACAAGACCAGATCTTGAGGTCTTCCTTCCGCCGATTGGTAGCATGTCTGTGTACTTCTTCGGTGACATTACCAAGATTGGTAAAGAAAACGTTGAACACGCTTGTCGTGTGCACGACGAGTGCAATGGTTCAGATGTTTTCGGTAGTGACATCTGTACATGTCGTCCCTATTTGGCGCACGGAATTGAAGTAGCAATCGAAACAGCACAACGCGGCGGCGTTGGCATTATCGTTTACTGTCGAAAAGAAGGACGCGCTTTGGGCGAAGTGACCAAGTTTCTTGTCTATAACGCCCGTAAGCGCCAAGAAGGTGGCGACACGGCTGAAAAATACTTTGAGCGAACCGAGTGCGTGGCTGGAGTCCAGGACATGCGCTTTCAGCAATTGATGCCTGATGTTCTTCATTGGCTAGGGATAAAGAAGATCGATCATTTTGTTTCGATGTCGAATATGAAGTTTGATGCCCTGGCGACCAGCGGAATAAAAATTATCAATCGGGTACAGATTCCTGAAGAGCTGGTCCCGGCTGATGCCAAAGTGGAAATGGACGCGAAAAAGGCAGCTGGATACTTCACGGCAACGGGAGTTCCGACAAATGAGGAACTTAAAAAGGCCAAGGGTCGAGGCTTAACTGAGTGAAAGCTCTAGAAGGGGCGCTGTGATGTCTGACAATGCCGACATTTTATTTATGCGCTCGCCGCGAACTATTCGCGAGCGAAGTCGACAGCTTTATGAAGTCGGACTTCAGGCTAAGTTGCCACACTTTCGCGTTCGCCCAGAAAAAATTGCAGACGTTGCAAAATTTGTTATCGATGTGACCAGGGAGAATTATCCGGACGGTAATATTCCATACCATAGTCGTTGGAGTCACTTTCAGGTAGGTGGAATCGATCGCATTTCCTGGCTTCGAAAACATGCCCCGGAGGGGCGCCGCGATCAATTGTCCATGGCGCGGATGTTTTATGATTTAGTTGTACCGAGTATTCTGCTGGATGCGGGTGCTGGTATGAAATGGGCTTATAAGGACTCTTACGGCAAAGAATTTCGCAAAAGCGAGGGTTTGGCGGTCGCAAGTTTTGATATGTTTGCCCAAGGATTGTTTTCCAGTGATCCTCGGTGTGCTATGCAAAGTGACGCCACAGGTCTTGAGCGACTTCAGGCTGATGTTCTAGCCAATGGTATGCAAGTTTCTTCAGATAATCCCCTGGTTGGGCTTGAAGGTCGTTTGCTGCTGCTTCGAAACCTCGGCAAAGCTTTGCGTAATCCTAAGTTCTTCTCTGGCAAAGCAGCGGGTACCATTGGTTCATTGGTGGACTATATACTCAATCAATTTGGTGCTGAGACGGTTAGCGCAACTGATGTGCTCTCAACCGTGCTTGAAGCCTTTGGGCCAATTTGGCCAGGCAGAATTGAAATCGCAGGTGAAAACCTTGGAGACGTTTGGAAACACTCCCTGGCTGGTGGCGATGGGGTCACGAAGAATTTAGTTCCATTCCATAAACTCAGCCAGTGGATGACTTACTCTCTGCTTGAACCTTTGGAGTGGGCGGGTGTTCGCATCACCAAGGTTGAGGAAATGACGGGACTACCCGAGTACAGAAATGGTGGTCTGTTTCTTGACTGCGGTGTTTTGGAAACAATCCGTCCGGACGCTTTGTCGAGAGAATATAGTCCCGGTGATGAATTTATTGTTGAATGGCGCGCCTTGACCGTGGCTCTCCTGGATGTGGTCGGTGCTGAGGTTCGTAAAGAACTCGGGAAAACACCGGCAGAACTTCCGCTTGCTAAAGTACTTCAAGGCGGAACTTGGGCTGCCGGTCGAAAGATTGCGGCCAAGTTGCGATCCGATGGCGGATCACCAATAAAAATTAAAAGTGACGGAACGGTCTTTTAGGACCTGATTTTGAGAGGAACAAAAGTATGACTACTAGGCAAATTCATGTGATCAATCATCCGATGGTACAACATAAGCTGACCATTATGCGTGAGAAGGGTACAAAGACAGGCGAATTTAGATCGCTCTTACGTGAAATCAGTATGCTTCTCGGTTATGAAGTGATGCGCGATGTTCCAATGACCACGCGTCGTATTGAAACACCAGTTGCACAAATGGATGCCCCTGTCATGGCTGGCAAAGACCTTGCGTTCATTTCGATCATGCGCGCAGGCCAGGGGATTTTAGATGGAATGCTCCGTCTCGTCCCCACAGCAACTGTAGGGCACATTGGATTGTACCGGGACCCAAAGACTCTTGTTGCTGTTGAGTATTACTTTAAGGTTCCAAAAGATATTCAGGACCGAGATGCGATAGTTTTAGATCCAATGTTGGCGACAGGTCATTCTGCGGTGGCAGCTCTCGATCGTCTCAAGGAAGCAAAACCAAGAAGTATCAAATTTGTTTCGCTACTGTGCGCGCCTGAGGGTGTTGAGTATTTTCATGAGTATCATCCGGATGTTCCGATCTATACGGCTTCGGTCGATCAAAAGCTGAATGAAAAAGGATACATCATTCCTGGCCTGGGCGATGCTGGGGATCGTTTGTTCGGTACAGCCTGAGCTTTGGTTGTTTTTTAATGATTCACCAGCTTCGGTTAATTTGAGATGGCGGGTATCTTGTTGCTACCGCAGCCCCAATTATTGCCACCAGGACCAGAAACACTTATCGAGTAAATGGTCGCCCTTTTTGTTGGGCAGGATGTAACGGCTGACCACACATTCCCTGAGCGAGACCACTTCGACGGCGCATATGGACTCACCCTCGGTGCGCCGATCATTTCACCGGTAATTGAAATTGATAGGTTACAATAGCCACGGGTTGAAGCTCTTTTAGCGGTCGCGCTACAGCCTCTGGTTGGAGTCTGTGCAAGAGGCGGTACGGCGCTGCTTTGACAATTGCTTTTTGAGCCTCCGGGTCCCTCTACGGTTGCTGTAAAAGTTGTCGTTGAAGTGGTAGGACACCCTCCAGTTCCTGTCCAATTATTTGTATTCCAACTTCCCGTGGCCAAAGGCGAAACTAAAAGTGGCTTACTGGTATCGATAATTCCAGATCCTGTCAGAGATAGGCTGCATGAGGTCGTCGTGGCCTGGCGAGATGCTGTCAATGAGCAAGATGGTGGAGTTAACTTCGGTGCTGTCGCTGAGCATGTTGAACTTCCGTCGTTTCCATAGACTGTTGCGGTTAATAGAGTGTCTGACGTCTGGCTACAGGCTACGTTGTTACTGGCTGGACTGCTGCCATCCCAAGTTACCGAGCTCCCGAGGATGCTAAAACTCGATATGGTTCCAGCCAATGACGTTCTTGTTAAAGTATAGGTACAATTGGCACTGGTTCCTATGCGCGAAAAACTTAGACTGCAATCCGGCGCTGTGGTTGTCTTTGGCACTTCATTGCTAAAGCACTCTTGCCCTTTTCCATCATCAGACTCTAGAGCTGCAGCAAAACGAGTGATATTCGCTTTGGCGCAATAAGTAGATCCAGTCCAAGTTGTCCCTGACTGAACCAAATTTGTCGGTGCGGAAGGTGATATTGTGGCGCTCTTGGCGTTTTTGCCAGCGATCTGAGTGATGGTCAATTCACAGGTGTCAGTTTGATCCTTCCTTTTTGCAGTCATCGTGCAACTTGGAAGAGTCACAACGGGAGCGATCACCCCAGTTTCGCAAGGGCGACCGGTGCCGCCTTGCCCTGTGAGTGTTGCATTAAATACTGTTGATGAACTTGTGGCGCAAGCTGCGTTACCTGTCCACACGTTGCCGGACTTTGTCCAGGATGATGGCCCAACTGGTGTTATGGACGGATTACCGTTTATAGGATCAGCAGAGCCTGTGACTGTTAACGAGCACCCTCCGGTATTTCCGATGCGGCTAGCGGTAATGGAACACGATGGTACCGCGATCGGCGCAGCGGGTGGGGGAGCTGTGATGATTTTATGTGAGTCGCCAAAACTCTGAATTGCAGATTGAATTTGCGGAGCCAGTACGCTCATTCGCGGTCCCTGACCTGGGCCTGAATAAGTAACAAGTCCAAATAAGATAGGCATGATTCCATTAGCGGTATTCATGAGTAGAATTGAGGGAGAACTCGAATCGCCGGAGATCATGTTTTCGTAGTAAAGCTGATAGGCGCTTCCCGGTGGGTTATATTTTGGATCAATAGTAATACCTTGAGGGCCGAAAGGACTAGCTTGGACGATGAGCGCCTTATTCTCTTGATCAATTCTGAGCAGGGGGCTGTATTGTGCCGCGTAGGTAGCTGCATTGGGATCCAATATTTTCATCGGTGTGATGCTGCCAGGTAGGTCGCTGTCAAGGCGAACAACAGCGACGTCGGGATCGAATGTGGACGATAAATATTTCACTTCGATTATTTTTCGAGAAATAACTCGATTATCCAGAGTTAAAAAGCTAAGCGTTTGGCCAACCTGACCGTGAAATCCATAATGTTTGGTGTAGATCACATGTCTAGAGGTGATAGCTGTACCTCGTGGCACATTCTGAGTTACGGCCGTAAGATTGATCCCTGCGATCCAGCTGGCTGGGTTGTATGCTTCTTTTGAACGCCAAATTTTTGCAACCGATGGGTCTTTTCCGCAAATTCTTTGCAGTACAGCTCGACTCATTGATTCTCGCCAAGCTCTGTCGGATGTTGTCCCAAAAGTTGAAATTTGCGAGACACACGGCGTTGTATTTGCTGTGAGCTGCAGTTCCTGGCCCTCCTCGCCAAATGGTGCTCTGGTTGGATTAGGGTCCTTGAGCATCTCGCCTGGGAAAGAATTATATTTTTCTGAGCCAGAATTAGTTTCTCTAGATTTACAGCTGATTGAATGCGCAAAAGTAAAAGCTAGAATTGATATAAATCCTATACGCATATATCTTGGATCCATCGATCGTCTCGCGATAAGTAAGTCATAAAAATTTGTCGTTAACTTGGTTTTAAGGATGCCATAGAAAAAGTCCAAAAAACAGGCGTATTTTGTACCCGTGCGGCTTAGGCGGCCGCCTTTGTGACGCTCCTAGATATGACTGCGTGAACCCGTAGAGGCGTTTTTAATTTATGGGTCAAATGTGACGACGAACTTGGAGCATTTTTAGAAGAAAATAACATCCGAGCGCAGCCCATAGGTGTTTGAGTGCGTGACCACTCGTTAGCTCTCTGGTGCTTGCCCAAATTGCTTGGTCCATGTCTTCGCAAATTTTTGCAAGAACATAGCAGCCGATGGCAATCCCGATATACCCTGCGTGAGTGAAGCGTGCTGGGCATAGCCAAATAAGACAAGGTATGGCGAGGATCGGGTAGAACTGTACAAACGCGTAAGGGCGCAGGTCACCAGATCCTGAATCCTCCGTCATAATCCAATACACGACGCTCAGTAAGCCAAGGGCGATCAGTGGCCATAATACAAATTGGTAGGCCCTATTGCTAATGCGCTCACCAATGATGGATGCAAATAACGCGGAAAAACCGATTGTCATGGGTAAGCGATCCCAAAATAGTCCCCAGTTATCAGGGCGCCAATGGTAGTAGCCAGAGCCAAGAGCCGTCATAAGAACGCCGGAAAAAAATATGATCCAACCTGTCTTTTGTTCGCCAACTGCATATCCGTTTAACTTGGAGCTTGCAATGCTCATGATTCCCAATATTCCAACGATAGCAAATGGCACATTCGAAAGCACATTTTGCCAATTAGGCAGATGCATGAAAGGTAGTTCATCAGCAAAGCGGTGATAGGATGGGTCCTGCGCGATTGGATCCAAAGAGGCAATAATACTGGCCACAATTAGTGCTGATACCATGAGGAAAGAAAGCCGTTGGCGCTCGGTCGTTAACTGCATCACGCTGCCCTCAAAAATGAATCAAATCTTTCAGGTTGTTAGAATCGGAACGCTTCTCTTAAACAGAGAAAATTATTGTGTCGCAGTCCCTCTGATTGCGATTAAATCATCGCGCAGTTCTCCGAGGCTGTCACCCATGAGCATTCTAAAGTCATCAACGGTCTCAGGGGTCGGCCAAAGGTAGTCGGTAATGACGCGAAGGCCAATGTTCAAAAAGAAATTATCCTTGATCTCAGTCGAAGTGATAGTGCGAATGATTGTTGATTGATGAACCGTTGAATTAACTTCCATGGATCCAAATGTTCCTCTGCCGCCATTTCCTTTAACCAGGCCAACCGTTAAGATCTTCGAGTACTCTCGAAGATTGCCGGGCATCATAACGTCCAGAAATCCAGGGGGCATTAGCCCAAAAAGAGCGCCGCTAAAGCTAGGAATTGGCATGCCAGTAAGTTTCCAGTCAAAGCGAGCCACCGTCCCATCGCGGTAAGACATACTGAATTTTGTTTCCTTGGAGTTCATTCTTAAACCCAGTACGGACAGATCTACGGCAGAATTTAGCTCACCATCAAAGGTTTTAAGTTCTGATGGAATCAACGCTTTACTAAAAACTGGTTCGCCGCTCTCGTCTTCAGGCAGGAAGGCGCCACCAGCGGTTAAAAAACTCATGCTGATTTCATGCGAGGCGCTATTGTAGCCAAAATTTATAATTTTCAAGCCATCACTCGTGAGCAATTCAGTCGAAGATTTAACAACCACAAACCTCATGATGCGTTCCAGGTAGGCTCCTAAGTTTGCGTAGGATTCTTGTATGCGATCGATATTCAAGCTTGCCCGGATGGTGAACTTGAGCCACTGATTTGAGCCAGATGATTTTGTCTCTGCTTTGACAGTGACTTTAGAAACATCGTTCATAAAAGCGGAAAATTTTGGTACGACACTGCCCATTTCGTTGAGGATAGTTCGTCCTAATCCTTCATTGTTTGTGAAGTAAGGTAATTGCTTGGGCGTAAGTTTTGCAAGATTGCTCGGATCAATGACTTTTAATTGGCGTGACGTGAGTGCCATTTGTGCTTTGTGGTTCAGCTCATCAGTTTGTAAAAAGCCCAGCCATGACATCCGGTATCCTGGACCGTATTTTTCCTTTTTGCCGTCATTGTACAAAATGCCAAATTGTAGGCCACCATCGAGAAATTTTTGTGGCGATAGGCCATTTGGAGGCGACTTTACATAGTCAACCACATAAGAGTCGCCTGCTGTTTTACCTGTGAAGGAGAAAAATCTTGTGCCGTCGCTTTGGACGTGCGCGATGGGAGTTGAGGTAAATAGTTGTAGCGAGAGACTTTGCAGCGCATCCGACGTAAACCGCAGGGCATTTGACGCAGCGGGAGTGAGTTTGAGTGAATTGGCGATCTGCCATTGAGCTGAGATCCATTTCTCAAATGGTTGCAACTCATGGCAGGCAGCCGTGTCACCGCATAACGCCTGGCGTGCCGTGTATGCAGGAGTGTCAGCGCCTTTGCTAACTTGTGCTTGATGAGCAATCAGCAATACTAGTGTTGCTTGCAGTAAATGGCTTAAATTTTTGCTAAATTTTGGGGTTATTTGTCTCACCATCCTGCCTTCACAAGCTGAAATTTTTGAAGCGACAGATCATAGTTGAGGTTGTCATAATTAATTTTGTCGTTACGTTAATGATAGCAGCTCTATGACCAAGCCGTAAAATTGCGCTCGAAGCGATTAGGGGTATCGGTTAAAAAACAAAAAGCCCCGGGGCTTTAAGCTCCGGGGCTTTTTCGCGGACTTTATAGGTCCACAATTGATCGCCGTAAATTAGCGAGGAACGCAGCTTCCACGCCATGTGCAATGTGGCTGAGCCTCGCAGGTCGCTGGCTTGGTGTAGCCACCGCATGTGTTGAAGCTCATCTCAAAAGAGCCAAGATCCGTAGCAACTGCTGAGGACTGGAATGTTGAGCCCATCATGAACGCACTAGCCAATACTGCGGCTGCCAATACAAAAGCTTTTTTCATTTTTTCCTCCGTTGGAAAACTTGGTTGGTGTTTGCCTTAGCGCCCAGCATTCAAGATAAGCCAACCCGTTTGAACGTCTGGGTTAATAATGAGCATGGTAACTAAGGCTGCCTGTGGGTAGAAACTAGTATGTCAAACTGACCAACGCAAGATTTTTTAACTCTAATGATTTTAGCACCTTGGCAAGACAGGTGTGAGTGAGTTCTGGCCTCTCAACCCGATGAACGTTGATTGTTTCGATAATCGTGATTGCCTGTGAGGTGGAGGTGCTGGTAAGAAGCGGCCTCTAAATAAGCAAGATGTCCTATGTTTTTGCAGGTTCGGCATGAAATCACTAGTGTCTATCATCGTCTTGAGTGTGGTCTCTGGTGTGTTTGCATCGCGTGTCACGGCGCATGACGAAAATAAAGCTGAGCTGTGGTCATGCAGGGGCTACTGTTTTATGGGCGGTGATACGCCAACCAATCCTTGGATCCCAGTTAGTTCTACTGGTGCTTCGGAGGAAGAAGCTAGGGATAATATCGACTGCGGATCATTCATCGAGGTTGAAATCACTTGCCGAAAAGTGGAATACATTAGGTAGTGCGATCATTAATTAAAAAACGATTGGCTGTATTGATGCAGCCAATCGTTTTTTGTCTTCAAAGGAACCGATTAGGACCTTTTCTTCTCGATCATGACGATGGAGAACTTTTTTGATGATCCATTGAATGAGCAATAACCAGTTTTAATATCGCGTTTTAGATCACTGATGTAGTGGTCAACTACTGCCGGTTTCGCTGTTGCACATGCTTCAATAGATTCATAGACGGTTTCAGGCTTGATGATGAGCATCTGAGAGGGTGTCTGTGACATGCTAACTAAAGCCGCACCAGTGCGTGCCAATGGGTCCTTTGCACAATAGACACCAAAGCTTCGCAAATCCGAGTCATTAAGAATTCTTTGAGTGTCCTCAACAAGCTGGGTACAGTCTGTGGGGTTTTGAAATTCAGATATCGTCATTTCTTCCAGGCGAATGGTTTGGTCGCCGTAGTATCGTACTGCTAGGTTTTGGTGACTGAGAGCATTCTCAACTGTGAGCTGTGCGACTTCGAAACCAAACTTGGCAAATTCCCGGCTCATCATGTCCGTAAATGTTTCCCGCGTATGGCCGAGAATTGTTCCAAAAACATTGCTGGAAACAGCGTATGGACGGCGCTCCGGATTGCCAAAGCTTGTGACATTGATTTCCCATGAATCACTGCTGTACGAGGGAATCACACAGTAGGCGGAAAAAATATCAAGCTTCGTTTGGCGGGTGAAGATTTCTTTTTCAGAATCAATCGTGGCAATGCACGCCTCTTTGGTCTTAAATTGTGGTCTGAAATAACTAAAAACTTCGTAAGTCGAAACAATCGGAAGCTGCTTTTCTGCGGTGTAGCTGATCTCAACATCCCATCGCGCAAGTGGTCCGTGGCTTCCGTTATCAACACATCTTGCATCCGTAACGTCGATTTGCAGGCCTAGTGTGTTCGCCAAGAAGGTTTTGAGACGCTGTCCCTCCGAGTAGGCGACATCGTCACAAAGAGTGCTGCTATCAGGGGTTAATCCATCGATTCTGAACAAAAAGTTACCTGCCACTGCCGCGGACGAAGAAATAGCCGCAAGCATAGTCGCAACTATGGCTTTTTTGCTGATGATCTTAAATGACGCTAAATTAAAACGCATAAGAACTCCATTTCTTGTGGTTAAGATTCATTTACAGGATGACTGAATGCGATCTGAAAAAGACTGATCGAGTTTGACCACTCGATTATTTTCCTTATCGCAAGGTTCAAGGATTGGATTGCAGGCATTGGCAGCGCGTGCAAAAACCGTTGACGTTTTGTCGTCGATGACAATGCTCTTGATGCCAGAGAATTCATCAGCCCCCATGTTGATCTCGTCAGCAAACATCGGCAAGGATGCCTCACCATTCAAGTCAAAAACCTCAACTACATTTGATTCGTCATTGCCGACAACGACGCAATGCCCGGTGATAACAAAAGATCGTGGATAGCCTTTAGTCTTGAATTCATGGCGGGTCTCTCCGGAGACTGTGTCGATTACCCTGACTTTGCTCTCCGATAATGCGCTGGTGACGATTTGTGATGTTCCAGGAAGTACTGCGATGCCGCGGTATTTTGCTGCTTTTGATTTTGTGATGACCCTGGTCGCTGAGGTCTTTGGATCCACTTCCACGATGCTGGATGCGTCCTGGCCCATCCCTTCACTCGAGACTAGCAGCAGTTTTCCATTGAGACTTGTGCCAGACACTGGCATGCGCACTCGCGCAGCAAGGTATTTGGAATCTGTGCCTGTCGAGGAAAAGATTGTTTGGGCTGGAAGACCAGCCGCCGGATCACTTGTATCGTTTGGATTGCCGCCCATATCGGTGAAGAAGTGGCGACCATTCACGGTGGAAACCCAAAAGGTAATAAAACCGCCGAGGGCGATTTCTTTAGTTGTCTTTTTGATTTTTCCATTTTCGAGACGCGCCAATGTATACTGCGTCAGACGAGATTCTGGGCTGATCCCGGTGATGATGATGGAGCCGTTACCTGCCACTTTCATGGAATTAAGACTATGCGATAGCGTGACTCTATCAATCAGGGTGCCATTAGGTTGGTAAGCTTCGAGTCTATAATTTGCGTTAAACTGCAGGCGAGACTGACCAATCCACAAGACGTCTCCGTCTGCCACCATGGAGTCATAAGGCTCTCCTCGATCTAGTAAAGTCACAGTTTCTGCTGCGTTAGCCCACGTGGACGTTACAATCAGCGCAGCAAAAAATGAATTTAAAAAGCTTATCCTCAGCATCATCGTGGTCCTCTTCATAATGTTGTATCTCCTTGTGAGTATGGTTGAGCTAACACGCCGGCGCAACGGCTAATTTTTGGGTCAAACCGCCATCATCAGGTTTAAAATATGAGCTTTAGCTGGCATTGCAAGAATGTTCGTCATGTTGGCTATTTTCACTGAGCGCAGGAATCAATTGATTTGCGCTTTTTGCGGGCTATACTTTAGCTATGCTTAATTCCTATGCATTGCTTTTTGTTGATTGTCAGTCCACGGGGGCAAGCCCTCAAACAAGCTCATTGCTGGAGCTTGCCGTCAATGGGCAGTCCTGGGTTTTACGTCAGGACGAGGCAGTTAGTCCCAAAATACTGCGTCTAATTGGCATATCGTCCGAGGAGATCGCAATCGGCAAGTCGGCTGACGAGGTGTTCGCTGACTTTACACAGTTGATCGACGATGCACGGGAAGGTTTTGGCGAGAAGATTTTTGCGGTCGCTCATTTTGCCAGGCTCGAGCAGTCTTATTTGGACCGCCTTTGGCAAAATTTTGCCCAAACAAATTTTCCACTACCTTTGATTTGTACACACAAGTTGGCAAAAATACTTCACCCGCGTCTTCCCAACTATGGGCTAAGAGCACTTGGTGGTTGGTTTGGCAAACCTTTAGACGATGGTAAACGTGCCGCCCATCACGTTGACGCTACGCGTTGCATTTGGAATGCGCTCTCAGTCGAACTTGATCGGCGGGGCATCGGAACACTGGATGATCTAATAAAATTCATGGAGCAGAAGCCAGCTCGCGCCAGTGGTCGTCGCGAGTTTTTGATTACTCGCGAGAGGCGTTTGGGGCTTCCCTCTGATCCAGGTGTTTATCGTTATCTGGATCGTAATGGAAAAATCCTTTATGTGGGTAAGGCTACATCGCTAAAATCACGTGTTAACAGTTACTTCACCGGTGGATGTCGTGGAGATCATCGTAAACTTGAAATGCTGGCGCAGGCAGTCGAGGTTGAGGTCACCACCACTGAAGCTCCTCTCTTTGCGGGTCTCCTGGAATATGACGAGATTCGTAGGTTAAAGCCACCTTACAATATCGCCTTCAAGGGCCGTGGGCGCGATCACTTGCAGGCTCTGCAGATCCTTATGGTTCCTCCGACTCAGATTGTCATGTTTGAATATGCAAATATCATGAAGGAGTATTTTTATGATCTTGAGGATCAAAATATTCTCGTTGATGGATTAAAGTTGTGGCGTCACAAAAGAGGTGTATCGGTAGAGGATACGCTATCAGAGAGAAGCCTCCTAAATCTTGGAATGCCCCTTCTAAAAAACTGGATTGCTGAAGAACGACAAAGACGAAATTGTCGTGAGATAGACGTGGACGATGCCACGGATTCAGAGGAAGAATACATTGACGGCGTCGATGACGAAGATAATTTTGTATGGACTGCTGAAGTTGTGGTAGCCGTTTGTGAGAGAATCGTCAGACGGGCGACACGGAATTATATCCGGTCCAAATGGTTGCGCCGGATTGCTGGAGCGACAATACAATTGAAATTTACAGCAGGACGGAAACAGAAACATAACACTGCAGATCGAGAGGCCACGATTTTTCCGTCAGAACGATATCCTGAGGTAGATCTTCGTCGGGTTGGCGTGTTGGTGCACGAGCTTCGTCGTATGGAATCCAAAGGCGACAAGTGGCAGATTATCAGTCCGTGGCCCATGACGATTCCCTTTTGGATTTAGGTGAGATCGTGGCAAAGCTCAAGATTGCAGTGACAGATTTCGCGCAAAAAAATCAGTTGTCTGGTGATATTGATGAATCACAGGCTACAGGTCAGGTTTCTCCAGAATTGGGAATGGAGATTCACCGTGAGATTCAGGATCGCCGCGCGTCCGAGTTTTTGGACTACCAACGTGAACATCAAGTCAAAGGCTGTCTCACAACATCCAGGGATCTAGAGATTGATCTATCCGGACGCATAGACGGCATGTGGTCAGAGGGAGACTCTCTCCTTGTTGAGGATGTTAAAAGTACGCTTAATCTACGTAAGCTCCGGCGAAATCTTTTGGAGGATCCGGAGCATGATTATATCTTGCAGGTTAAAACCTATGGTTGGCTGCTTTGGAAACAGCGCGGCATCGTGCCAAGACTTAGACTTTTACTCGTGTCCGCAGGGAGCCGCGAGGAAGAAGTCTTTCCCGTGGAGTTTGACCCGGAAAAATTTTCTGAATGGGTAGAGCTGCGCCAAGAGTTTTTGGAAAAACTATGGGTCGAGGTTCGTCAATTCAAGATGCGGCGCAAAGAGATGGTAAAAGATCTGAAATTTCCCTTTGCGCGTAAACGCTCAGGTCAGTCTGAATTAATCAAAGAGGTTGAATCGGCATGTAAATCAAAGTTACAACTCATTATTCAGGCGCCGACAGGACTTGGTAAGACTGCCGGAGTGCTTTTTCCGTTGCTTAAGTCGGGTCTTCGCCGTGGTGACAAAGTTTTCTATGTAACTCCTAAAAATAGTCAGCTTCGAGAGGCGGAAAAATTTCTTAAATCTGTATCTGCTGATGGTAGTGGTCCGTTAGGTTTGGTTCTGACGGCCAAGCCCAAGATTTGCATGAATACAGAGGTTCGCTGCACGCCGGATGCCTGTCCGTTCGCTAAAGGTCACTACGATAAAGTTAATGAACATAGACTTATTGACGCTTTGAGGCATGAACCGATGATTACCGGTGACTTGCTTCGGGATTACGCAGCCCGTTATCAAGTCTGTCCTTATGAATTAAGCAGGCTGCTTTTGCCATGGGTGGATCTCGTCGCGGGAGATTATCATTATGCGCTTTCGCCACAGGCAAACCTGAGAGAGATTGCAAAGCTACCGCTGGTTGATGATCCCAAACCTTTACTTGCGATTGATGAGGCGCACAATCTCGCTGAGCGTGCGCTGGATTGGTATAGTCATCCTGTGGGTCCAGTTCCCGATGCGGTCTTAGCCATTAGTCCAAAAAAATTACGGCGACGGATGGCAAAAGCTAATGAGTGGCTACTGTCTTGTCTGTCAGGCGCTCCTGCCGGTTCTGTTCTTCGCACGCTTGATCGCAAAGCTCTGATAGAGGTTGTTAATCTTTGGTCGGCAGAAATGCCCTTGGTTCTGGAGTCTGCGACAGGTGATGATGACATTAAGCCGATCATCGAAAACTGGTTTAGTTGGCTAAGCCTTAGTGAGCTGTGTCAGTGTCCCGATGAGCTTTTTTTCGCCACAAGAAGCCAAGATGGGCTCGGGTTGACGCTCCATTGTGTCAATGCCGGTCCTCTTATGCGGGAAACGTTGAGTAAATATCATTCCATAGTCGCATTCTCTGCCACGATGAAGCCATTTTCCTATCATCAAACCATGGTCGGCTTTACAGAGGATCGCACCATCACAAAGGAATTTACTTCACCTTTTCCCCGAGAACACAGGAAAATTATTGCGATTCCGCAAATTTCGACGGCTTGGCGCGACCGGCCGCGAAGTTTGAATAGAATCGTTGAAGTTGTCGAGCGAGTGATTGCCATGAAACGCGGCAACTACATCGCTTTTTTTCCGAGCTTTGAACTCTTGAGACAGGCGTTACCTTTGGTCAGTGCTGAAGGCTTTGAAGTAATCGAGCAGCCTGCCGGTGCATCCATAAGCTGGGTGCAGGATGTTTTGCGTAAGCTACGTAAACGTCGCAATATTTTACTTTTTGCTGTGCAGGGCGGAGTCCTTTCCGAAGGTATCGATTTGCCTGGTGATCAGTTGATAGGTGCCTTCATTATCGGTCCAGCGTTATCGATGATTACCACTGAGCGAGAGGAGCGTCGAAAACGTCTCAGTGCAGACGGTACAGATGGATATGCTCTAACTTATGGTTACCCAGCCATGGCCAAAAGTATTCAGTCCGCAGGGCGAGTCATCAGATCGTCAAAAGATCGAGGACTCATCATCCTCATGGATCCCCGATTCCTAAAGCCGCCATACTCCGACGCTATACCATCCGATTGGATTGGCGAGGGCGGGTCGGCCGAAACATTGATAAGTCGTTCAATTTTGTCAGATATTGCAAGCTTTTGGTCAGAGTCCTAATTCGGACTTATATAGCGACATTGCGAAAGCGAGAACTCATCTGTCTATAATAGAGAGAGTTGATGGTTTTTATTTAGGTATTAAGTCGGCTTACGTCCAGAGGTAGTCATTTATGATGAGTTTCAAATTATCGTCAGAGCAACAAGCAATTATTGATATGGCGCGAGAGTTTGCTCACAAAGAAATGATGCCAAAAGCGGCGCATTTCGATGAGACGATGGACTATCCTTGGGACATCATTAAAAAAGCTCACGCAAACGGTTTGCTGAATCTTGGTCTGAAAGAAGAGCATGGTGGACTCGGGGTTGGATCGCTTGTGCAAAGCATGGTTGTCGAAGAGCTCGCATATGGCTGCTCTGGGATGTCGACTGCAATTACAGCCAATGATTTAGCACTCGGTCCATTATTGGTGGCCGCCAATCAGGAACAAATCGAAGAATTTGTGAAGCCGATGGTTAACGAGGCTAAAATGGCGGCCTACTGTGTAACGGAGCCAGGAGCCGGAAGTGACGTTGCTGGAATTAGGACGAGCTGCAAAAAAGACGGCGATAACTATATTTTAAATGGCGAAAAAATGTGGATCACGAATGGTTCCGTTGCGTCTTGGTATTTTGTTTTGGCAACCATGGACTCCTCACTTGGTCACAAAGGAATGTGCGGTTTTGTTGTGCCGTCAAATTTGCCCGGTATCACTGTTGGCAAGAAAGAGGTCAACCTGGGACAGCGTTGCTCTGACACCCGAGGCATTGTCTTTAAAGATGTGAAGGTTCCGAAGAAATATTTGCTTGGCAAAGAGGGCGAGGGATTTAAGTACGCTATGAAAGCGTTTGACCATTCGCGCCCATTCGTTGCGGCAGTTGGGGTTGGTATTGCCCAATGCGCGATGGATCATGCCGTCAAATATTCTTTGGAACGCAAAACTTTTGGAAAGCCGATTGCAGAGCACCAAGCAGTGGCATTTATGATTTCTGATATGGCAACTGAAATAGAGGCATCGCGACTACTCTACCAAAAAGCGGCTTGGATGGCTGATGCAGGAATCAAAAACACCAAGTGGTGCTCCATGGCAAAATGTATGGGTGGAGACATTGCTGTCAAAGTATCGCAGGATGCTGTCCAGATCTTTGGTGGTTATGGCTATAACTCCGAATATCCGGTTGAGAAGTTATACCGTGACTCAAAAATTTGTCAGATCTATGAAGGCACTCAGCAAATCCAAAGAGTCATTATCAGTAGAGCTGTTTTTGCTGAGTACTCCCAAAGTTAAAATTTGGTCACTCTGAAACAAATAATGAATTTAGCAATCATCTCAGCATAGCTTGATCGATGCGGTTAAGCTGTGCGCGTAACCTCCGATAACTACTAGGTTAAATTAAAACTGACTAGATGGTCACCTAGGGGCGGAGGATCAGCTTGTGATTCTGCGGATGATAGCCAGTGTTGCTTGTATGCTGTTTGGCATTAGCTTTTTTACTGCGTGTGGTGGCAAGGCTGGTGATCGAGTTGGCCAAAGAATGGCGCCTTCATTATCTGGTGATGCAGATTCCGAGATGGGCGAAAGTGATGATGCAACATCTGAGCCACCTGTCGATGCCGTGCTTCCGGGCGAAGAAGACATGGAATACCACAATCTTTTGAGAGCCTGTGGCGGAATCAATCCTGAGACTCCTGAAGCTTTGATTCTCGATCAGACGCTGAAAGCATATGCCACAAGGCAGCAAGGGACAGAGTCTATTGGTGGAATTCCCGTGCGCTATCAGGTCGACTTTGATGGCGAGCTGATCATCAAGTCATCTATCAATAAAAACGATTTGAATCGAACGCTTAGCCTAATTGAAGCAACTCCACAACTTGCAGCTAGAAAAGCACGTGAGCGCTTGGCTGCTCAAAGTGGTGAGTTGGCGACGGACTATGTTCCGTATTCCGAGCGGTCTGCGCTCTCTGACGTCGATGCTGCCTGGGATGGTGTGATCTGTACAATTCAACCTGCTCTTAAGACGGTCAATACCGTTGGTCGGCGCGTCGTTGTCACCTACAATAAACCGCTGCCCATACATGTTTCTCCGATTGCGGTGCGCGAGCGCTATGAATTGGAACACACCGGCCAGCGTCGCTGGGAGCTGGAGGCCACGATTGTTGAGTCTGAGCGTCCTGATTTGCCGGTTGGCAGCGTAGTTCCTGGTTTTGTGGTAATCGAACCAGTCTCTCCAGAGCAAGTGGTCACTTTACCTGACGCATCGTCGATTGTGGTACGAGGGGATTTTGGCATTCGCATCCAAATTCGATTCGGTAGTGATCAGATGACAAATATGATGGGATTAACTCCAGATTCAACCTATCTGATTGATCACACCAGGCGGATATTTCGTTCAATCACCGCTGATGTAAAAGATGGTTCGACTCCTGTCGTGACGTTCGCGGCTCAGGAGGCCGAACTGTGAAATATCTTAGCTTGATGCCAATTATCTTCGTCTGCGTATCGTGCGGTGCTAATCCGCCAGCAAAAAAGCCCTTGGCGAATGAATTTGAGTCAGATGCCAGTGCCGCGAATGTGGATGGCAAGTCTCCTTATGCGCTCGCATGCTCAGAGGCTGTCAGACGTGATGCTTACGGCCAAACTCTTGATGAGGCATTCAATATTTTGTGTGCCGGTGATTTGAAACCAAGTGGCACGTTTGTGAAAACACTAGCTGGAGATCCCTGGGACGGCTCGTCAGGCCTAAAGATTTTCAAGATTGGAAACGCTGAGCACGACACGGCAGCAAGAACGACAAAACTAACGGGCGGCGGCACAATTCTAATTCCGATCGAGGCTGAAAAGTTTGCGGAGATGTCTCTTCTATATGCTGCGAATCCAGATTTGGCGGAGGAGCACGGAATTCGTCTTGTCGATGGATTGAGGTCAGAACGGAAACTCGATGAAAATCTTGGGTCGATGGATGGCGTTCTCATGGGTAGAGTTACGTCGCGCTTATTGATCGAAAAAGAAATCAATCATCAGAGAATCACGATTGAATATGACGCATCTCGCTCATCAGCCAGGTTCTCCCGAGATGTTTTTGTAACAGCGACAAAACTCATACGCCCGATCCAGGGCATCAAAGACATGTACAGCGTCAGTCTTTCTTACCCATGGGAGGGTGCAGTCGCCGTCACGACATTGATTATGACAAAGACCGACAATAAAAATCAGCCTGGTGTCGCTGCCGAAGCATTAATGAAAACATTTAAAGAGGGGATTCAGAACCTGCGCGCTAACGCAGTTGTCATGGGGCTGCGAGAATCAGAGTTATGGCTTCATGCCCCCGATGCGTGGGATGATCTATTGAACGGGGTTGCAAATGTGGATTGAAAAACAATTGAAGTTACATTCAGCCGCATTGATCTATTCTTTGTTGAACCCCTCAGTTGCAAGTGCTTATCCGTTTCTTTACACAGGAATTCATCAGATTGCTAACTCCGGTTTATCGGCTCTCGGTAGTTCGGATGCCACAGCAACTGCAGCAAATCCTGCGAATCTTTCGGACGCCCAAGCGACGAGTTCCTACGCAGATATGGCGATTGTATCCATGCAATACATATATGCACATACAAACTACGATCCAGTTTATCTGAAGACCGTTGCCCCTCCAGTCAATCTTGGACTTAACGTGAAGACTGACTCAGGTCTCAGTTTCGGTCTTCTTGTGAGTCCTCGTACTGCTCCTGGCGCTAAACCTATCCGTGTGAATTCTGTGCCGACATTTACTGGTGCGGGATACGCCTTATTTAATCTAGATATTGAGCAAAGCGGATTTATGGGTGGACTTGGTGCAGGTTACAAGCTTCCTGGAACAGGTTGGTCTGTCGGATTAACACTTCTTTATGGAGAGGATGCTCAGGAGATCTCCGCCTATGCATCAGAAGGTGATCAAAGTTTGCCGGGCATGGATATGAAGTATTCTGGGCGTAGTATCCAGGGACTAATGGGAATCGCCTACGCAGGTGGTCGATCATCTCTAGGTATGACTTTTAGGAGTCCTGCTGCCAGGCGTTATGATGGCGATATCGCAAGTGCATTGACAGATAACGTTTATGACCACTACAACGGCGTTTCTTATCATCCTGCACAGCTGACTGGAGCCGTGCAAGTTGGTAGAGGTGTGATGGATTATATGATGCAGGTAAATCGTGACTTTTGGTCGCTCGGACGCAACGTCGCAAATCGCGGTTTACCTTATGGATCTCCAGAAACTGACTTCAAGGATAGTTTTGGGGTGTCCTTCGCTGCAAAGCTTCGCCAAAGCGACTCAACGTCGCTGTCGGCGTCCTGCGGGTATTATTCAGCTAACACGGGAGACGGAAGTGCCATCGATCACGGCTCAACGGCTCTCGATGACACCGCTATTCCGGTTCAAACTGGGATGGAGTTCGGTCAAATGGAGGCCATTCCCCGGGCTGTGCTGGGTGCTGGAATGATAAGAACCCTCGGAGACAACAGAGGATCTTGGGTTTTTTCCGGTAATTACCAAACGGGTACTAGGACCATTCCCGTGGGCCACAAGGGTGAAGGTTGGTACCATATCGACGTTTTCACGGTGGCGAGCGGGCTAAATGTGAAATTTTGAATTTGGAACGATTTCCACTAACCGAAAATTCTTATTTTCTTCCGCATGGTTTGCACCGCTTTTTATTAAAATTCAGATGGGTAGATCTGGAATATTTGCAGAGCCATTATGCGCTCTAAAGTCCTATTTTGACTTTTAAAATCAGGTACTTTTGCGCTAGTGGGAAAGGCCTGCGATTCTTGATGGGCCCATATTTCCTTGTTAAAATTAAGATATCGAAATCTCTAAGAATTGCGAATTTGGTTTTGTATCTCAAACTCGAGAGTTGAATGCGAAGCAAAGCACGACAAATTTTATCGTCGTTTAGGCAGCGGCTGCTCTTTTTGTGCATTTGCATATTCAGCACGATATTCATTAGCGCAAACGGTGATCCAATCGATGCGCAAACTACTGACAACTCCGTCGCCTCTCGCATTTACTACGTCACAATACCCATTGATCGTAGCGTCGGTCCATATCTCAGACAGCTTAAATTACTGATTCCAGACGTTCCTGCGCCTTATAACGATTCGAAGTTGTACGATGGTGACACGTGGGATCAACTCGTTGATAAATTATTAACGAAGAAAGATTCTAACGTGCGAGATCGTCGTACTCCGACGCAAGTGGTTGTTCCACTTCCAGCAGGATGTTTTGATTCTTCGATGAGTATGGAGAAGCGTGAACAGTGTTTGCAAAATCCTGCTGCATTTGCAAAAGGCTATTTGACCCTTCGCCTCTATGACGTCAAGGACGGCGATTCACTTCCTGACGTTTTGTCTCGTCACGGCGTTTACCCGACTCGGGAAGGTTCCTCTTACTATAATCAGCAGCGATGGAGTGACGTTGTACAAAACTTCAACCCGCGCATTAATCAGTGGAATAATCTCAATGCAGGTTCAGTCTTTATTCTTCCGCTCTTAAATGAGAGCGAATCCCGGGCAAGAGATGCTGCCAAGACTGTGGCTTCTGCTCCTGTCGTTGAATCTGAGCCAGCAATCTCGAATGCTTCTGATGTTAAGGACGCAGGCGAGCAGTTGCCTGTTGACGGGCAAGCGGTACCGCTTGATGTTGTTTCCCCGGTCACTGAGGTCGCGCCAACAGCGGCCACACCGCCTGCACCAATTCCGCAGCCAGTTGTACCAGTTCCTGTGAAGCCGGCTCAACCGGTAGTCGCTGAAACGCCGGCTCCGCCGCGGCAGCCATCTCCTGCACCGAAGCCAGTGCAGATTGTTGCCGAGCCTCAAGCGCCAGAGGAAGAGGTTGTCTATGTAGACGAGCTTCCTCCTCCTAAAAAGATTGTATACGCACGCGAACCACAGTCCGATCTATCGTTTAGTGTAGCCAGGAATGTTCTCTCTTCTGTTCGCATTCCAATGATGGCCCGTCAGAATCATTTGAATTTGAGCTATACTCGCTCGGATCCAGGTAATTCTGATTGGTGGATCAATGTCTATCAGTCTCCGATTGTCAAAGGTAAATCAGATTCGCCTTATTTGATCGAGACCGACGACTCTAGTGAACGTTTTAAATTCAGTAATCTTGAGTTGGGCACGAAGTTCTACATGTCAGCTCCAGTTCCAACCTGGAGTATCTACGCCGGGTTGTACGCAAGATGGATGGCCCTCGATCTACGCTATTGGATTAGTAACAACAGTGATGAAACAGCCTATCTCGTAAATCGCAAAGCCTTTAGAAATGTTGGGGCTGGTGTAACTGCTGGGGTAGATCATTCACGAGGCAATGTCCGCTATCGTTTCAATGTTGCCAAAGACCTTTACGAATTTGTCGATCAGGCGGTGCATATTGATCGAACGAATGCGCGCTTTTCTGCATCGTTCCGATTCCCGAAAGTTAAGGAACGTGGAAAGACGCAGCGACATGTGGATCTCTTCACAGAGTCTGAGACGCTAAATGTGAATGTAATCAGTGATTCGGCAATGCTTCAGGTGACAATGAAGCGCTTGTCGGTGGGTGTTGGTGCTGGTTTGGTGTGGTGATTTGGGCTGGGGGCGGACCAACTGTGATTAAGGGCGCAAGTTGGTGAAATTCATAACTATAATAGGAAATGCTTAAGCATTCCTGTAGTTTGCCGAATCCCTCCTAGTACGGGCGTGAGAACTAATTCGGGTAGTGCTAATGTTTCTCAAACGACTGAAATTTATGGCGCAGTTCAAAGCTGGTCAAGCTTTGCTATCTATTGTCATATTCAGTTTCCTACTCTCCTGTGAATCCAACTTTTCGGGTAAAGTCCTTAACTCCAATAGAAAAAATAATCCATTTGCTACGGCAAATCTGTTGGAGGGTCAGGTTGCGTTTAAAACAACAAAGTTGTCGACAAAAGCACGCGGAACTCGCCTTTCTGGAGAAGCCTGTACCGATCAAGCAACGGTCTACTTGACACACTTTGCCACATATCAAGACAGCTTAGTTATTGAGGTTCGCAAACGCATTCTATCGGTTAAGGCCGATAGCGATGGGCGCTTTAAATTTACGAACTTGAAAGAACAGGGCGTAAATCTTCAGTCAAAAAATGATATTTATAAGGTGGAAGCAGAGCGTTGCAGCGACTACTACTCAAGGGTCGTGACAGGAGCGCAGGAGCAAAACCTAAGTGCAGCTGGTACCGCATTTGACTTCACACTCGACAAAACTGTTATCAAAGCAAGTCTTGGATCAGACGACTTTTACGCCAAACTGGAGGATTTGGATAAACTGTACAGTCTTGCTGACACTCGCAACTCGGTCGAAGGTGTATTGGAAACACTTCGCACGAGTCGTGAAACACAAAAATCATATAGCAATATTTTTGGTGCTGAAGATGTCACTCTTCAGAATATCGAACCCCGAATTGTAATTGAGTCCGTACCCCTTAAAATTCCCGCAACTATTCTGACCCGTTTTGAAGTTTTAGCTGTTTACTATTCCGCCGAATTCAATGTCGATTATCGGTGGAAGTTAGACGGCGAAGTTGTCAGCACTGACCCTGGGTTTAGTTGGCGCCCGACGTCGACCCAGCTCGGTCTGCACACTATCGAGTTGAGTGTTGGGGTGCGAAGCCAGTTTAACCTGGACGCATACCTTAACTCTAAGATCATGAATTACTCGATCAATGTTGTTGAAGCAACCTCCGATCCACGAACGCCCGTCGTGTCGAGTTTTGCTTTGGCTAACGCCGCGGCTGGTGGATTTATCAATAATGCTCATGCTTCGGACGCAGAAGCTGTCGCAAGTTTGGTTGCCACCAATTATGATCAAGCCTCATATGCAATTGTCGCCCCGAACGTCACTTGCAATGAGTCTACGTCATTCCCGCTTGCTTCGATCCCGACTTTTGGAAGCTTTACAGTAGATGGAAGTTACAAAGTCTGTGCAAAGGTTTCGCGAAGTGATGGGGGCACTGTTTACGTAGCAACTCAAACGTTGCAACGGGATGTTGTGATACCATCCGTGAGCTTTGTCGATGTGTTGCCCAAGGCTGGATCGACGAACCCGAAGCCGACAATCAAAGGAACGGCATCCGAGGCATCTTTAGTCTCTCTGTACTACGATGCAAGTTGTTCTTCTGCGAAGTCTTCAGCAACGGCAAACACAGTTTTTGCGTCACCAGGAATGACCGTTGCATCTGATGTTAATTTAAACAATACGACGACAATCTATGCGCAGGCGGTTGATCCGGCTGGAAACCCATCGCCGTGCTCTTTGATGTTGACGTACACCCACGACGACGTAACGCCCATTGTTAAAAATATCAAAGCTAATGTGGCCGATAATGGCTACAAGGCTGGCGATGTTATCCCGATTGAAGTGGAATTCTCTGAGCCAGTAAAAGTAACTGGCGTGCCGACTTTGACTCTTGAAACAGGATCGTCTGATGTTGTGGTTAATTACACATCTGGATCTGACACCAAGTTTCTGATTTTCAACTTTACGGTCGGATCAAACCAGACAGCTGCGGACCTCGACTACATTTCAGCGACGGCTCTGTCTGCTTCCGGTGGTAGTATTCAGGATCAAGTTCAAACTGATGCAGTCCTAACATTGCCAGCCCCTGGGGCAGCTGGCAGTTTGTCGGCAAATAGTAACATTCTGATTGATACGACCATACCAGTAGTCACATATGCGTCGATCTCTCCTTCGTCCCCAGGTACAAGTCTGACACCAGCCGTATCGATGTCTCTAAGTGAAAACGCGACCGTGACCTTATACGGTAACAGTAGCTGTTCGGATGCAATTTCATCGGCTACGGCCCTGTCGGGAACCGGTTTACAAGTTATTACGACGAATACGCTCGCAGCTAACGCTGCGACAACGATCTTTGCCCGCGCCGTTGATGGTGTGACAAATCAGTCTGTTTGTCACAGTATGATTGTCTATACGCATGACAATATTGCGCCAACCGTCGCGTCTTTTGCGAGATCATCTGGCCAAAATTCATTCACTAATTCCGTACCAATAAATTTTGGCGTTCAATTTTCTGAAGTGATCGACCCATCAACATTCACGGCAAGTGATATTTCTAACACGGGTACTGCGACCGATATCGTTTGGACTGTTACGGACTCTGGTGATCACCGCAACTTTGTTGTAGCTGCGACGCAATCTGGAAACGGTACATTAAAGCCATCTTTTGCAGCGACTGCGGTGAGTGATCCGGCAGGGAATGCAATTCAGTCCATTTCGACGTCATCTAATGACGTGGCATATTCTATCGCCCTATTCACTGTAACGTTGAATCAAACAGCTGGGCAGGTTGATCCTGCAAACTCGTTGCCGATATCGTTCACAGCCGTGTTCTCTGATGAGGTGGGTACAGGTCAGTTTGTCGCTCAAGATATTGTTCAGCAGGGCACTGCTTCAGGAATCACCTGGAATTTGGCAACTACGGATAATATCACATGGACGATCACAGCGACTGCGATAACGGGTCAGGGAACCGTCGTTCCTCATATTCCTCAAGATGCAGTTTTAGACCGCTACGGAAACAAAAATGGTGCGTCAACTCACACAGATAACTCCGTGGTTTATGACATTACGGCTCCGACGATCACATTTACAAATCTTACTCCAGCAAACCCTTCTTCGGAGCTGCGTCCAACGCTCAAAGGTACGGTGTCTGAAGCGTCGATTGTAACCTTGTACTTTGATAGTAGCTGTTCGGCAGCCAAATCCGATGCTGTTGCGAACACAGTGCTGCCTATGCCTGGTCTTGCACCAAATATTGATGTAGCTGCCGATACAATGACGCCGATTTATGCGCGCGCCATCGATCCCGCAGGCAATATTTCGGTTTGTACGTTAATGGTCAATTACAACCACGACGGCACGCCTCCGTTCGTGGTGTCAGTTGGCTCGACTAAAGCTGATGGCTTCTATAAAGCTGGCACGGTCATCCCGATCGCCGTCAATTTCTCTGAAAATGTATTTGTGGTTGGTACTCCGCAAATAACGCTCGAAACTGGCTCTACAGATCGAGTTGTAAATTATTCAAGTGGATCAGGCACTCCGACATTAGTCTTCAACTACACGGTTCAGGCTGGTGATACGGCAGCCGACCTTGATTATCTGGATACCTCAGCCTTCGCACTAAATGGCAGCACCATTAAAGACTGGGTTGATAACGATGCTGTCATGACTCTTCCATCCACCGGCAGCGCGACCAGTATCGCTGGCCAAAAATCAATCGTCATCGATACAGCCGTACCCGCTGTCTCGTTCGTGTCAATCTCACCTGTATCTCCAGGAATGAGTCGAACTCCCTCGGTGACCGTCAATGTGTCAGAAAATGCGAGTGGGATCGCCTTATTCAGTAACCCAACGTGTGGATCTGCAATCTCGGCGAGCATAGCGGGATCATCCGGCAACAATACTGTGGTGACGAATACGCTGACCGCTGATGCTCTGACTCCAATTTACGCTCAAGTGACAGACCTCGCCGGTAACGTTTCCTCCTGTGCGAATATGACCGGCTACCAGCATGACGGTACGCCTGCCGTTGTCACGTCCGTGTCTTCATCTTTGGCGAACGGAACATATGGTGTCGGCCAAGTGATTCCAATCGAAGTCAGCTTCTCGGAAGTCGTTTATGTCAACGGGACACCGTTTTTGACGCTCGAAACTGGCGCTACGGATGCCGTCGCCAACTACGCATCTGGTTCCGGTACCAACAAGCTGACTTTTAACTACACTGTCGTGGCCGGCGAAAACACTCTTGATTTGGAACTGACGTCACTGAGTGCGATAAATCTTAATTCCGGCACAATCAAGGATCTCGCTGGCAATGACTCAACCGTGACGGTAACGCCACTGGCTGGCGGTAGTAGCTTATCTGGACAAAAGGCTATCGTCGTGGATACGACAGGGCCGACGCTAACATATGCCTCAGTCTCTCCGGTGCCTCCGGCTACTTCAAGAACACCCGCGGTGACCATGAGTCTTTCTGAGCCTGCTGCCGTGACTCTGTACAGTGACAGCGATTGTTCTGCCGCGATATCGTCGTCAGTGAGTTTTGCTGCTGGCGTAGGTCGAACAATCACGACCAACACACTGACAGCTAATGCGACGACGCCGATTTTTGCAAAAGGTATAGATGCTGTAAACAACGCATCAGCTTGTACAAGTATGATTGTGTACACGCACGATGATACGCCGCCAGTTGTGATGTCCTTTGCTCGTGCATCGAGTCAGATTGCCCAGACGAACTCTGTTCCAATTAATTTCACGCTGACATTCTCTGAGCCTATTAATCCCTCGAGTTTGACGGCGGGAGATATCTCCAATATTGGAAACGCGACAGGAGTTACATGGTCGATCTCTAATTCAGGCGACAATGCAACTTTCACGGTATCTGCAATCGCAGCAAGTAACGGAACCCTCCAGCCAAGATTGGCTGCGGCGAGCATTGCTGATCATGCCGGCAATACAAACGTAGCCGGTGCGGACTCGCCAAACAATGTCGGTTATTTTGTAGCGGTGTTGACGGTGACGATGAATCAGGCTGCTGGACAAGGGGATCCAGTCAACGGTTTACCAATTAGTTACAACGTTGTATTCTCTGGAGCAGTAGGTGCGAATAGTTTTACGACTGGTGATATCGTTCAGAACGGCACAGCTGGGGGAATTACTTGGACACTGTCGACCACTGACAATATTAGTTGGCTCCTACGGGCTACTGCGATAGCGACTCCGGGTACAGTCATCCCGTCGATTGCAGCAAGCTCTGTCATCGATGAATTCCAGAACCAGAATGCGGCTTCAACATCGACCGACAATACAGTCGTCTACGATATTACGCCGCCGACGTTAAGCTTTTCATCTTTGACGCCATCCAATCCTTCGCAGTCAATGACGCCGACGATTATCGGTACAGCGTCTGAGCCGTCGACGGTGACGCTATACTACGACTCCGGATGTTCTGTCGCTAAGTCAGCCACGGTTCCGAACACCTCGTTTGCAAGTCCTGGTATCACGCCGACAGGTAATGTGGCTGCTGATACTGCCACCGTGATTTACGGTATGGCTACCGATACGGCAGGGAACATTTCTGCTTGTACGAGTCTTGTCTCTTATGTTCACGATGGTACCGGGCCAAGCGTGACGAGTGTCACGTCTACATTAGCTGACGGTCCTTATAAGGCAGGTCAAGTTGTCCCTGTCTTCGTGAACTTCAATGAAAATGTAAACCTCGCTGGTACTCTGCAATTGGCACTAGAGACTGGTGCGATTGATGCAGTTCTAAACTATGTGTCTGGAAGTGGTACGAGCTCCCTAAGATTTAACTACACAGTGGTTGCTGGAGATACCTCGCTAGATCTTGACTATGTCAGTTCAGCTTCTCTGGCTCTTTTAACAGGTACCCTTCGCGACGCTGTCGGAAACGATGCAGTCCTCACGTTACCTGCTCCTGGAGCGTCTGGAAGTATGGGTGCAAATAAAGCGCTCATCATCGACACGACGGCGCCAACGATGACTTTCTCAAATACGTTGCCGGTTTCGCCTGGTAACACTCAAACCCCACAGGTGACGTTCACTATTTCAGAGAACGTACCTACCGTAAGGCTGTTTACAGATAATGCTTGTTCGGTGGGTGCCGCTCCTGCAAGTACTGGATTAATGGGCAGTAACACGGTCACGACGAGTGCGTTGCCAGCTAATACTGGTACTAGCCTATACGTGCGCTCCACAGATGCCGCAGGAAACGTGTCGAGTTGTACGCTTCTGACTACTTACACCCATGACGGCATCCCAGCGACCGTGACAAACGTATCTTCCTCATCAACGAACGGTACTTACGGGGTTGGTAATACCGTTGCGATTGTGGTGACGTTCTCTGAAATCGTAAATGTGACTGGCGCTCCTCAGTTGACCTTGGAAACAGGCGCAATCGACGGTGTCGCGAATTACGTCTCCGGCAGTGGAACAACGGCGCTAACATTTAATTATGTGGTTTCAGCTGGCGAGTCGTCCCTTGATCTGGATTATGGAAGCACGACGGCTTTGGGTTTGAATGGTGGAACCATTCGCGATCGGGCCGTGAATAACGCCGATCTGACCCTGCCTGCTGTGGGTGGTGCCAGTGCAATTGCAGCACAAAAAGGTATCATCATCGATACGACGGCACCGACTATTACATATTCGAGCATTTCTCCTGTGCCACCATCAGCTAGCATGTCCGCTTTCGTGACCCTGCAGGTCTCAGAGGCGTCAACAGTAACTCTCTATAGTAATCCTGGGTGTTCTGCCGCTATCTCGAGCGCTAAGGCTATGATCTCTGGCGGCGATCAAATGATCTCAACTGTCAATCTTCCTACAAACACATCGACGACCATCTATGCGCGTGCCGTAGATCCTGTTAATAACGTCTCTGAGTGCACGAACATGGTTGTCTATACGCACGATAACATTGCGCCTCAAGTAGATTCCTTTACACGGGCAGCGACTCAGGCATCATACACGAACTCCCTGCCAATGAACTTCACACTGACGTTCTCTGAGCCGATTATTCCTGAGACACTAACTGGCAGCGATTTTGTGAATATGGGAACAGCAACCGCAGTAACCTGGGGTGTAGCTGATTCTGGTGATCACCGAACATTTACAGTTTCTGCAACGGCTTCTGGCAATGGGACTCTGAGACCTCGTTTGGCCAGTGGCGCTATCACTGACCTTGCAGGTATTGGTAACCCGCTCAACGCAACGTCTGACAATAGTGTGAATTATTCGATTGCTGCGTTTACTGTCACCGTGAATCAGGCTCCTGGCCAGGGCGATCCGGTGAACTCGCTGCCTATTAATTTTAGAGTCGTATTCTCCGGAGCCGTTGGTTCAAATAGCTTTACCGCGTCCGATGTTGTTCAAAACGGATCGGCAGAGGGTGTGACCTGGAATCTTTCTACAACCGATAACATCACATGGACCGTTTCGGCGACCGCTGTGAATATTCAGGGCACCGTGATTCCATTTATCTCTCCAAATACAGTTTTGGATGAATTTGGGAATAATAACGCGGCATCAACAAGTACTGATAGCAGTGTCGTTTACGATATCGCTGCACCAGTCCTAACGTTTGCGTCGGTGACGCCGTCAAATCCTGCTGCAACGCGTACGCCGACAGTTTTGGGGACCTCGTCTGAACCGTCAACTGTCACCCTCTACTACGATTCCGATTGTAGTACCGCCAAATCTTCGGCTGCATCTAACACAGTCTTCGCGAGTCCAGGTATCGCTCTTACCTCGAATGTTGACGCTGACGTAACGACAACAATTTATGGTCGTGCTGTTGACGTGGCAGGAAACGTTTCTATCTGTACGAGTCTTGTCGGCTACCAGCATGATGGAACAAGTCCGACGGTAACGAACGTGACATCCACACTCGCCAACGGACCCTATAAAGCTGGCCAGCTTATTCCTATTCAGGTCACCTTCTCGGAGCCTGTCTTTGTTACGGGCGCTATGCAGCTGACTCTGGAGACAGGATTGTCCGATGCGGTGGTGGCGTATACCGTGGGGAGTGGAACAAGTACTTTGACCTTCAACTACACCGTTGCTGCTGGTAATACGGCTGCCGATTTGGATTATGTGGGAACCTCAGCGTTGGCACTGATTTCGGGAACCATCAAAGATAGCGTCGGTAATGATGCTAATCTCGCCCTGCCAAGTCCTGGGTCGTCTGGAAGCTTGGGTGCCAATAAGAGTCTTTGGATTGACACCACAGCGCCGGTCTTGGCATTCACCTCGATCAATCCTGTGTCTCCTGGTATCAGCCAAAATCCACAGGTCACATTCACAGTGTCTGAGTTGGTGCCGACTCTAAGGCTTTATACGGACGCGATCTGTAGTGCCGCCATTTCAGGTTGGAACACGGGTAGTGCCGGCGCGAACACGATCGCGACAAGTACATTGGCCGGCAATGTTGCAACCAGCATCTTTGCTCAGGGAACTGACCCAGCAGGTAACACATCAAATTGTACGAGCCTGACGACTTATCTTAACGACGGCTTGGCGCCAACGGTGACAGGCGTCACGTCAACTGCGGCGGATGGAACTTACGGCGGCGGCCAAGTTGTACCAATCAAGGTTGATCTTAGCGAAGTTGTTTTTGTGACGGGAACTCCCCAGTTGACTCTTGAAACCGGTGCCTCCGACGCGGTGGTCAACTATTCATCGGGTAGCGGAACCACGTCTTTGATCTTCAACTACACAATCGTTCCTGGTCACGACTCCGTTGACTTGAACTATGCGTCGATGTCTGCGCTTGTTGCGAATGGTGGTAGCATTAAGGACCTTGCCGGTAATGATGCTAACCTTGCATTAGCGGCCCTTGATGCTGCGTCGAGTTTGGCGAGTCAGAAGGCTATCGTGATCGACACGACGGTCCCGGTGATGTCTTATGTTTCAATCTCTCCGGTTCCGCCGGCGCAAAGCCAGACACCAACTGTAACGTTTAGCTTGTCTGAGCCTTCAACCGTAACGCTGTACCGTGAGTCGGGATGTTCGACGGCGATTTCCAGTGCGATTCCACTAGCTGCCGGACCTGCTCAATCAATCACGACGAACACGTTGACATCAAACGCAGCGACAACGATTTTTGCCAAGGCCATTGATACGGTTACCAACCCGTCGGAGTGTACCCAATTAGTTGTTTACTCTCACGACAACACATCGCCTGCGGTCTCGTCTTTTGCTCGCAATGCAACACAGCCAGCAATGACCAACTCGTTGCCGATCAACTTTACGATCACATTCTCTGAACCAATCAATCCGTCGTCGTTCGTCTCAACTGATTTATCCAATGGCGGAACCGCGACAGGTGTTACCTGGTTTATTAATAATACCGGAGACAATCAGTCATTTACGGTTTCCGTCACAAACTCAGGAAACGGTACCATTATTCCGCGGCTTGCGAGCGGGTCAATTGCAGATATCGCCGGCAATACGAATTCAGGTATCACGTCTGCGTCGAATAGCGTCAACTATTCAGTTGCGCCATATACAGTGTCCGTTAATCAAGCGCCAACCCAGATTGATCCTGTCAATACACTTCCGGTTAACTTTAGAGTTGTTTTCTCGAGTGCAGTTGGAAATAACACATTCACGCCTGCAGACATTGTCCAAAACGGTACGGCAACAGGTATAACTTGGAGTCTTTCGACCACAGACAATATCACCTGGACGGTAGCTGCGACTGCGATTTCGGGCGGATCCGGCACTGTCATTCCGTCGATCGCTGAAAATACTGTTACTGATGAGTTTGGAAATATCAACGGTGCATCCACATCGACTGACAACACTGTTATCTACGATGTGACGCCACCAGTGGTCACTTATTCGTCCTTGGCTCCAGCCAATCCATCGTCTGAGTTGAGGCCGTCTTTCCTTGGAAGTGTGTCCGAGATATCGACGGTAACACTTTACTATGATGGATCTTGTGCAAACGCTCGCTCAGCAACGGTTCCAAATACTCAATTTGCATCGCCTGGCATCACAGTTAACTCGAATGTTACGGCGAATAACTCGACAATAATTTATGCGAAGGCCGTTGATACAGCGAACAATGAGTCAGCCTGTACAAGTCTTGTGTCCTATTTACACGATAGTATTGGCCCGTCTGTGGTTAGTGTCAGTGCAAACATTGCTGATGGTAGCTATAAGGCAGGAATGGTCCTTCCGATCACAGTGACGTTCACTGAAAATGTGTATGTGAATGGAACTCTGCAGATCACTCTTGAAACGGGAACCTTCGATGCGGTCGTAAACAATTCATCTGGTAGTGGCACAGATACATTAGTGTTCAACTATGTTGTTGCTCCGGGCGAGGTGACGCCTGACCTTGAATATAGCGGGTCGGCGGCGTTAGCTCTTATTTCAGGGACTATTAAAGACGCTGTTGGTAACAATGCAGTATTGACGTTGCCGGCAACGGGAGCATCCGGAAGTCTTGGCCTCAACAAGTCTATTATCATTGATACAACGGCGCCGACGCTAACGTATACAAACATTTTCCCAGCTTCACCTGGCAACACCCAAACACCGCAAGTCTCTTTGGATTTGACTGAGCCAGTAACCGTCCTTCGACTATACAGTGATGCAAGCTGTACTGCTGCGATATCGCCTGCGTCGACAGGGACTATTGGTCCAAATACGGTCACCACAAATACCTTGACTGCGAATGCATCGACTACCATCTATGGTCAGGGAACAGATGCTGCTGGCAACGTCTCGCTTTGTACGCTTCTGACCTCTTACCAGCACGACGGTATTTCACCAACGGTAACCTCGGTTAGTTCGAGTTCAGCCAATGGTTCTTACGGTGTTGGGCAAACTGTCGCAGTGACAGTGGTGTTCTCCGAGCCAGTGCTTGTTTCCGGAACGCCACAAATTACGCTTGAGACCGGATCTAGTGATGCTGTGGTTAATATGACCACTGGCACCGGAACCAACACGCTGACCTTTAACTATACTGTTCGCGCTGGTGACACGACTGGCGACCTTGATTATCTGTCAAATGCTGCACTGGCATTGAATGGTGGAATCATTAAGGATCCCGCAGAGAATCTCGCGGTATTAGCGCTTCCAAACACAGGAGGCGCTACCAGTATTGCGGGTCAAAAGAATATCGTGATCGATACCACCGCCCCAGTCATAACTTATCAATCCGTATCCCCGTCGTCGCCAGCCATGAGCCAGACACCCACGTTGACAGTGACCATGTCTGAGACGGCCACTGTGACTTTGTACAGTAACGGTTCATGTTCATCAGCTGTTTCGACTCCGACGGTTTTAAATGGCGGCGTGGGCCGAACGATTTCTACCAACGCCCTCCCAGCTAATACCACGACGACGCTTTACGCGAAGGCTGTCGACCCAGTTAATAACGTGTCTAGCTGTTCGGTGATGGTGGTTTACACACACGATATCACGAGCCCAACAGTCAGTTCATTTACGAGATCGGCTGGGCAGCTTGCCTCTACAAACTCCGTGCCGGTCAATTTCACTTTGACGTTCTCAGAGCCAATTAATCCAAATAGCTTCACTGCAGCTGATATCAGTAATTTCGGTACGTCCACGGGCGTCCTCTGGACGGTCACCAATACAGGGGACAATACGTCATTTATTGTAGCTGCCACTGTCGCCAGCAATGGAACGTTGCAGCCTCGACTGGCAAGCGGTGGAGTTACGGATGTGGCCGGCAACTCAAACTTTGGTAACGTGAACTCCAGCAATACGGTTAATTATTTTGTTGCTGCCTACACTGTAATGGTCAACCAAAATGATGGACAAGCTGAGAGTACAAATGCGCTGCCAATCAATTTCACCGTCGTATTCTCCGGTGCTGTCGGCAATAACACCTTTGATACATCGGACATTGTGCAAAATGGTACGGCATCTGGTATCACATGGTCGCTATCAAGTAGCGATGGAATCACTTGGAATCTTTCTGCGACTTCGATTCTTGGAGACGGAACAGTTATTCCGTCAGTTGCAGCCAACACTGTTGTGGACGAATTTGGAAACAACAACGGCGCTTCAACGTCATCCGATAACTCGGTGAATTACGATGTCACCCTTCCAATCGTTGCGTTCTCGTCGGTCAGCCCATCTAATCCGGCTGCAACTCTGAAGCCTACGATTCGCGGTACTGTGACAGAGTCCTCGACAGTGGCTCTTTACTATGATTCAGGATGTTCGACTGCAAAATCTTCGGCAATGTCCAATACGGTATTTGCAAGTCCTGGTATTACGGTGACTGGTAACGTCAATGCAAATACCACGACAGCGATTTATGCTAAAGCCGTAGACGCCGTTGGCAACGTCTCAAGTTGTACTTATCTTACGACCTATAATCACGACGGCATTGGCCCAGTAGTCACGGGTGTCAATGCGACCATGAGTGATGCAAACTACAAGGCTGGTCAGACGATTCCGATTACGGTGACTTTCAATGAGTTGGTTTTTGTTACGGGTACGCCTCAGATAACTCTCGAAACCGGTTCAGCTGACGCGATCGTAAACTATACGTCTGGTTCGGGTACGAATACCTTAACGTTCAACTATATCGTCTTTGCTGGTGATACATCTGCTGACCTGGATTACATCAGTACCACGGCGTTGACCTTTAACGCTGGTACTATCAAGGACGGTGTAGGCAACAGTGCGACTCTGACATTAGCTGCGCCTGGAAGTTCGGGAAGCTTGGGTGCTAATCGGGCTATCATTATTGATACAACTGCGCCCGTGATCACTTATAACAGTATTGCGCCGACATCACCAGGAATCAGTCTAGCTCCACAACTGACGTTGACGTTGTCTGAGGCTGTAACAGCGTTCCGCTTCTACTCAGACCCAGTCTGTAGCTCTCCGATATCTTCGTCCGCTTCAATGGGTTCAGGTTCTAATACCCGCGCTACGGACACTCTTGCTGCAAACGTGGTAACGACCATCTATGGGCAAAGTGTCGACCAAGCTGGCAACACATCGCTGTGTACCATGCTGACCAGCTATCGCCACGACGATGTCGGTCCGACTGTTTCAAGTGTCACATCAACAGCCAATAATGCGACTTATGGTGTTGGTGCGGTGATCCCTGTAACGGTCACATTTACGGAACCAGTTTTTGTCACCGGAACGCCGCAGATAACGTTGGAAACTGGCGTAACTGATGCAGTTGTGAATTATTCATCAGGATCCGGTACATCGACCTTACGATTTAACTATACTGTTGCATTGGGACAGAATACGGGTGACCTGGAGTATGTGGGTACATCGTCCCTGTCTCTCAACAGTGGCTCAATTCTCGATACGGCCGGAAACGCCGTCGATCTGGCTCTTCCAGCCCTCGGCAGTGCTGGAAGCATTGCAGGTCAGAAAAATATTGTGGTCGATACGACCGCGCCAACATTGACGTATGAGAGCATTGCGCCGGTTTCGCCTGGTATGAGCCAGATGCCGATTGTGACGGTGGCTCTCTCAGAGCCAGCAAACGTGACTTTATATAGTGATCACACATGTTCGGCAGCTATTTCTGGTTCGACATCGCTCAGTTCTGGATCCGGTCAGGCAATTACAACTTTTACATTGACAAGCAACACGACGACCGACATCTACGGTAAAGCCGTCGACCCTGTGTCGAACGCATCATCATGTCTGAACTTAGTGGTCTATACGCACGATAACGTCGCGCCATCGGTGGCGTCATTTGTTAGAGCTGCTGGCCAGCCATCGTTCACCAACTCAATTCCTATCAATTTCACGATGACGTTGAATGAGCCAGTCGACGTATCAACAATTACTGCGAGTGATATCAGTAATACCGGTACAGCCACAGGAATCACCTGGTCAGTTACATCTGTGTCGAATACTGTCTTCACGGTTTCGGCGACGTCCAGTGGAACAGGGACTTTAATTCCAAGACTTGCAAACGGAAGCTTCCAGGACGTCGCAGGAAATGTGAGCATCAGTCAGTTCACGGCCAGTGAATCCGTTAATTACACGGCTTCGCCGTTCACAGTGACGATCAATCAGGCATCCAGCCAGGGTGATCCATCTGCTACGGATCCGGTTAACTTTACGGTGGTCTTCTCTCGTGCGGTTGGTTCAGGAAGCTTTACGGCTGCTGATATCGTTCAGAACGGATCTCTGGGTTCCATCACTTGGACGTTAACCACGTCAGATGATATCACTTGGAATCTTGCTGCGAGCGGTATGGCAGCTACTGGGACTTTGATACCATCTATTGCCTCCGGAACGGTTGTTGACCTATATGGCAATAGCAACGCGGCTTCAACCTCGACTGATAATACGGTTAATTTTGACATCACGCCGCCAACACTGGCGTTTGCATCGTTGAGCCCATCAAATCCAGCGGCGACCCTAAGGCCAACCATCAGGGGTACGGCGTCTAAGGCTTCAACAGTGACGCTTTACTATGATGTCTCTTGTTCGACAGCTAAGTCTGCTGGCGCATCTAATACGTCGTTTGCAACGCCGGGTATTACGCCAACCGCCAACGTGAATAGCAACACGACGACAATAATTTACGCAAAAGCTGTGGACAGCCTTGGCAATGCTTCGTCCTGTACAAGCCTTGTGACTTATTCACATGACGGCGTTTCACCAACAGTGACCGGTGTGAGTTCAACGCTTGCTAACGGTCCCTATAAGGCTGGCCAGTTAATACCGATTACGATTTCGTTTACCGAGGTGGTCACTGTAACCGGTACACCATCTCTTACGCTTGAGACAGGTGCCGCTGACTCTGTCGTGAATTACTCCTCCGGATCTGGAACCAATACATTGACCTTCAATTATACGGTCTTCAACGGTGATACCGCCGCAGACCTGGACTACGTTAGTTCGGCGGCTCTGGCCCTTAATAATGGTTCTATCAAGGATCCTGTTGGTAATGATGCAACCCTAACGCTTCCAGCGCCGGGGGCTCTAAACAGCCTTGGATCGAATAAAAATCTTGTGATCGATACAACCGCGCCAGCGTTGACCTACACGTCGATTCTGCCCGTACCTCCTAGCTCCAGCAGTACGCCACAAGTCAGCTTGTCTAGCAATGAGGCAGCAACCAATCTACAGCTTTATTCCAATTCTTCATGCTCGACCGCAATTTCGTCTCCCGCTTCTGGAACCGTCGGCGGAAACGTTATTTCCTCAACCGGTGTCAATCTCAATGCTCCTACAACGGTCTACGCCCAAGCAACAGATTCTGCTGGTAACATCTCGACCTGTACCCTCATGACCACTTACGTCCATGATGATGTGCCGCCAACTATTACGTCGGTTAGTTCGAGCTCAGGAAACGGCACTTACAGAGTCGGCCAGTCTTTGGCAATTACGGCCACGTTCTCGGATCCCGTCACCGTTTCTGGCGTACCGCAGTTAGCGATGGAAACTGGTGCTGTTGATACGGTCGCAAATTATTCGTCTGGGTCAGGATCAAGCACTCTCACATTTACGTATACGATCGCACTAAACGATACGTCATCAGATCTGGATTATGCGGGAACAAGTGCTCTGGCGTTAAATGGTGGCTCGATTATCGATGCTGCTGGCAACAATGCAGCATTAACGCTGCCTGCGCCCGCTGGTACCGGAAGTTTGGGGGCACAGAAGGCTTTGGTGATCCAGACGGCGCCTCCAGTATTGTCTTACACATCGATTGCCCCAACCTCTCCTGGAACCAGCCGTCAGCCTGTAGTCACATTAAGTGTTAACGAAGCTGCAACGGTTACGTTATACAGTGATTCTGGCTGCGGGACAGCGATTTCGACGGGTACAGCGATTTCCACGGGAGCAGGTCAGACAATCACTGCTTACACACTTCCATCAAATACAGGCACCTCGATATACGGCAAAGCGGTAGCGGCTTACGGTAACACGTCAGCTTGTACTAACTTGGTTGTCTATACGCACGATAATATCGCCCCAACCGTGACGTCTTTTGTGAAGGCAGCCGGCCAGAACTCATTCACAAACTCGATTCCTCTGAACTTCACATTGACCTTTAGTGAACCTATCAATGCGTCTAGCTTCACGGTTAATGATTTGATGAATATTGGCACCGCTACCGGCGTGTCATGGGAGATTGTGCCCGTTAGCTCTACAGTCTACACGGTGTCCGTAACATCGGCTGGTAACGGCAGTGTCACGCCGCAGTTGGTTTCTGGCACTGTGACCGATCCAGCCGGCAACGCGACCGCAAACAACTATGATTCCGCCGACACGGTAAACTATACGGCCGCTGCATTCACGGTTTCGGTGAACCAAGCTTCTGGTCAGGCTGATCCAGTCAATGTCCTGCCGGTTTCGTATACGGTGGTATTCTCAGGTGCTGTTGGTTCGTCCAGTTTTGATGTGTCGGATGTGACCCAGGCTGGTACAGCGTCAGGTGTGACTTGGGGCCTTAGCACCGCAGACAACATCACATGGACGTTGACGGCAACAGCTGCTTCGTCATCTGGAACGATCATTCCTTCCATAGCAGCAGACCGGGTTGTAGATGCTTTCGGTAACAATAATTCTGCTGCAACATCCACGGATAAGACCGTGACCTATGACATCACGAGTCCTACAGTCACATTTGCTTCATTAAGTCCTGCTAATCCATCGTCTAGCTTGACACCAACCATTCGTGGAACTGTGTCTGAGGCGTCTACTGTGACGCTATATTATGATGTGAATTGCTCGACTGGTAAATCGGCAGCGACCGCAAGCACGGCTTTCGCAAGTCCTGGTATCGTCGTGAACGCGAACGTGAATAGCAACACATCAACGGCGATTTATGCAAAAGCTGTCGATAATGTTGGAAACGAATCTTCCTGTACGTCGCTTGTTAGCTACACCCATGACGGCGTATCGCCAACGATTACCAATGTGACCTCTGGTCTAGCTGATGGAACCTATAAAGCGGGTCAGGTCGTCCCTGTGTCCCTCACATTCTCTGAAGCTGTCACGGTAACCGGCACTCCAAAAATTAGTCTTGAGACAGGAGCCACTGACGCGGTGGTTGCGTACAGCTCCGGTTCAGGAACCAACACGCTAACATTCAATTACACGGTCTTCTCCGGTGATGTGTCTGCAGATCTTGATTACATCAGCACCACAGCGTTGGCTCTTGATGGTGGAACGATCAGAGATCATGTGGGTAACAATGCGGTTGTGACTTTGCCGGCACCCGGAACCTCCGGAAGTTTAGCGGCGAATAAGGCACTTGTAGTTGATACGGCTCCGCCGAGTGTTACGTTCACAAGTATCTCGCCAGTGTCTCCAGGAAGCTCGCGTACGCCTCAGTTGGTAGTCAATACATCCGAGGCGATGTCTGACATCCAGATTTACACGGATGCAAGTTGTACGACCTCGGTCTCGAGCTCTCAGTCGGCAGGCGTAGGATCTAAGTCCATCACAACGTCACCCTTGCCTGCAAACGCGCAGTCCTCTCTTTATGCTTATGGATTGGATATAGCCGGAAACCCTTCTGCTTGTACGCTCATGACCAGTTATCTCCACGATGACCTTGGCGCTACGATTGCATTTGTCACATCGACAAGTTCAAACGGTACCTATGGTGTCGGCAATCAAATTGTGATTACGGTTCGCTTCTCGGAAGCAGTTTATGTGACCGGAGTTCCGCAATTAACACTTGAGACTGGTGCTTCTGATGCCGTGGTGAACTATGCCTCTGGTTCTGGCACAAACACCCTTTCATTCAACTATAATGTCTTGTCTGGCCAATCATCGGTTGATCTTGATTATCAATCGACGACGTCGCTCAGTCTGAATAGCGGTACGATCAAGGACGTCTCAGGTAACAATGCGACTCTAACACTTCCAACTCCTGGTGACTCCAATAGCTTGGCTGGTCAAAAGGATATTGTGATTGATAATACGGCTCCAACGATCACTTACACATCCATCTCGCCGCCATCGCCTGGCATAAGTCAGACTCCAACAGTGACGATGGACTTGTCAGAGAGCGCAACGGTTACTCTGTATAGCGATAACACTTGCACGGCCGCCATCTCTAACGCGACGCTCTTAAGCGGTGGGGCTGGCCAGACGGTCACAACGATTTCTTTAACTCCAAATGCTACAACCACGATCTACGCGAAGGGTCTCGACGCCGTTAGCAACGCGTCAACCTGTACAAACTTGGTGTCCTATGTCCACGATAATACGCCGCCACTTGCGAGCACGTTCGCGCGGGCCTCTGGTCAACCAGCACTCACTAATTCGCTGCCAATTAACTTCACAGTTGCCTTCAATGAGCCAATCGCAGCCTCCTCATTCACCTCGGCTGATATCAGTAACGGCGGAACTGCGACGGGAACGACTTGGACGGTGACCGCTGTCAGCTCGAACACTTACACAATTGCTGCAACGACGGCTAATAACGGAACCCTGATTCCACGTATTGCTCTCGGTGGTGTAACAGATATCGCGGGCAACGCGACGACATCCATGAATAATAGCTCTGAGACGGTGAACTATTCGACGGCCGCACTTTCTGTGGTTATCAATCAGGCAGCTGGGCAAGCTGACCCAGTTGCGTCTGGGCCAATTACCTTTACGGTTCAGTTCTCTAACCCGGTAAATCCTGGGACCTTCACTGCGGCAGATATTGTTCAAAATGGTACGGCGACTGGAATCAGCTGGGCATTAACGACAACTGATGACACCACATGGAACCTGACAGCTTCCGGTATGGCGGGTTCTGGAACCGTTATTCCAAGTATTGCGGATACGACCGTTGTTGACGTCTTCGGCAATAACAATGCGGCTTCAACCTCAACCGATAATACTGTCACTTACGACATTACGGCTCCGTCCTTGACGTTCTCGTCTCTGTCTCCTTCAAATCCCGGTTCTACCTTGACTCCAAGTGTGCGGGGTACGGCGTCTAAAGCGTCCACAGTTACGTTGTACTTCGATAGTCTTTGTTCAACCTCTAAGTCAGCTGCGACGGCGAGCACAGCATTTTCCTCGCCTGGTATCACACTGACCGGTCTTGTGAATTCAAATACGACCACGACAATTTATGCAATGGCAGTTGACGCCTTGGGTAATGCCTCTGGTTGTACACAGATGGTTGTTTACACCCACGACGGAGCGCCGCCAACCGTGACATCGATCAGCTCGACTTTAGCTGATGGTTACTATATGGCAGGTCAATTGATCCCAATTACAGTGACGTTCTCAGAAAATGTTACTGTGACCGGTACTCCTAATTTGGCGCTAGAGACCGGCTCGACGGACGCCACGATCAACTATACGTCGGGAAGTGGTTCAAATGTTCTGACATTCAACTACACAGTAGCTGCAGGTGATACATCCTCGGACCTTGATTTTGTTGGATCCTCTTCGCTCGTTCTTAATGGTGGAACGATTCGCGATGTCATTGGTAACAATGCAATCCTGACGCTTCCGGCACCTGGAACCGCAGGAAGTCTTGCTGCCAACAAAGCACTTGTAGTTGATACAGCAGCACCTTCGCTGACCTACACGTCCATCAATCCAGTTTCACCGAATTCAAGTCAAACACCACAGGTAACGCTTGTGCTCTCCGAAGCTGCTCAGAACGTTCAGCTTTATTCAAATCCTGTCTGTAACAATGCGATATCGTCCTCCAGTGTAGGTTCAGTCGGGACCAATGTGATCACGACGACCACTCTCCTCAGTAATGCGACGACATCGATCTTTGCCAAAATGACGGACTTAGCTGGAAATGATTCATTCTGCGTATCGATGACGAACTATGCGAACGACATGACGGCACCAGGTGTTTCGTCCGTCACTTCGACCTCAACCAACGGCACCTACGTTGTGGGTCAAACGATTCCGGTTTCGATTACCTTCTCAGAGAACGTTTATGTAACCGGCACACCGCAGCTCACCATGGAGACGGGAGCCACTGATACTGTTGCAGACTATGCTTCTGGATCTGGAACGAATACGCTCGTCTTTAATTATGTCATCGCTTTAAATGACGCGTCTCTTGATCTTGATTATCATTCGGCCGGTGCCTTGGGTGCCAATGGCGGAACGATTAAAGATCTTGCTGGTAACAACGCTGTTCTTACGTTGGCATCCCCGGGGGCTGCTAGTAGCTTGGGCGCCAACAAAGCGATTGTGATTCAAACGACTCTGCCGACCATTAGCAGTGCTTCAATTAGTCCTGCGTCTCCAGGTAGCACTCGTACGCCAACGGTTTCGATGACTCTATCAGACGCATCGACGGTCACTCTGTATAGCAACTCTGACTGTTCAACAGCGATCTCGGCAGCAAAATCTCTGGTCGCTGGTTCAGGTCAAACAGTGACGACTTACACGCTAGCGTCCAATGTTGCGACACAGATTTATGGAAAGGCTGTAGCTGCCTTTGGTAACACGTCGGTCTGTACATCTTTAATTAGTTACACACACGATGATGTGGCGCCATTCGTGAGCAGCTTTGTGCGCGCTAGCGGTCAAAATGCATTCACAAATTCCACTCCAGTGAACTTCACTCTCACCCTGAGCGAATCGATCAACGTAAGCACGCTGACCGCGGTAGATATTTCCAATGCCGGTACTGCGACGAATGTGGTTTGGTCTGTAGCATCAGTTAGCAGCTCAGTCTTTACAATCTCCGCTAACTCGTCTGACAACGGAACAATTATTCCTCGCCTGGCCGCCAATGCTGTGGCAGATCCAGCTGGAAACACGAATGTTGCTCAGGCAAGCGCAACTGATACAGTGTCATACACGGCAGCAACCTACACCGTGACCCTCAACCAGGCCACGGGACAATCTGATCCGATCAATGCACTGCCAGTAAACTTCACAGTTGTATTCTCAAGTGCCGTTGGTTCTTCGAGTTTTGATGTCTCTGATATCACTCAGACAGGTACAGCTAGTGGAATTACTTGGACTCTTGCGAGCGCTGACCAGATTACGTGGACGCTTTCTGTAACAGCTGTAACGACTCCGGGTTCTATCGTTCCAATGATAGCGTCGAACCGAGTGGTAGACGAGTTTGGTAACCAGAATGGACAGTCTGCCTCTACCGATAATTCCGTTGTCTATGACACGGCCGCACCTGTGGTCACGTTCTCGTCGGTTACACCAGCTAATCCGTCTTCAAGTTTGAATCCTCGCTTCTTTGGCTCTGTATCAGAAGCCTCAGTGGTAACCCTTTACTATGACGTAAGCTGTACGACGGCCAAGTCCTCGGCGACAGCGAATACGGTATTTGCGAGCCCAGGCATTCTTGTAACCGGTGCGGTGAATGCGAACACGACGACCACAGTGTTTGCAAAGGCGGTCGATACTGCAGGAAACGCATCGGTTTGTACCAATATCGTAACGTATACTCATGACGGAATTGGGCCGACTGTCACTGATGTGACCACAGGCCTGGCGAACGGTAGTTATAAAGCTGGTCAGGCTGTGCCGATCAGTGTCACCTTCTCCGAGGTGGTGACTGTAACCGGTACACCAAATCTAACCCTTGAAACTGGTGCAACAGATGCTGTTCTTGCTTACAGCAGTGGATCTGGCTCGAATACAATCACATTCAACTACACAGTATTCGCTGGTGATACATCTGCTGACCTGGACTACGTCGCAACAACCTCGCTTGTGGCCAATGGCGGAACGATCAAAGACGCGGTAGGTAATGACGCGACTTTGACCTTACCGGCTCCGGGTGCAGCAGGTAGCCTCGGTGGAAATAAAGGGGTCATTATCGATACGACAGCGCCGTCCGTATCGTATACATCCATCTCACCAGTATCCCCTGGAGCGACCCGCACACCTCAGGTCACGATTAGTCTTTCTGAGGCGGCATCTTCTGTTGAATTGTTCTCAGATGCAGGCTGCTCTGCCTCAGTTTCGGCTGCAGCAGCTGCGGCGGCGGGAAGCAATACAATTACGACAACGAACTTGACTGCAAACGGTAGCACATCGCTTTTCGCGAAGATGACTGACATTGCGGGTAATGCTTCAAGCTGTTCGTTAATGACCAGTTATACCCACGACGGTAATGATCCGACGGTTACGGTTGTCAGCTCGACTAAGGCTGATGGAACTTACGGAACAGGAACCTTGATCCCAATCACCGTGACATTCTCAGAGAATGTTTATGTGACAGGCACTCCACGTATCACCCTTGAGACGGGTGCTACGGACGCTCTTGTTGACTACACCTCAGGATCTGGCACAACCACCTTGACCTTCAACTACACTGTGGGAGCGGGCGAGGCGAGTGCTGACCTTGACTACGAATCGACCGGAGCGCTAGTCCTCAATAGCGGTACGATCAAAGATCTCTCTGGCAACAACGCGAACTTGGCACTTCCTGCTCTAGCAAGTGCAAGTAGCCTTGCCGGTCAGAAGGCGATTGTCCTCGACCAAACAGCACCAACGATTACCTTTACGTCGATTAACCCAGTCAGCCCCGGCATGAGCCAGACTCCGACCTTGACCCTAAGCTTGTCTGAGGCAGCAACGGTCACTCTATATACAGATAGCGGCTGTTCGGCTGCGGTATCGTCAGCGACCTCGCTGGCTTCTGGTGCAGGTCAGACAATCGCGACAAATAGCCTCAATGCTAACGTTTCGACCTCTCTGTGGGCGAAGGGTGTAGACCTTGTTGGTAACGTGGGAAGCTGCTCTAGCATGGTCACCTATATCCATGACAGTGCAGCACCGACGGTCAGCACATTTGCCCGCGCTGGTGGCTCGCCAACGAATTCGTTGCCAGTCAACTTCACACTGACCTTCAATGAACCAATCAATCCTGCCAGCCTGACCTCGGCTGACTTTACAAATGCTGGTACGGCAACAGGAGTCGCTTGGTCTGTAACCAACTCTGGCGATAGCACAACCTTTACGGTAGCAGCGACGGTATCGGGTAACGGTACACTGCAGCCTCGCCTTGCTAGTGGTGGCATGACTGATGTGGCAGGCAATGCCAATGCTTCTGCAGTAACCGCCAGCAACAGTGTTTCCTACTCTGTGGCAGCGTTCTCGGTGGCAATCAACCAGGCAGCTGGCCAGTCTGATCCAGTGAGAACCTTGCCGATTACATTTACGGCGGTCTTCTCTGATGCGGTGAACCCAACAACGTTTGATGCCAGTGATATCGTCCAAAACGGTACGGCGGGTGGTATCACCTGGAACTTGAGCTCGACGGATAATATCACGTGGACAATCACAGCGTCTGGTCTTGGTGCTTCTGGCAGTGTGATTCCATCGATTGCATCGAGTACGGTCAAAGATACATTTGGTAATGACAATGCGGCTTCGGCTTCAACTGATAACACGGTGTCCTATGACATCACTGTGCCGACCTTCTCGTCGATTACAGTCAGTCCAGCAAATCCTGCAGCGACTTTAACCCCAACCGTTCTTGGTGTCGTGTCCAAGGCCTCGACTGTGACTCTATACTACGACTCAAGCTGTACGACGGCTAAGGCGACCCCAGCCGCTAACACCGTGTTTGCAACGCCAGGCATCACAGTCACCGGTAACGTTAATCCAAATACGACGACCGTAATCTACGGTCAGGCTGTCGACGCTTTGGGTAACACATCACTGTGTACAAACCTTGTAACTTACACCCACGACGGAGCCGCACCAACAGTCAGTGGCGTCAGTGCTAACTTGGCTAATGGTCCATATAAGGCTGGTCAGGTGGTTCCAGTTGAAGTGACCTTCAGTGAAAATGTCACAGTGACCGGCGTACCACAGATCACTCTTGAAACGGGAGCAACCGATGCGGTGGTCACTTATACAAGTGGCTCAGGTACAAATAAACTGACCTTCAACTACACAGTCTTTGCTGGTGACACGTCAGCCGACCTTGATTACGTAGCGACGACGTCCCTAGCTCTTAACGGCGGCACGATTAAAGATAGCGTGGGTAACAACGCGACCTTGACCCTGCCAGCTCCGGGCGCAAGCGGTAGCCTTGGCGCGAGCAAAGATCTTGTGATCGACACGACATCTCCGACTTTGGCTTACACATCGATCACTCCAGTATCTCCTGGTACGACCCGTACGCCTCAGGTGGCCTTGACCATCTCTGAGGGCGTCACCAATATCCAGCTTTATTCGAATGCTCTTTGTAATGCAGCAGTATCTAGTGCTGCCGCAGGTACATCGGGTGCTAACACCATCACGACCAATAACCTGACGGCTGATAATTCGACGTTGATCTTTGCTCAGGCTACAGATGCAGCGGGTAACGCTTCGGCTTGTACATCGATGACAAGCTACACCCATGATGGCACGGCACCAACGATCACGGGCGTAAGCTCGACCTCGGCTAACGGCACCTACCGCGTCGGTCAGACCATTCCAGTAACGGTAACCTTTGCAGAAAATGTCTACGTCACTGGAACTCCATCCTTACTCATGGAAACAGGCTCCACGGATACGGCTGCAAGCTATGTCTCTGGATCTGGTACAAGCACTCTGACCTTCAACTACGTGGTGGCGTTAACTGACCAGTCATCTGATCTTGATTATCAGAGTGCTGCAGCACTGACGGTCGCTGGCGCAACGATCCAAGATCTTGCTGGCAACAACGCGACCTTAACTTTGGCTGCACCAGGTGCAACCAATAGTCTTGCTGATCAGAAGGCAATCGTCATCCAAACGACCAAGCCAACGATTGCTTACACATCAATTAGCCCAGCCTCACCAGGCACAAGCCGTACTCCAACGGTCTCGATGACTCTGTCTGAGGCGGCAACGGTCACGCTGTACACCGACAACACATGCAATACAGCCAAGTCTGCAGCAACAGCATTGTCTGCGGGTGCTGGCCAGACGGTGACAAGCTACACACTGACAGCGAACGCTGCGACAGATCTCTACGCCCAGGCGGTGGGTGCATTCGGCAATACGTCACTTTGTACGATGCTCGTCTCCTACACCCATGACAGCATTGCACCGACAGTGACGTCATTTGTCAGAGCAAGTGGTCAGGCAGCGTTTACCAACTCTGTTCCTGTGAACTTCACTATGACCTTCAGCGAAGCCATTGATCCGGCATTGTTCACCGCAAATGATATTAGTAACTCTGGTACTGCTAATGGTGTAACCTGGACGGTCACCAACTCTGGTAATAACACGACCTTCACAATCGCAGCGACCAGCTCAGGCAATGGTACATTGATTCCTCGCCTTGGAGTGACAGGAATTGCTGACCCTGCAGGCAATACGAACGGCAGCCCTTACGATACAACGCAAAACGTCAGTTACACGGCAGCCACATTCACAGTCACAGTCAATCAGGCGTCTGGCCAGGCAGATCCAGTGAAGACGCTGCCTGCCCAATACACCGTCGTATTCTCAAGTGCAGTTGGCAACTCAAGCTTTGATGTCATTGACGTCAGCAATAGTGGTACCGCAACCGGTGTTGTCTGGGGACTTGCGACGTCTGATAACATCACCTGGACACTGACGGCAACGTCTGCGTCTTCTGATGGAACGATCATCCCAGTTATTGCGCAGAACACGGTTCAAGATGAGTTCGGAAACCAAAACGGCGCTGCAACAGCCACCGATCGCTCGATTACATTTGACAGCGCTGCTCCGACATTCTCCGGACCATACACTGTCAGCCCAGCCAATCCTTCGAGCAGTCTAACTCCAACCATTCGTGGTGTAACGTCAGAGGCTTCGACGGTAACGATGTACTACGATTCAGGTTGTATTACGCCTAAGTCTGCTGGCACAGCAAACACAGCCTTTGTCACCCCAGGCATTACGGTTAACTCAAATGTTAATGCTAACGGTACAACGACGATCTACGCCAAAGCGCAGGACACAGCCGGAAACGAGTCCAGCTGTACAACGATTGTGGCTACTTATACGCACGATAGCATGGGTCCATCTGTTACAAACGTGACCTCCAGCCAATCAAATGGAAGCTACAAGGTCACAGCGGCGCAGATTATTCCAATTAGCTTGACCTTCTCAGAGGCTGTCAACGTGACGGGTACGCCGACCTTGACCCTTGAGACTGGAGCAACGGACGCTATTGCAACTTATGCAAGTGGATCCGGAACATCCACTCTGGTCTTCAACTATACGGTCTTCGCAGGCGATACAAGTAGTGACCTCGACTATGCTGGAACGGCGGCTCTGGCCCTCAGCGGTGGAACGATGACTGATGCTGTTGGTAATAATGCAACATTGACTCTTCCTGCTCCTGGTGCTGCTGGAAGTCTTGGTGCGAACAAGGCTCTGATTATCGATACGACCTTGCCGACCGTAGCGTTTACGTCGATTTCACCTGTATCTCCGGGCGCAAGCTTGTCACCACAAGTGACCATCAATAGCTCGGAAGCTGGCAGCATGGAGCTCTTCTCGACCAGCAACTGTAACTCGTCGATTTCGACTGCCATCACGGGCTCGGTTGGAGCCAACACGATTGCCACGAATAGCCTTGCACCCAATGCTTCGACCTCTATCTTTGCAAAAGTCACTGATGCTGCTGGTAATGCATCGAGCTGTACATCGATGACCACCTATCTCCACGACGGCGTCGATCCAACCGTTACTTCAGTTAGTTCGACTGCAGCAAACGGTAGTTATGGAACCGGTCAGACCATGGCTATCACGGTTTCATTCTCTGAGGTGGTTTACGTCACGGGTACACCAAATCTGACCCTTGAGACTGGTGCAACCGATGCTGTCATCAATTATGCTTCAGGATCTGGTACGAATACGTTGACCTTCAACTACACAGTTGCTTCAACTCATAACTCTCTAGATCTTGATTATGAGTCCACCACGGCACTTCTACTGAATGGTGGAACGATTAAGGATGTGTCTCTCAATAACGCCGTATTAACCCTGCCAACAGTTGGCGGTGTTAACAGTATTGCAGGTCAGAAGGCGATCGTTATCGACAACGTGGTTCCGACGATCACCTACACATCGATGACTCCAGCGTCTCCTGCGATGGGTCTAACACCAACCTTGACCATGTCCTTGTCTGAGGCGGCGACGGTCACTCTCCATAGCGACCACACATGTACGGCGCCAATTTCTGTAGATACAGCGCTGTCTTCTGGTGCTGGCCAGACGATTACGACTCAGGCGTTGACAGCAAATGCTACAACCTCGATTTACGCTAAGGCAATTGATGTTGTGAATAATCCGTCGGTCTGTACGTCGTTAACGACCTATACTAATGACAGCCTAGCACCGACAGTCGTCTCCTTTGCGCGTGCGGCTGGGCAGGGTAGCGTTACGAATTCCGTGCCGGTGAACTTTACCATCACCTTCTCCGAGGACATGAGCGCTGCAAGCTTTACGGGTGCTGATATTAGCAATACGGGAACGGCAACTGGTGTTACTTGGGCTGTCACTCAGGTTAGCAGCACAGTCTTCACGGTAGCTGCATCGAGTGCAAATAATGGTACTCTCATTCCACGCCTGGCAAATGCAAGTGTCACTGATGTTGTCGGCAATGCGACAACTGCACAAGCTGATGCGACCAATAGTGTGAACTTGGTCAATGGTGGATTGACAGTGACCGTCAACCAAGCCTCGGGCCAGGCTGATCCAACCAATGGCAGCACAATCAACTACACGGTTGTCTTCTCGAGAGCAATCGACCCAACAACCTTCGCGTCAGACGACATATTCCAAAACGGCACGGCGACTGGTTTAACATGGACGATCACCACATCGGACAATATAACCTTCAATCTTGCTGCAAGCGGTATGAGTGCAACGAGTACGGTGATTCCATCGATTTCTTCGACTCGGGTCAAAGATACCTTTGGTAACGATAATGCTGCATCAACGTCGACCGATAATACAGTCAACTACGATGTCACTGCCCCAACACTAACCTTTGCATCTATTTCACCTTCAAGTCCTGCATCCACATTAATGCCGATGGTTTCAGGTACAGCGTCGAAGCCATCGACGGTCACGCTCTATTATGATTCCGGTTGTTCGACGGCTAAGTCCTCTGCGGAGTCCAATACGGTATTTGCGTTGCCAGGTATTGCCCTGACAGCCAATGTCAGCAGTAATACAGCAACATCAATTTACGGTAAGGCTGTCGACGCATTGGGCAACGCATCAAGCTGTTCGGCATTGACGACCTACACTCATGATGGAATCAGTCCAACAGTCACGAACGTCACAGCTGTCCACGCCGATGGCACATTCAAGGCTGGTGAGCTGATTCCAATCAAGGTTACCTTCTCTGAAGCGGTTACCGTTACTGGAACTCCGCGCTTAACCCTTGAAACAGGCTCTGTCGATGCAGTAGTGAATTATACGAGCGGTTCGGGTACGGCTGAGCTGACCTTCAACTATACAGTCTTCGCTGGTGACACAACCTCAGACCTTGACTATATCAGCACGTCAGCTCTCGCGCTTAACGGTGGAACCATTGTTGATCATGTGGGCAATGCGGCTAGTGTGACGTTGCCAGCCGTCGGCGGTGTCGCAAGTATTGCTGGTCAGAAGTCCCTAGTTATAGACACGACGGCGCCGACGGTGGCGTTCACGTCCATCACGCCGGTTTCACCATCTAATAATCTAACACCAGCAGTCGCTCTAACATTGTCGGAGACAGCGTCAGATGTTCGTCTCTACAGTGACTCTGGCTGTAGTAGTGCTCTCTCGAATGCAGCCAATGCAGCCGCCGGTCCATACACCATCACGACAACGACTTTGACGGCGAATCAAACCAACAATATTTACGCTCGTACAACCGATGTGGCGGGTAACCAGTCTGCCTGTACTTTGATGACAAACTACGCACACGATGGCGTGGCGCCTACCGTGACGTCGGTAAGCGCATCATCAGCGAACGGAACCTACCACGTTGGCCAAACCGTTGCGGTGACGGTCGCATTCAGCGAAGTCGTTACAGTCTCCGGAACGCCACAGTTAACACTTGAAACAGGTGCAAGCGATGCGGTGATCGATTACGTATCGGGATCAGGAAGCAATACGCTCACCTTCAATTACACAGTTGCACTCAGTCATGCGTCACCCGACCTTGATTACACATCGACCGCGTCTTTGGCGGCTAACGGAGGATCTGTTCAGGATGGATCTGGAAACAATGCGACGTTGACGTTACCTGGTGTCGGTGGGCCGAACAGTATCGCGGGCCAAAAAGCGATTGTGATCCAAACGTCAAAACCAACGATCGCGTTCACATCTATTACGCCTAGCTCACCGGGAACCAGCCAGACTCCGACTGTGACGATGTCGCTATCGGATGCATCAACGGTCACGCTTTACAGCGATGGTGGTTGCTCGACAGCGATTTCTGCTCCAACGGCGCTATCAGCTGGAGCAGGTCAATCGGTTATTACGCAGACATTGGCTGCAAATGGTCAAACTCAGATCCACGCTCAGGCAGTGGCAGCGTTCAGCAATACATCACTGTGTACGAGTTTGGTTAGCTACACCCATGACAACGTGGCTCCAAGTGTGACATCTTTTGCGCGCGCAGGTGGTCAGGTTGAGTTCACAAACTCTGTTCCTGCTAACTTCAGTATTACATTCAGCGAGGCGATCAATCCTGCGTCCCTTACTGCGGCTGATATCACAAACGCTGGTACTGCTGCGGGAGTTACCTGGACAGTCACCAACTCCGGTAATAACACGACCTTCACAGTGGCGGCCTCGACTGCAGGTAACGGCACGATTCAGCCACGCCTCGCTATTGGGGCAGTGACCGATCCAGCGGGCAATGCAAGTGGTAGCCAGGTCGATGCGTCCAACAGCGTTAGCTACACTCAAGCAACATTCACCGTCACATTGAACCAGGCTTCTGGCCAGGCAGATCCAGTTAAAACCTTGCCAGTGCTCTACACGGTTGTATTCTCTAGCCCTGTAGGTGCTTCGAGCTTTACGGATGCTGATATCCAAAATCAAGGTTCTGGTACGACGGTCACCCAGTGGCAGCTTGAAACCGCCGATAATGTCACATGGACTTTGAAAGCGATGGCTGTCACCGGCAATGGAACGATCATGCCAGTGATCACAGCAAATAGCGTTCAGGATGCCTTCGGAAACTTAAACGGTGCGTCGACCTCTACCGATCGCACTGTGACCTACGATACGACGGCGCCGACACTGACATATGTCGCATTGACTCCAGCTAACCCGTCGACGTCGCTGATGCCGACCATCTTGGGAACAGCTTCAGAGACATCGACAGTGACTCTCTATTACGACGGAGGATGTAGCACTCCTAAGTCGGTTGCTACAGCGAATACTCAGTTTGCAACTCCAGGAATTGCCGTTACCGGTAACGTCAATAGTAACGCTTCAACCGTCATCTACGCACAGGCAGTGGACACGGCAGGAAATCTCTCAAGTTGTACAAGCCTTGTGACCTATAACCATGACGGCGTTGGTCCGACCGTAACGAATGTGACGTCTACGGCAAGCGACGGCAACTACAAGGTCACGAATGCCCAAACAATTCCAGTGACGGTGACCTTCTCAGAAGTGGTCACAGTTACAGGAACTCCAACCCTGACTTTGGAAACAGGAGCTACTGACGCGGTCGTTAGTTACAGCACGGGTTCAGGCACGAATACACTCACATTCACTTATACGGTCTTTGCTGGTGATACGGCTGCTGATCTCGACTATGTGTCAGCCTCGTCTCTAGTATTCAATGGCGGAACTGTTAAAGACGGCGTTGGCAACAATGCGACTTTGACATTGCCAAGTCCAGGTGCTGCCGGAAGTTTGGGCGCAAACAAAGCGATTATCATTGATACAACGGCTCCAACTATTGGCTTTGCAGTGATTTCTCCGACGTCGCCGGCGACCTCTCAGACGCCAACTGTAACAGTCACTCTCTCGGAGGGATTGTCTGCTGTACAGTTGTTCTCTGACTCAAGCTGTACAGCGTCAGCCTCCGTATCGTCAAACGGATCTGCAGGAAACAAAAATATCGTCACGACCACGCTGAATGCGAATGCGACAACATCGCTCTACGCTAAAGGGACCGACATTGCTGGAAACGTCTCTATCTGCGCAAGCTTAACAAGCTATACCCATGATAACGCTGGTCCAACAGTTGTATCTGTAACATCATCCCTGGCCAATGGTACCTACGGACTGGGTCAGGTCGTCCCAGTGGCCATCACATTCTCAGAAGTTGTGTCTGTCACTGGAACGCCAACGCTGACTCTGGAAACAGGAGCTGTTGACGGTGTTGCAAGCTATGTTTCAGGATCAGGCACCAACACCCTCAACTTTAGCTACACCGTGGGTGCTGTCGACGGGACTGCAGACTTGAACTACGCGTCTACGACGGCCTTGGCTCTTGCTGGTGGTTCAATTTTGGATGCGTCAACGAACCCAGCCGATTTGACTCTACCAGCCTTGGCAAATGCAAGTAGCTTAGGCGGTCAAAAGGCTATTGTTCTTGATCTCACAGCTCCTACAATCACCTACGCTAGCATTGCGCCGACATCTCCGGGCACAACTGCAACACCGACAATCACGATGACTTTATCCGAAGCAGCAACTGTGACTCTCTACAGTAACTCAGGGTGTTCGGCTTCTATTTCTGATGCGAAGGCACTTGTCAGTGGTGTGGGTCAGACCATCACTACGAATGCTCTGACCGCAAATACGGAAATTTCCATCTATGCTAAAGGAATTGACACCGTTAATAACGCTTCAGGTTGCGCGTCTCTGACCACTTATACCTATGATAGTGTGGCTCCTGCGGTTAGCTCCTTCGCAGTCGCTGGTGGTCAGGTAGCGGTAACGAACTCGGTGCCGATCAACTTCACATTGACCTTCTCTGAGGCCATTAACCCTTCCAGCTTTACGGCAGCAGACATTTCGAACGCTGGCACCGCAACGGGTGTTGATTGGTCGGTGACGAACTCTGGTGATAATACATCCTTTACAGTTTCGGCGACGTTGGCTGGTAATGGAACCATTCAGCCACGACTTGCAACCGCAAGTGTTGCCGATCCTGCAGGAAACCTTAATGCTGCAGTCAGCACTGCCACCGGCAGTGTCAGCTACTCTCAAGCAGCATTCACGGTTGCAATTAACCAGGCCTCAGGTCAGTCCGATCCAGTTCGTACAGGTCCGATCACCTTTACAGCAGTCTTCTCGTCTGCCGTTGGTTCCTCAACATTTAGTGCGGGCGATGTAGCTCAGTCGGGTACGGCAGCTAATGTGACATTTGCTGTAACGAGCCTGGATGACATCACATGGACAATTACCGCTAGTGGCATGAGTGGTTCCGGTACGGTTGTTCCGACCATCGCTTCGAACCGAGTCAAAGACCTCTTCGGAAATGACAACGCTGCGTCCACCTCAACAGATAACACTGTCAGTTACGATGTTACGACGCCGACCCTTACATTCGCGTCTGTCGGTAGTGGAAACCCAGGCTCAAGCTTGACCCCAACCATTCTTGGTACAGTGTCGAAGGCGTCCACAGTCACCTTGTACTTCGACTCTGGCTGTTCAACTGCTAAATCAGCGCCTACAGCTAACACAGCATTCGCAAGCCCAGGTATTACGCTAACCGGAAACGTTAACGCTAACACCTCAACGACCATCTATGGCAAAGCTGTTGACTCCCTCGGTAACGAAACCTGCTCACTCTTGACGACCTATAATCATGACGGTGCTGGTCCAAGTGTTGTGAGTGTTGCCGTGAACAAGGCTAATGGCAGCTATAAGACTGGGGAAGTGATTCCTGTGCAGATCACGTTCTCTGAGGCAGTCACGGTCACCGGAGCGCCACAAATTACCCTTGAAACCGGAGCAACCGATGCGGTCGTGGATTATACATCCGCGGCAAGTAGTACAGTCTTGAATTTCAACTACACAGTCTCTCCAGGGGACACCACAGCAGATCTTGATTACGCCTCAACCACAGCGTTGGCGTTGAATTCTGGCACGATCCGCGATGCGGTTGGAAATAACGCGACCTTGACCCTTCCAGCTGTCGGTGGCGCAGCCAGCATTGGCGGAAATTATGCAATTGTCATTGATACAACAGCACCGTCTGTGACCTATAACTCGATCACCCCTGCGTCTCCTGCAAGTAATCTCAATCCGCAAGTTGCTCTGACCCTTTCAGAGGCGGTTGCAAACGTTCAGCTTTACTCAAACTCTGGCTGTAGTGCTGCGGTGTCAACGGCTACGGCCGGAACTGCTGGCGCTAATACGATTACAACGTCCGCACTCAGTGCGAATACGACGACGAACCTATTTGCTCAAGCAAGCGATGCCGCTGGTAACCAATCGGCATGTACCTCGATGACAGCCTATCTTCATGACGGAGTGGCTCCTACGGTGCAATCTGTAACTGCTACGGCAGCCAACGGCACATACCGCGTCGGTCAGACGATTCCAGTCACGGTTACTTTCAGTGAGGCTGTGACGGTCAGTGGAACTCCACAGTTGACCCTTGAAACAGGAGCGACCGATGCAGTCGTGAACTATGCTTCAGGATCTGGCACGGCCACTCTGACCTTCAACTATGTTGTTGGTCTCAATGATAGTTCAGCAGATCTTGATTACACGTCGACGGCAGCTCTTGCTCTTAATAGCGGCACAATCGCCGACGCTGCTGCTAACAATGCCACATTGACTCTGCCAACTGTTGGCGGCGCTGGAAGCTTGGGAGCTAATAAAGCACTTGTCATTCAGACCACTCCTCCAACGGTCACCTACAACTCGATCTCTCCAAGTTCGCCAAACAGTAGTCAGACACCAACAGTAACCATGACTCTATCTGATGCGGCTACCGTGACTCTCTATAGCAATGGCGGATGTTCGACGGCGATTTCGGCTGGCGCTGCTCTCTCTGCAGGATCTGGCCAAACAGTGACGACCTATACTTTGAGTCCAAACGTTACGACTCAGATTTTCGCCCAAGCGGTCGCCGCCTTCGGCAATACCTCTAGCTGTACAAGCCTCGTGTCCTACACCCATGATAATGTTGCGCCAACAGTGTCGAGCTTTGTCAGAGCGACGTCGCCTGTTCAGGCACAGTTTACAAACTCGGTACCCGTTAACTTCAAGATCACCTTTAGCGAGGCGATTAACTCAGGAAGCTTTACGGCATCGGATATTATCAATACGGGAACTGCATCCGGCGTAACCTGGACGGTTTCAAATAGCGGAGACAATATTAACTTTACAGTTGCGGCGTCGGCTTCTGGAAACGGAACCTTGATTCCTCGACTGGCGGCGAATGCTGTCACGGATTCTGCAGGTAATAATAACGGTAGCCAGTACGATGCGACCGAGTCCGTAAGTTACACAGCAGCTCTATACACTGTGACTGTAAACCAGGCGTCGGGTCAGGCTGATCCAGTCAATAGCTTGCCAGTGAACTATACTGTCGTCTTCTCAAGTGCAGTAGGTAGCAGCTCGTTTGCTGTCGGCGATGTAACCAACATTGGATCGGCCTCCGGTGTGACATGGACGCTAACAGACAGTGGCGACGGCATCACCTGGAACCTGTCTGCGACGGCAACGGGTGCTGGAACTATTATTCCATCGATAGCAGCCAACACAGTTAAAGATGCATTCGGCAACGACAATGCCGCAGCCACAACAACGGATCGCACGGTCACTTACGACAATGTTGTCCCGACATTCTCTTCGATCTCGGTCAGCCCAGCAGCAACATCGTCTAGCTTGACACCGACGATCCTCGGTACCGTCTCTGAATCCTCGACGGTGACGTTATACTTCGATTCCGGCTGTACAACGCCGAAATCAGCAGCTGCAGCCAATACAGTCCTTGCCTCCCCCGGTGTCCAAGTTACGTCGAACGTTAACAGCAACACGACGACCACGATTTACGGTAAAGCGATTGATGCGGCTGGCAACGCATCTGCTTGTGCGACACTGGCGACCTATACTCACGATGGTGTTGGGCCAACAGTCACCAATGTTTCTTCGACGGCGGCTGATGGCACCTATAAAGTCACAGCTGCTCAGACGATTCCAGTCACGATTACCTTCTCTGAGAATGTTGTTGTAACCGGAACCCCAACCATCACACTTGAGACTGGCTCTACGGACGCTGTGGTCAGCTTTAGCAGTGCATCTGGCAACACGATGACCTTCACGTACACGGTCTTCGCGGGTGATACGGCTACAGATCTTGATTACGTCGGTACCGGATCGCTTGTTTTGGCTGGCGGTACGATTAAAGACACTTACGGTAACAACGCAACTCTGACATTGCCAAGTCCGGGTGCTGCTAGCAGCCTCGCTGCGAACAAGGCCATCGTTATTGACACGGCGGCTCCAATGATTAGCTATACATCTATTGCTCCAGTTTCGCCAGGTAGCTCTCTAACTCCACAAATCAGCATCAGCCTTTCAGAGGCTGTCTCGAGTGTCCAGCTCTTCTCTGATGGAAGCTGCTCAAGTTCTGCGTCAAGTGCATCCACGGGTTCTGCGGGTGCTAAGACGATTACCACAAGTGCACTGACCGCCAATGCGACCACGGCACTCTACGCTCAGGCAACGGACATTGTTGGAAACATCTCGAGCTGTTCGCTTATGACAAGTTATCGTCACGATGGTGCTGCGCCGACCGTATTGTCGGTCAGCTCGTCTTTGGCAAATGGTACTTACGGTTTGGGACAGGTGATCCCGGTTACCGTAACCTTCTCTGAGGTCGTCACCGTCACTGGTACTCCACAACTGACCCTTGAAACTGGCGCAACTGATGCAGTCGTTAATTATGTGTCTGGTTCTGGCACGGCGGCTCTGACCTTCAACTACACGGTAGCAGTAGGTCATGGGTCAAGTGACCTCGATTACACAACCAATACCGCGCTTGCATTCAATGGCAGTACGATTGTAGATGGATCCGGAAATGCCGCGGTCCTGACGCTACCGGCCCCTGGTACTGGATCAAGTTTAGCGGGTCAAAAAGCAATTGTGATCGACCTGGTCGCTCCAACGATTGCTTACAGCTCGATATCTCCTGCATCACCAGGCATGTCGCAGACGCCAACACTCACCATAACCTTGAGTGAGGCAGCAACGGTGACGCTCTACAGCAACAACTCATGTACAGCATCGATCTCGGCAGCGACGTCGCTCGCGAGTGGCTCGAGAACGATCACCACGAGCAACCTGACATCAGATACGGCGATATCGATCTACGCTATGGCAGTGGATGCTGTTAATAACGCCTCTGGTTGCGAAATCATGACGTCATATACCTATGACAGTATTGCACCAGCAATCAGTAGCTTCTCAGTCAAGGTTCCACAGGTTGCTGTGACAAACTCTGTACCAGTGAACTTTACGGTGACATTCTCTGAAGCCATCAATCCGTCGAGCTTCACGGCTGCTGATATTTCTAACGCAGGTACCGCAACGGGTGTTGCTTGGTCAGTCACAAACTCAGGCGATAATACAACCTTCACTGTGGCTGCAACACTCTCAGGTAACGGTACGATTCGTCCGTCCCTTGCGAGTGCGAGTGTTAACGATGTAGCCGGAAATGCGAATGCCCTATCAGGTCAGTCCTCTGGAAGCGTGGACTACTCTGTCGCAGCGTTTACAGTTGCCGTTAACCAGGCAAGTGGCCAAGCTGATCCAGTACGGTCCGGAACGATTAGCTATACGGCGGTCTTCTCGTCAGCCGTGGCTGGAAGCTCTTTCACAGCTGGTGATGTGACTAATGCGGGTAATGCTCCAGGAGTGAGCTTCGCGGTCTCAAGCATTGATAATATTAATTGGACTATTACCGCAAGTGGCATGAGTGGATCTGGCACTGTGATCCCAACGATCGCCAGCGGCGCCGTCACCGATGCTTATGGCAATACCAACGCCGCCTCCACATCGACAGACAATACTGTAACCTGGGATGTGACCGTTCCAACACTTACATTCTCATCGGTTAGCGGTGGTAATCCAGGCAACAGCTTGACGCCAACGGTCCTGGGAACTGCGTCGAAGGCATCGACGGTGACCTTGTATTACGATGCAAGCTGTAGCACTGCCAAGTCAACGCCAGTTGCGAACACTGCGTTTGCAAGCCCAGGTATCACAGTCAGTGGTAACGTCAATGCCAACACTACGACGATCATCTATGCAAAAGCTGTCGACGCTCTCGGCAATGAATCGAGCTGTGCTAATTTGGTCACCTACCAGCATGACGGCGTAAGCCCTGCAGTAGCGAGCGTTACGGCGAACAAAGGAAACGGTAGCTATAAAGCGGGCGAGATCATCCCGATTGAAGTTACATTCAATGATACGGTTACTGTGACCGGTGCCCCAACATTGACCCTCGAGACCGGAGCAGTTGATACGGCCGTAAATTACACCAGTGGTTCAGGAAGCGCTGTCCTCACCTTTAACTACACAGTGGCTGCCGGTGATACCTCGGCCGATCTTGATTATGCAACAACGACGGCTCTGTCGCTTGCTAGCGGAACAATCAAAGACAGTGTTGGTAACAACGCAGACCTCACCTTGCCAGCCGTAGGTGGCGCATCAAGTATCGCAGGTCAGAAGGCTGTCGTGATTGATACCACCATGCCAAGTGTGACTTATACGTCGATGTCGCCATCGTCTCCAGGAAGCAGCTTGACGCCTCAGATTACGCTAAGCCTCTCTGAAGCGGCTGGTACAAGCTTAAGACTCTTCTCAGACTCTGGTTGTTCGCTGGCAATATCTGCAGTAGGCACAGGCACAGCGGGTAGCAATACGGTCACAGTGACATCAGTAAATGCTGAGGCTGCAACGTCTATCTATGCTAAGGCTGTGGATACGGCAGGCAACGGTTCAGCGTGTACATTGATGACCAGCTACACTCACGATAGCGTCGCGCCAGCTGTGACATCTGTCTCATCAACTGCGGCTAACGGAACCTACGCAGTGGGTAGCCTAGTTCCAATTACAGTCACCTTCTCGGAAGCTGTCACTGTCACGGGAACACCAACCCTGGCAATTAACAGCACGGCATCTGCGATTAGCTATGCCTCTGGATCCGGAACGAATACGCTCACCTTCAACTATACGGTCGCTCTTGCAGACGCTGCTGCAGATCTAGACTATACCTCGACGTCAGCTCTGTCTCTTGCTGGCGGTACCATCAAAGATGCGGCGTTGAATAGCGCGACCTTGACTTTGGGTGCTCCAACAAGCGGCACAAGTCTAGGCGGTCAGAAGAACATTGTCATTTCGACCGTTGCTCCATCTATGGCTTATACATCTATCGCCCCAAGCTCGCCAAATATCAGTCAGACGCCGACAATTACATTCAGCTTGACGCAAGATGCAACAGTGACTCTTTATAACAGCGGTGCATGTAGCACAGCTGTATCTGGTCCTGTAGCGCTGACGGCAGGATCTGGTAAGACTATTCAAACTTATTCGCTGCCCGCGAACTCAAGTACGCCAATTCATGCTAAAGCCGTGGCTGCCTATAGCAATGTATCGTCCTGCACGAGCTTGGTATCTTATACCACTGATACAACAGCTCCGACGGTGAGCTCGTTTGTTCGCGCAACATCTCCAGTTCAAAGTCAGTTTACGAATTCTATCCCCGTATATTTCAAGGTCACATTCAGTGAGCCAATCTCACCAGCAAGCTTTACTGGAGCTGATATCACCAATATTGGTACCGCAACCGGTGTCACATGGACGGTCACAGATCAGGGTGATGCAACAAACTTCACAGTCGCTGCAGTCACGGGTAACAACGGAACGATCCAGCCTCGCTTAGCTGTCGGTGCGGTTACAGATCCAGCCGGCAACATCAGCGGTAACCAAGCTGACGCAACAGAAACAGTCACCTATACTGCAGCTCTCTACACTGTGACCCTCAATCAGTCTGCAGCTCAGGGTGATCCAGTCAAGACCCTGCCGATTAACTTCACGGTGGTCTTCTCGACAGCCGTTGGCAACAACACATTCGCTGTCGGGGATATTTCGAACGCTGGCAGTGCGACTGGCATCACATGGAGTCTCAGCAGTGCAGATAACATTACCTGGACACTGTCTGCGACTGCTATCACAGGTGCTGGAACAGTGATTCCAGACTTGGCAGCCAATACGGTCAAGGATGTGTATGGCAATGATAACGGTGCTGCAACATTTACTGATCGCTCTGTGACCTACGACGTTACCGCGCCGTCGTTCTCATCCATATCGGTCAGCCCAAGCGCGACGGGTGCTACCTTAACCCCAACAATTCTTGGTACAGCGTCTGAGACCTCGACGGTGACCTTGTACTATGACTCAGGTTGTACAACGCCTAAGTCAGCAGCCACGGCCAATACCGCATTTGCGACCCCAGGTATAGCGGTGACCGGTAACGTTAACACGAACGGCGCAACCACAATCTATGCGAAAGCAGTTGATGCCGCTGGCAACGCATCGTCTTGCGAAAATCTGGTGACCTATACTCATGACGGCACAGGCCCGACGGTCACGAATGTTACATCAACCGCTGCTAACATGACCTATAAGGTAGATGCTGGTCAGAGCATTCCTATCACTGTCACATTCTCGGAAGCCGTCACTGTTACAGGTAATCCGACCCTGACACTTGAAACCGGATCAACTGATGCAGTCGTGACCTATAGCTCTGGTTCGGGTTCAACCACCCTCACATTCACCTATACAGTGTTTGCGGGTGACAACTCCACCGATCTTGACTACGTCAGCACGTCGGCTCTTGGTCTAAATGGTGGAACAATTAAGGATGCTGTCGGTAACAATGCGACATTGACCTTGCCAGTCCCAAGCCAAGCTGGAAGTCTCGGTGCCAACCGCGCAATCGTGATCGACACGACGGCGCCGGCTTTAACTTACACATCAATCCTGCCAGCAACCCCAGGAAATACGCCAACTCCTCAGGTCACACTCAGCCTGAATGAGGCAGCGGCCACACTGCGTCTGTTCACAGATGCAGCCTGCTCGTCGACGGCATCGGCACAAGTGGCAGGCAGCATTGGCAGCAACACAGTGACAACAACCGCGCTGACAGCGAACCAGGTCATTTCGATCTACGGAAAGGCAACGGATGCAATTGGTAATGCGTCCAACTGTACGCTGTTGACTTCTTATACCTATGACAGTGTCAATCCGACGGTTACCGGCGTCACGTCAAGCTTGGCGAACGGCACATATGGACTCGGACAGCTGGTTCCAATCACAGTCACCTTCTCTGAGTCTGTCACTGTAACAGGAACTCCTCAGCTTGTTCTTGAAACAGGTGCAACAGATGCGGTGGTCAACTACGTATCCGGATCTGGTACGAACTCACTTCTATTTAACTATACCGTTGGTGCAGGTCATCAGTCGGCTGACCTCGATTACGCAAGTCAGTCTGCACTTTCAACTAACGGTGGAACCATCCGCGATGTGGCCGGCAATAATGCGACTCTGACATTGGCAGCGACTGGATCGGGTTCAAGTATCGCTGGACAGAAGGCCATCGTCCTTGACCAAACGCCAGCCAGTATAACCTTTGCTTCGATAACGCCAACGTCTCCAGGAACTTCGGCTACGCCAACCGTTGCGATCGATTTAGATAAGGCATCCACCGTTACACTCTATAGTGATAGTAGCTGTACAGCCGCGATTTCCGATGCAACGTCTCTCACGGCAGGATCTAGCAGAACGATCACGACCAACGCACTAACCTCTGATGTAGCGATATCGATCCATGCTAAGGCTGTCGATGCAGTTAATAACGCTTCTGCTTGTACGAGCCTCGTGTCCTACACCTACGATAGTATTGCGCCAACCGTCAGCTCCTTCGTCGTCAAGGCCGGTCAGCCATTGATTACAAACTCTCTGCCAGTCAACTTTGATATTACATTCAGTGAGGCAATCGATCTGTCCTCTTTCACTGCAGCCGATATTTCAAATGCTGGAACGGCTAGCGGTGTTGCGTGGACGATCACAGATTCCGGCGATCATATGACCTTTACTGTGGCAGCAACGGTATCGGGTAATGGAACAATCCAGCCACGTCTTGCAGCCAGTGCTGTTACCGATGTTGCGGGTAACGTCAGCGGCTCAATTGTCCCTGCATCAGCGTCTGTCAGCTACTCCGTGGCTGCGTTTACCGTGGCTATCAATCAGGCGTCAGGCCAGGCAGATCCAGTTCGCACTGGTCCGATCACGTTTACTGCGGTCTTCTCGTCAGCAGTTGGAAGCAGCTCCTTCACAAATGGCGATGTCATACAGTCTGGCTCGGCGGCGAACGTCACATTCACAGTATCGTCGATAGACAACATCAACTGGACCATCTCCGCATCAGGAATGAGTGGAACAGGTTCAGTGATCCCAACGATTTCCTCAGGTGTTGCGACCGATACCTTTGGAAATACGAATGCCGCTTCGACCTCAACTGATAACACAGTGGCTTATAACGTCACACCACCGAGTATATCCTTTGTATCTGTTAGTGGTGGTAATCCAGGATCTGGCTTGACGCCGACAATCCTTGGTTCCGCGGGTGCCGGATCGACCGTGACGCTCTACTTTGACTCCGGCTGTACTACCAGCAAGTCGGCAGCAGCGGCCAATACCGTCTTTGCAAGTCCCGGTATCGCCCTGACTGGCTCGGTAAGCTCTGACACAGCGACGACCATTTACGGCCGTGCTGTGGATACGCTTGGCAACGAGTCGAGCTGTACGCTATTGACAACTTATAATAACGACACGACCAGTCCAACGGTCACCAGTGTAACCGCAAACAAAACTGACGGTACCTATAAGTCTGGCGTTAGTATACCGATTGAAGTGACCTTCTCTGAGTCGGTCACGGTAACCGGCACACCGCAGATCACTCTGGCGACTGGTGGTGCTAACACGGCTGTCAATTATGTCAGTGGAAGCGGAACGACGACGTTGAGCTTCACATATATTGTGGCCGCAGGTGAGACCTCCATTGACTTGGATTACGCAAGTACTAGTGCTCTCGGCCTTAACCTCGGTACGATCAAGGATGCAGTTGGTAACGACGCCAACCTGACGCTGCCTACGGTCGGATCTGGAAACAGTATTGCGGGCCAAAAAGCAATCGTGATCGACACGACTGCGCCGACGATTACTTATAGTTCAGTCAGCCCCGCGTCGCCTGCGACAAGCACGACGCCAAGCGTCTCGATGACTCTCTCTGAGGCTGCGCCATCGAACGGTCTAAGACTATATTCAAATGCAACCTGTACTGTGGCGATCTCGTCGGCGATTTCTGGCACAGTCGGTGGAAATACTTTAGCCACCACGACCGTAGGGACTAACGCGACAACGGCTATTTACGCGAGGGCTACAGATAGTGCCGGAAACGACTCGATCTGTACGCTTATGACTAACTACACCAATGACTCGGTTGCGCCTAGTGTTACCAATGTCACATCAACGGCTACAAACGGCACCTACCGCGTTGCACAGACCATCCCGGTCACTGTGACGTTCAATGAGTCGGTGACTGTCACTGGAACGCCGACGATCACTCTTGCGAACGGCGGGGCAGGGGCGACAGCATCTTACGCCTCAGGCTCTGGAACGACCACATTGACATTCAATTATGTTGTGGCTTTAGCTGATGTATCTGCTGACCTTGACTATGCATCGACCTCAGCCCTCACGCTGGCGGGTGGTTCAATTAATGATGCCGCTGGAAACGGCGCTTCTCTGAGCTTGCCGGCAGTTGGTGGTGCGAACAGTATTGGTGGCCAGAAGGCTATTGTCATTCAGACGGCAGCCCCAACCATCACGTTTGCATCCATCTCGCCTACATCGCCTGGTACGAGCTTCACACCAACCGTGACCATGACTTTATCCGAGGCAGCAACGGTCACACTATATAGTGACAGTGGTTGTTCGACTGCGATTTCGTCTCCAACCGAGTTGTCTGCTGGTTCCGGCCAGGCTGTGACGACGTCGACACTCGCGGCGAATAGCTCAAGAACAATCCATGCCAAAGCAGTTGCGGCGAACAATAACCAGTCAAGCTGTACAAGTTTGGTAGCTTATACCCATGACAATGTTGCTCCGACTGTCTCATCTTTTGTTAAGAAGGTTGGCCAGGCTTCGTCGACAAACTCTGTGCCGATTAACTTCACGTTAACGTTCTCGGAAGCTATCAATCCAGCTAGCTTCACTGCTGCTGATATTACAAATATCGGAACAGCAACCGGCGTTACCTGGTCCATCACCAACAGCGGCAATAACCAGACATTCAATGTTGCGGCCGCTTCATCAGGCAATGGAACGCTGCAGCCACGTTTGGCAGCTGGTGCGGTGACAGATCCTGCTGGTAACACCTTTGGAACGCAGGTGGATTCTGCCGACACCATCAGTTATTCTGCAGCAGTATACAGCGTCACGTTGAATCAGGCATCGGGTCAGTCTGATCCTGCGAATACACTTCCGATTACGTATACGATCGTCTTCTCAAGTGCGGTTGGCTCAAGTAGCTTTACGACCGCAGATCTTTCAAACGCCGGCACGGCGACGGGCATTTCTTGGGCGCTATCCACCAGCGATAACACGACTTGGACGTTGACGGTATCTGCATCCGGTCAAGGAACAATCGCTCCAGTGGTAGCAGCGAACGGAGTCACCGACGCGTTCGGTAACCAAAACAGTGCCTCGACGGCGACAGATGGCTCTGTCACGTACGATAACGTGGTGCCAACCGTAAGCTTCTCTTCGGCTAGCCCAGGTACAACATCATCATCTCTAACCCCGACCATCCTCGGAACAGCGTCCGAGACGTCGACAGTCACCCTGTACTACGATAGCGGTTGCGTCACGCCAAAATCGGCGGCTACGGCAAATACTGCATTTGCGAGTCCTGGTATTACAGTAACTGGCAACGTAGGTAGCAACACAGCGACCACGATTTACGGTAAGGCCGTCGATGCTGCAGGTAATGCCTCCACATGTGCGACATTAACCACCTACAATCATGACAGTAGCGGCCCAACCGTTTCCAGCGTGACATCAAGCGCTGCAAATGGATCCTATAAGGTCAATGCAGCACAGTTGATTCCTGTCACAGTGACATTTAATGAAGCGGTTGTTGTGACTGGCACTCCGACATTGACTCTCGAAACTGGCACAAATGACGCAGTTCTGAGCTACAGCTCGGGATCGGGAACGGCAACGCTCACATTCAATTACACAGTCTTCGCAGGGGACACATCGAGTGATCTTGATTATGTCAGCACATCGTCTCTATCGCTGGCCAGTGGCACGATCAAAGACCAATATGGCAATGATGCAACCTTGACACTACCTGCACCAGGCGCGGCTGGAAGTCTGGGAGCAAACCGCAGTATCGTTGTTGATACAACAGCTCCGACATTCACTTATACGTCTGTTACGCCAGCGTCACCAGGCACGAGTGCGACACCTCAGGTGGCGTTCGAAATTTCTGAAGCCTATAGCTCGGCAGGCCTATACTCCGATGCTTCCTGTAACACAGGTATCTCAGCAACTTCCAGTGGCAGTGCGGGTGGTAAGACCATCACCACAAGCTCGCTAACGGCTAATGTCACGACATCGATTTATGCAAAGGTTACTGACTCTGTCGGTAACATTTCGAGCTGCTCGCTATTGACGACCTACGTTTACGACGCCGCCTCACCAACCGTTACCAGCGTCTCGTCGACCACTGCAAATGGAACCTACGGAGCTGGTAGCACAATCGCTATCAACGTTGTCTTCTCTGAAGCAGTGACGATTACCGGCACGCCACAGTTGACCCTTGAGACTGGAACAACTGATGCTGTGGTCGACTACGTTTCCGGAAGCGGCACAAATACACTTCTATTCAACTATAGTGTCCTTGCAGCGCACTCCAGTGCTGATCTTGATTATCAGTCGACAGCTGCTCTTTCGGCAAATGGCGGAACGATCAGAGACGCGGCTGGAAATACGGCGACGCTGACATTGCCGGCTCTTGCGGGTGTTAACAGTATCGCTGGTCAGAAGGCCCTTGTGATTCAAACCGTTGCACCAACTGTCACTTACGCATCCATTGCACCGACATCGCCAGGCAGCAGCCGTACGCCGACTGTGACCATGACACTATCAACCGCTGCAACTGTGACCCTTTACAGCGAAAATACCTGTAATACGGCTATCTCCGGTGCGACCGCGCTGTTGGCTGGGGCGGGTCAGACGATAACGACGGCCTCATTGACCGCAAATGGTTCAACGACCATCCATGCCAAAGCTGTAGCCGCAAATAATAATCCATCGGCGTGTACGTCTCTGGTTACTTACACCCATGATAACGTCGCTCCTACGATTGTGTCCTTTGACAAGGCGTCAGGTCAGGGATCCTCAACGAATTCGACTCCGATTAACTTCACGCTGACGTTCTCTGAAGCAATTTCTGCTGCGTCGCTTACAGCTGCTGATTTCACAAACCTTGGAACGTCGACGGGCATCACTTGGACCATTACGGATTCTGGTAACCAAACGACGTTCAATGTGGCCGCAGCTGGTCTCACTAACGGTACGGTTCGTCCACGTCTTGCAGCTTCCGGTATTACCGATGGTGCAGGCAATGCGAACGTGGCAGCTAGTGACTCTGTTAGTACGATCACCTACAATGCTTCTCCGCTC
>JBIIGV010000138.1:0-6896 GCA_044236265.1 Oligoflexales bacterium
GATGAAATGTCGAATTTTTAAGGAAAAACAATGAGGCACGCCGACCCCCTCTACGAGTAAGGATCGGGCACCTGATGTCTAAACTTTAATACTCTATTCTGCTTATATTCTGCTTTTTGGGTCAAGGCAAAAAAAACATGTGATTACCGGCTGTTAACCAGAGCTTACGAGGGGCGTCCAAGACGCAAAGAGCTCGTCCATCGCGGCAGAGACCCATGATGACTTGCGCTAAAAAGACAAAGGAGTCACAAGCCTCCCTTAAACTTTGGCTTAATATCTTTCCAGCACGACAAGTAATCTTTTTGCAATGAAGGGCTTTGTAAAGCCTGCTTCGTTGGATGATATATCCAGCATGACTCAAACATGAAGGCCAGTGTGTTTCCAAGATACTCTGGTTTCAGTTTCGCCTCTGAGGCCGCTTCAAGCGCACCAGCATCAGGGCCATGAGCCTGCATACAGTTGTGGAGCGATCCCCCACCCGGCTCAAACCCACCTGCAGGTTTAGCATCGTAAACACCATGGATCAGGCCCATAAACTCACTCATAATATTTCGGTGATACCAAGGAGGACGGAACGTATCTTCTGCGACCATCCAACGCGGCGGAAAAATTACAAAATCAACATTCGCTTGCCCATGAACCCCAGACGGCGACGAAAGAACAGTGAAAATAGAGGGGTCAGGATGATCAAAACTAACCGTATTGATCGTGTTAAAACGTTTTAAATCGTACTTGTAAGGCGCATAGTTACCATGCCAGCCAACCACATCCAGCGGCGAATGTCCGATAACAGACTCCCACAGATGACCTGAAAATTTCGTAACGAGTTTAAATGACCCGGTCTTCTCCTCGTAGGCAGCAACGGGATACTCAAAATCACGCGGCGAAGCTAATCCGTTCGCTCCGATTGGTCCAAGATCAGGCAATTCTAATTTTGCGCCATAAATCTCACATATATAGCCGACCGCTGCCTTCTCTGGTAGATGAACCTGAAACTTTACGCCACGAGGAATCACACAGATCTCACTCGGCCCGACATCAAGATGCCCAAGCTCGGTTCGAAACAGCATACGCCCTTGCTGAGGAACGATCAGCAAATCACCATCTGAGTTGTAAAAAAAGCGATCGACCATATCTTTGTTGCAGCGATATAAATGCACCGCACTTCCTGACCTTGTCTGTACACTTCCGTTCATGGCAAACGTTTCGATGCCGTCAATAAAGTCTTTACTAGTTTGTAATGCCGGAAGTGGATTCCACCGCAACTGCATCGGGGTTGCGGGGCCCTCTGAACCGGGCGCCGAAAGCCATGTCGTATGAGCCAACTGCTTAAACTCGCCATGCATGACACTGGGACGAATTCGATAGAGCCACGAACGGTAGTTCTGCTTGCGAGGCATCGTAAAGGCGCTCCCGCTTAGTTGCTCCGGGTAGAGACCCAATGGCGGTTTCTGGGGCGAGTTACGCCCCTTCGGCACTGCCCCTGTCACAGCCTCTGTGATGTGTTCATTATTAAATCCGGAAAGGTAAAGAAGATCGGTCATGATCGCCTCCGTTATAAATTCAGTCTCGGAGCACTATACGAGAAATCTACCCTCCGAGGTATCATCGGTCAATTGCTTGCTCGCAGGCCTGAAAAACTTAGCTAAACTCGTCAGATGCTCAAACCTTACCGAATTGATCAAGGTTGTTTTGCTTGAATCTGACGAGACCATCTTGCCAATAAATCAGTCAACTCGTCGATAAACTCGGAGGGGGCGCGGTCTCCAACTAATTGACGATTCTTCGTCTTGTTTAAAGCCTCTTGCTGATGATCCTGGATGGATAAACCGTGGACTGCTTTCGTAGAGCCAATTTTACGAACCACCTCTACACGCCGGCAGACAATATTCATCAACTCATCGTCTATTTCGCGAAGGGCGTCGCGTAATGCTTCAATGTCGATGTTTTTTGCCATTCCTTAATATCCTCACCCACAAGAGCGCCGCGTGGTTTATTTTTTTGTGACCTTCATGATTCTCCGACCGACAGAGTTTCCGGTAGCATCGATAACATCTGCGTTGAAGTAGGCTCCATCTGCTGCCTTAATATTGGTCGGCCCGAACAATTTAACCACTCCGGCCTGCCCTTGCGGCTGCAAGACCATAGGGTTTGCACAAGGATCGCGACCCTCACAAAGCTTCACTGACTGAGCTTGATCAAACGAGGCACTAATTGTCAGAGGCGTTGCATCAGCACTTGCCGACTCTCCAAGTGATCCAAAAATCTTGGTTTCATTTCCAGAAGTGCCGGTAGCAAAGTCATCGTCACATGGATCCTCTTTGGTGAGCCCTTTGACTGCAAACGCATGATTGATAAGACACCAGTCCGGATGACGCGTGACCGTATTATTGTCATCATCTGCCAGGCGTTGCACAATTTTATACGATGAAAGGTAGCTATCAGCCTCTTTCAAGTGACGGAAAAAAAGACTCGCTGCTTTTTCATGTCCCGCATCACCATATTTATTGATCATCCGCTTACGGAGCTCCCAAAAGGCGCCACCAATAATGGTCCCCTGACTATGAATTTCAGAGGACTGGCCTGGTATGTAAACCTTCTTGTTTTCCAAGTTGCGAATCGGCTTTGTCGCATCATCCGTGTAAAAACCGACGCCCATATTCGAGTCGTGAGTCATCATCATGGCAACGATGTCTCCGATCCCTTCACTAAAAGCACCGTCGGTCATCCCTCCGCCATAGTTCTCAGAGCCAGGGCCGGAGTAATCGTCCAGACCGTGACCCCATTCGTGATAAACAACATCATTGACTAGGGCCATATTCGCGCATTTCCCGCCTTTAGCAAAGAAACTGAGCGTTAACCCCTGATAATAAGCATTGCACTTGTCTGCAATATCGGTCGTAACTTTTACACTTTTCTTCAGGTAAGGAAGCTCCTGCGCGGTCAAAAATTTTGAAACAAACGCTCTTACCCGACTAATGGCCACATAGGCGTTCACTCCGCTAGTGACCCCCTGGTTTCCTTGTTTCAAGACCGTACGACCATTTTCGTTGGCTATTTCAAAGTTTGTTGTTGAACCTGACTCGCTGATTAGCTTGGCCCAAAAGGAACGAAGATTCACCCGACCACCTTGAAAGTTTGGCGGCAGACGGCCGAGGTTATTGGTGCTCAAACGACCTGACGAACTTTCAATCGTTACATCGGGAAGAGGATACGTATCCTTTGGCCCATTCCAATTTCTGGAGAACGCTGTTGCCTCAAGCAAAGAGCTGTAGCGATGAGGATAAGCTTCAATCAGCTGAGGCTCTTCACCTCCTGAAAACGTCAACGTGAACTTTTGTCCATCCTCGGTTAGCACGTCATACCAGGTCGTCGGTAGAAGTCGTGGGTGACTTGCTTTGTTTTCGATACGGTAACCATCGCGACTAGCGATAATGCGAGTATTTTTGCGTCTGGTAACCTGTGCAATTTTCTGATCTGTCAGCTTCGCACCGGATTGTCTGGACTCCGGCTCAATGTGACCCCATGTCCGATTTTCGATCTCCATCAAATGATATCCATCTTTCATCTGACCGAAGACGAATGCCAATAACGAATCGCGAACGGGAATACCGCTGATTTCTCGCGTGAATGCCAGAACGGTTTGACTTCCGCGACCCGCTACAAAGCTAACTGGCTTGAGCTCCGAGGAATCAACACGCAGATCAGCCTGAATCCGACTAATTAATTCCATCGTGAAAGAGCGCAGAGACTCCGCACGCACTGCAGGCGTACCTCTTGAGTCAAAAATAACCCGCACAATAGCCTCGTTCGCCTCATCCATCTCAATGGAGGAAACTCTGAGTCCACCCAAAACGCCAGTGGTACCACTCAGTCGCATTTGCTCATCTGCGACAGTTAAACCGCCGACGATCCGTCCATGTTGAACCAATCGCTCAAAATCGTCAGCCGTTCGCACACTCCATAGCTTTGAGCGCCCCGGAGCTGACGGGCGACACGAGGAAACCGGCAAAACGATCACAGGCAACAGCAAGCAAAATGCCCGATACGGAAATTTGGACAATGCCATCGGCATGCGGCGCAAGACCTCTACGTCAATAAATTTACTGTTTTCTTTAATAATTTTAGCATCAAACACCATAAATCGGCACACGCAGCTCACCATCAGGCTCAGTTATTTGAGCACCCACTGCAGCTGTCTGGCTAACCCATTAAAATTAATATTCTTTTAATATCGGCAAGTTAACTGACCAATCAGCCAATTTGCCTAAAAAACTTCAAACCCGCGTCACTATTGGGTTTACAAAAGTTCTCGATTTGATATTTCTACTGGCCAGCCGGTCAGTACATGATGCTTGTGTCAAAGGAAGACACATTATTAGTCAAACACCCAAGATGGAGGTGGTTTATGCGGAGCGAGTTATTCGCTGGTTTATTAGTGGGATTGGTTGCAACGGACGCATCCGCGTTTATTGCACCATCTAAAGGCCCAGAAGGTGTGAAGGTCAAATCGACCGTCATTAGACCTTCGACTTACCAGTCTGAGGTATCCGCATTTAGCGTTGACGACGCCAACACCTCACTTGATCGTCGATCAAACTCCGTTCGTTATATGAGAGGTCGCACTCTTCTTGACGTTCAAGTCACTGAGTTTACTAAAAAGGCATTTGAAGAGGCTGCTCTTCAGGCCGTTGAATCTAGAACAGACGTATTCGGCGTCTCCATTAACGACGTCCGAGTTAACCGCAAGGCAACTCATGTTGACCAAGAAGACCAATCGGTGAGCCTCCACGTTTACCGCGACGGTCTGCCAATCCAAGATGCAGGCATCACGCTTAGATTCAAATTCGGCCACCTGACAAGCATTAAGTCAGAAACATTCTCAGAAGCTGTGGTTGCGCCAAGCTTGGTCGCTAACACCGCTGATATCGCTATGAAAGCCCTGAATAGCAGCGGGTATGTGGCGACAGGCAGCAAATGGCGTGTTGTCCCGACAAATGCTGGTTATAGCCTCGTAAAAGTAGACGAGTTCATCGTCGCTGGCGCCGATGCTCCCTGGGTCGTACAGGTCAATAAAGTGAGCGGTGAACTTTACGATGTTCGCTCAAAAAACTTTAACCTGCGCGGCCGTGCAGTCGCCACTGCGTATCCACGCTTCCATGGCGATCGTATGAAGGAGACTCCGCTTCCACACTCCAGCATTTCCAATGCGTCTTCCCGCGCCAATGAGCGTGGCGAATTCCAGAGCTCAGATGATTTCTCAGCACCCAAAATGGAAGGGTTGAGCGGTCAGTATGTCATGGTCAAAAACGAGAGTGGTAATGACTTGTCAGCCACAGCGTCAAAGTCTGGCAATCAGTGGAACCTGAAGTTTGATATCGAAGCCACAGATACTGCATGGGATAACAACGACATGGCGCAAGCCATGGTTTACATCAGCACCAATCAGGTTATCTCTGCAGCTAAGAAGTTTATTCAACCTACATGGTTCAATGCACCCATCACCGCAAACGTTAACCACTCAAAACACTGTAACGCGTATTGGGATGGAGAAACGATCAACTTCTTCACCGCCGGTGAATATGACGGAAAAACTTGTGCCAACACTGGCATGATTGCAGACGTGGTTTACCACGAGTGGGGCCATGGACTGGATGACAACACCGGCGGCATCGAAGACGGTGCATTGTCCGAAGGCTTTGGTGACGCGCTAGCAGCACTATTCACAGACGACGCGAAAGTTGGAATCGACTTCATGCCTCTGACCCACAAGTCCGTGCGCGATCTCGAGACCTTCAAGAAGTTCCCAGAAGACGTTGTTGATGAGGTCCACGCAGACGGACTGATCTTTGGCGGCGCAATGTGGGATATGTACAAGGAGCTTAAAAGGGCTCATGGCGTGGAAAAAGGTAAAAACCTCTATGCCAAGTTCCTCTTCAAAGGCATTTACGAGTACACCAAGATGTCAGATGCTTACGACGCTATTTTGACTCTTGATGATAATGATCGTGACTTGTCCAACGGCACGCCAAACCTTTGTATCATCAACAAAGCGTTTGCCCGTCACGGATTAGCTGAAGCAGACTCCAGCTGCCGCTAAACGAGATTCTATAAATTAAAACCCCCGGGGCCCTTAAAAGGCTCCGGGGGTTTTCGTGTCCCAGCAGGTCGACTACCGTCCATTTGCAGCCATCAATGCAGCTCCAAGCAGCACGAGTTGTTCGTCGACCATGGTGGGCGGATTTTTCAATCGCGAAGTCACAAGATCAGCGCAACCACCCGTGACCAGTAGCGTAACGTTATCCGCACTTACATCGCAATTCTTTGCGAGCCGATCACGTTCAGAGTCGATAAAGGCCGCCGTCGAGGCCGCCGAGGCTTCGATCATGGCCGTTTGACTGTTGGTTGGCCAACTTGGTCGTTCGCCAACCGCATCAAATTCGAAAGATTTCGGAAGCATTGCACCACGATCTGCAAGGGCATTCAGAGCACTATAGACCCCAATCATGATAAAGCCACCTAAATGACATCCCTTCACATCAATAAAATCAATTGTGGTTGCCGTTCCACATGATACCACCATGGCGGGCCAATGGATTTTACCTCGACTGTGTTCGTGATAAAGCCATTCAATAAGCGCCCAGCGATCCGCGCCAAGTGCAGCGATGTCATATCTTGAATCGGTTAGTCTCACCGGCTTTTTCTCGATCAGGCGCGCGGAGACTGAGAGACCGCGAAGTCGCACTTCAAGGGCTTTAAACCCTGCAGGATTAACACTCAGACAATGGACCACTGGCGCCAGAGACTCTTCCAGTTTCGCCTTCACAAACGGCTCAATACCATCATCCGAAGATGCCATGCTTTCGATGTGAACAGACCCATCATGACCCAAAACG
>JBIIGV010000104.1:0-9537 GCA_044236265.1 Oligoflexales bacterium
TAATCGAACTCACCCCAACGGACGTATAAAGAAATGACGTGTGCCACGCGACCAAGTCTGCTGCAAATAAAAATCCAGCGAGCAATACGATGACGAAGGAGTTTGACATGATCCGCAAAACTTCAGACCGACTCCGCTGCCAGTCTTTCCCAAAAATCAGAAGTAAAAGAAACCCAAGACTCCCGATAAACATACGCCAAAATCCAGAAGCAACTGGGCTGACTGAACCATCAACAATCAAAAGTTTTGCAAAAATAGGAGCAAAGCCAATGGCTGTTGCTCCTATTAAAAGTTTTACGCCTGCACTGATCAAGACATTCTATTTCCCAGTCTTGGCTTTGGCTGCCGCCTTGAGAAACGCGTCTCCTAACGTGGCTGATCCGCCTTGGGAGCGAAATTCAACGCCACGATGCTCATCTTCAGATTTTTTCTGTTCATCAAGCTTCTTTTTGCCCTCTTGCTCGACGTAATCTGCTTCTAGAACCTTCATGGAAAGTCCGATACGCCTTTGAATGCGGTCGATACCAGTAATTTTAACCTTAACAGTTTGACCCACCTCAACAACTTCGCCAGGCGTGTTAATGCGACGCTTCGCACTCATTTCAGAGATGTGAATCAAACCCTCAAGGCCCGGAAGAATCTCTGCAAAAGCTCCAAACTGCATAAGTTTTGTAATCTTCACGTCGACGATCGCACCGTTTTCGATTTTCTCAACTTGAAGATCCCAGGGATCGCCCTCTACTTGTTTCATCGATGCAGAGATTTTTGGACGTTCACCAGAAGTATCTATTTTCAGGATTTTTGCCGTAACCTGGTCACCAACACTCACAACAGCGTGAGGAGACGATGGGCGGCTCCAACTTAGTTCACTGACCGGAACAAGGGCATTCATGCCGCCGCCGATTTCAATGAAAGCTCCAAAGTTTTCAATTTTGACAACTTTTGCGGAAACTGTATCTCCAACCTGAAGAGTTTCCAAAATTTTTGCACGCTCACCAGCCTGCTCTTCACGCAGCAAAGCTGCCCGAGACAAGACCACGTCACGACCTGCAACTTTGATTACTTTGAACTTAAAAGTTTGACCGATAAAAGCTGCCGGCGGCTTACCACCAATCACATCCATCTGGGAGAAAGGGCAGAATGCACGCGCACCGGAAAGCTCAACCGTATATCCACCCTTGTTCTCACCGGTGACTTTACCCTCAACCGGAAGACCTGAGTTCATGGCGTCACGCAGGTTATCGAGCCCGGCATGTCTTGCAGAAATAGAGGTGGCAAGTTCGATCCCATTTTTTAGAGAGCTGACGTAGAGAGAATAAGTTTCTCCCACTTTAAACTTAGCGATCTCCTCAGGAGTCATGGAATCTGTTGGTAGAACGCCTTCGCTACGCTGTCCAACGTCACAGACGATACTGCCATCGATAATACCAATCACCTTGGCATCTACCTTTGCACCTTGACGCAGCTGGACGAAACCTCGGGCAGACTCCTGAGCAATCATGTCTGCAAACTCATTAGTCGACGACTCTAACGCTTCACTATCTTCATCTTCAAAGAGATCTCCGCCGATTTGATCCATGAAGCGATGTTTTTTTGCCATGTTAATTGTCCCCCTAGATCCTGCTATAAAACGAAATTCCGCGCAGGACTCCACACTATACAAAGAGGAGGACCCTAAAGCCACGGAACTTTTGCTGCTGATTTATAACTTTCGCACGATCAGGATCCACTCACTGAGTATTTTTTGACCACAGGCGCCATCTCGGCGCTCCTCAAGGGATTCGATCCGCCAGCCTTTGCCGAATAGGCCTTCAACTTGCAGTTTTGTAATCTGAAAAGGTGGCCCAATTTCAGGCTCAAATGTTGACGCAAAAGCTAATGAAGCAAATACACCACCTGGCTTTAGATACCGTTCACATGACCTGACATAGTTAACTCTGTTTTCACCGTCTAAAGCACACAGCATAGCCCGATCAAAAACACCATCAAACGCCCCCTCATCAGCCGGACCCAAGGCGTTTATATCCACACAGCGAAATTTAATGTTTTTGATGTGGCCATAAAGACGCTGCGCTTCATCAATTGCAAGAGGCACTAAATCACGCCCCTCAACTGACGCTGCTCCCCGCTCAAGTAAGTAGGGACCATCGTGAGACCGTCCGCAGCCAGGGATGAGCCATCGACCCGCAGCTTCCTGAGGGTGAGTAGCTTGAACTCTATCAAATAAAATCTTTGTCAGTGGATGTGGACCATTCAAATCCCACCCAGTCTTTTGTTCAGCCCATCGTTCATGCCACATGCCCATAGCGGATACCTTTATGACGAGTTCTCAAATTTATGACAAAATAGCAGCATAAGAAAAAATTTGCAGGAGCTCATTCATGACAAGTGCCTGGGGATTTGTCGTAACAGGGGTCGCGGCCGGAATTGCATCAGGGCTATTCGGTATAGGTGGAGGCCTTGTCATTATTCCTGTGCTCGTTTTCATTTTTGGAATGGATCAGCATGCAGCCAACGGAACCTCACTCGTAGCGTTACTTTTACCTGTCGGAGCCTTTGCTGTTTGGAATTATTGGCAGGCTGGAAAAATAAATTATAGCCATCTTCATGCAGGCCTCTGGCTAGCATTGGGGCTTGCTGTTGGTGCCTACCTCGGAAGCCATTTGGCCATCGGTTTAAGCCCTCAAACCCTACGCAGAATCTTTGCGGTCTTCATGGTTTTAGCGGCCGCCAAAATGGCTTTTACCCAATAGCTTTCAGTAACTTGAAAACTTTCCTTGGAATCTCTTGGTGGGCGGGTGTATATCCACCTTAGAAACGCATGACACAGGGAGATTAGACCATGCTAAAAAGCTTTATTATAGTTTTGTCGGCCTACTTTGTTTGCTGTCAAACGACGGCCAATGCTGAAGTACCTCTGAAGACTGTCGAGCACGTAGATATCGAACGCTACATGGGTGAATGGTATGAAATTGCAAGCTACCCTCAGTGGTTTAGCCGCGATTGTTACAACACTACTGCAAAATACACCCTGCGAGACGACGGCCGCGTTGATGTTCTCAATGAGTGCCACAAAGGTTCTCCCACTGGTGACGTGACGTCAGCAAAGGGCGTGGCTCGAGTGGTGAACAAGAAAACCAACGCGGAACTTAAAGTTTCATTTTTCTGGCCGTTTTCAGGCGACTACTGGATTATTGAGCTAGGTGATAATTACGAGTATGCCGTTGTCAGCGAACCACGCCGCAGCACGCTATGGATTCTCAGCCGCTCTCCGGACATGAGTCGTGAGACTTTGGATGCACTGCTGAGCCGTCTTCAGAATGTTCATAAGTTCGATCTATCGAAACTTAAGTACACTCGGGGCTAATACCCCCTGAACCAGTTACAAATTAAAAGCGCCCCTCGTTGGGGGCGCTTTTTTAATTATCTTTGACGATCACTAACGGCGGAGTCATCGGTTGGCCAGACTCTGGATCTGGTCTATCCGCCTCAATATATATTGCTTTCATCGACTTCGTTTTGGTGTCGATTAGATAAATAGAGCGTTTTGGCAACCCAACGGTGTAAGCACCATTTGGAAATTCATTAATGACTTCATATGCGATGTCTGCATTAATCGTACGGTTGATGTTAGCTGCCTGATTGACAACGGAGAGTGTGGGCTTCGTCTCCCTTATCGTAATTTTTCCGGTTTTGGTTCCTACTTTAAAGTTTGGATCCGCCTTTTCAAGAAATCCCCCGGTTCTTGGAACAGATGTAACGTTGGCCGTAACTGTAAAGGTTCGTCCGGATCCTATTTCTTTACGCATTCTCTCCGGAGGAGCCAGCGGGCTTACAGAGTTCACTAGCGCAGGAGAAAACGTCGCTGCCAGGGTACCTTCACCCGTTACTTCTGTGGTCGACTTGGCACCAGTGATGACACAAAGTAAATCCTTTAGTTCAGGATTTCCAGAAGGACCCGTCAGTTTCAACCACTCCGCAATTGGAGTTGGCTGGGTTTTCGTGGATCCCGAGGCCTTCTTTGCCTGGCCCTCAGCTGTCATCGCCGCGATAGCAGGTTCAGCAAGCTTTTTGCCATTTGCATCGGTAGCCAAATTTACATTTCGGGTAACAGTAGAGCCTTTAGAATTGGCAGCAATGTTCACTTTAGCTTGCAATATCACTCGATACTGAATCGTTCCTACAATGGGCACCGACTTTGATCCTTCCACGATGATTGGAAAACTCGTGTAGGAACCATTAACTAGCAACGCGTTTTCATCATTAGCCTTATCAGCCGGAATTCCGCACTCCCGCTCGAAGTCAAATGCCTCAGGACGCTCCCCTGGCGGTCTAAACCTACCAGCAGCCTTAGCATCACTTGATGAGCCTAAATCCACCAGGCCATCGCCGGAGCAGGACGCAAATCCAGCAATCGATATCACAAGCATTATTTTAAGGCGTAGTTTCCGCATTCCCACCATCCTGACCAGACATATCGGGAATTACGGGGGGAAACTTGATAAAACATAGAAAAATAACAATTTTTTCAATAAATTCATAGTCTTAAGATGGGGACTATGGCCCCTAATAAGTAGATTCATTATTTGAAGTATTTACTGACGCCGGCGCCCAACGAGAACACCGTTAAATCGTATCGTCCTGCAGAGGGATAATTAGCAGGCACGGTCCTTGAACCAGAAATAAAGTTAAAGCCGCCCGTTATATCTAAATTTTTCAGCGAGGCCCTGTAAGATCCCGAGAACATGGTTCGACTGATTCCATCGAACTCACCAAATTGGACACCGCCCACAGCATCAGGATTTGCAGTCTTTGACGTCGGCGTCCCGTTTCCAACATTTGGTGGATAAAATCCGACAGATGCACTCGCAACCTGATCATTACTGATCCTAAAGCGCCCCCCCATGATCACAATGAGCGTATCCTCAAACGCAGTTTTAGCTGGCGCACCAGGTAATCCTGTGGAAACGCTTGAAGCCCCCGCAGACCAAAACTCCCGACGAAGCTCTCCAAACGCACTCGGAACACCTAGGCGGTACTCAGCTCCCACTGCTAATACCGCGGGAGAAAATCCTTTTCGTTTTACGGTATCATCTTCATCACCTTTCAGAATAAGTCGACCATTGTACTCCTTCTGTACTGACGTTTTGTAACTTCCTGCCAAGGTCAGTCGTGGTACTGGAATATGACGAAACCCCGCAATCACTTGGAACGACGAACCAATAAAACGCGCACCCAAAAGTGCATCTTTGTCTTCTGTGGTTCCAGCGTTACGTACGACAATTTGTGTGTCTTCCGCCGTCTCTATGGCGCTAACTCCCAGGGCTGTATTGTTATTGACTTTAAATCCAAGACCAAAACCAGTGATGAAAGCTCCTTGGGTTGCATAGACGTCAACTAGGGTAACCTCTCCCCCCAAATCTTGGGGGACGTTTTTTACCACTTGTGGCTTTGATGAAGGACGAGGCGTAATGAACGCACCGAGTGCAATTTTCGGATTTGGCTTAAAACTGACACCAAAATTTACCGGCGGAGCCGTTAACTTGATACTTACAGGATCATAACCTTCTCTTGTGTAAGTGTAGTTGACGTTTAGGATGGTCATATCGCCGTAAAGCTCAAAACGCTTTGTAATGACCGCGTTTGCAGGATTATTAAGAATCGCTACGGGTCCCCTTGTATTCGTTTGCGAGAGACCAGACTCAAAACCGACCGATGCTCCCGGGAACAAAAAAGATTGCGCTCGAGCAGTTGATACAAATAAAAATTCGCTGAGCGCTCCCAGTGCCATAACAAAAATCGTCGATTTCAGATTGAACATAGTCAATCATGTTTCTCCGGCTATTAATCCACTCATTATTATAAACTGAAATTGCCACAACTACCTATTGTGGCGGGAAAATTTGATCGTTTTCTAATTTTCGGGAGGGTCATTACTCAGTCACGGGAACCGCAAAGGCCGGTGGGAACTCCGTCTTCATCTTCGGATCCTTGCGACCCATCTCTGAAAGAGCTCCAACAAGCTCCCTATTTGCTGAATTAACAAAATACACCTGTCTTTTGGTCAATCCCATTTTCCAAACATCGCCCGCTGGCGAAGTTGTTACCATTTCATACGCAACATCTGCATTAATCGAAGGAGCGCCTGCAGGCATACCCGGAGTGGACCTCTGATCTGGCGCAACTTTTTTGAACGTCACAGTGACGTCTGTTTCCGTGCCCTCAGGAAGCCAATCTTTTCCGGCTTTGAGAACCTTCGCTTTTACGGTGAAAGAACGAGACGCTCCAATTTCCAAATCGTAGGTGGCTATCGATGCTTTGGGGTTCAAGGCATTTGGAAGACCAGGTGTGAACTCCACAATTCCGACAGATTCATAACTCTCTGTAGTTTGTTTACCGGTAAATGTTACAGCGCATTCTATATCTTTAAACTGTGGATCACTCTTTTGCAGTTTGAGCAGTAAGCCAGTCGACATTCCCTCGCCTGTAACACGAGTACTGTTGTCATAGGCATTTTGTTTGGCTAAATCGGTCGTAATACGACCAATTCCAGTCGCGGGATCCACATCCTCAGATTTGTTTTCTTTCAACGAAAGAATGGTCTCGGCGACGGATCGCCCAGCCGAAGCGACAATGTGCACGTTAGCCTGCATGAGAAGGTCGTACTTCAAATCAGAGGCGGTGCCGGTGACCCGAACATCAGCACGAAGCTTCATATCCGCTAATTTTGCATTTGGATCTGACAGGTCTTTAATACGCACGCCACACCGATCATAAAGGCCTTCACCTGCTGGCGCCGCATTGAGCCCAACAATGTTAGTCGATCCGCCACCCATGACTTGTAAAATCGTTTTACCGCAGCTACCAGTTAGCGCCGCGGCGATTGAGCAAGTTAATAGAATTTGAATGATCCGACACATCTGTTTGACCTCACAGGGGTTATCGGCTTTTTTTGAACTTTTCTTTATTTAATCTCTCAGTTTGATCTTTTTCATATTGTTTTTAGGCACTTAGGCGGAGGCGGGCGGCCCTAATTAAAAACCAAGTCTCCACCCTATTAGGATGACTACTTAGAGTCCTATCGGTGTAAATGTCAGCTGACCTGTCACAGGAGCAGCTGATCCAACGCGAACATGAAGAGGGACCGTAAAGTTCTGTGTGGCAACAGTTTGGGACGTGGCTGGCCCACGAACTGCGAACGACGACAAGCTTAAGCGTAAGATCGCTTTCGTCAGCTTTGGATCCGCCTGGAGAGGAAAGTCCGTCAGAAAATAAAAACACGCCGCACAGGACTTACCAAAGAGATCAGATCCAACGGTTTGCCGCAAGCGGCCCGAGGATTGTTGAGTATTATTGACTAAAAGCTCATAGGGAATTGTTTTTTCAGACTGACTTATAAATTGGATGTACGCATCTAAATCAAATTTGATCGGCAGCTCAACACTTGTCATTTGTGTTGGACATGGCTGAAAGGTGAGCTCCACGTCAAATGACTTCGTCGTTCCGCCCTGATAAATAAAACTACTCAGGCTTTTAACAGCAATGAGCTTACTCTCCTGACAGTCATCGGAAGGAGCCGTTTGCACGGGTGGCTTGGACACAGCAGGCAGAGGCTTATTTGGCCTGGCAGATCCACCCGAAAAATCCCCAGACTGCTTACAGGATCCCAGCGTCACGAGAAGTGAAGCAAGCCCTAACAACATAAAGTTTAATTTCCTGATTATCATTAGCTCCCTGCCACCTTATCTGATTGATCGGTCCCCTTCGAGTCAAAGGATCAACTCAATCACCAAACATGCTGCCACTCGATGTTCCACCGATAAAGACTTCGGCTGTTCCTGCTGGAGTTAGGCTCTCCTGAAATACGGTCGCAACAAGACCTACACCTTTGGCAAACACAATGCGTGCTTTTGACTCACGCCCCTGCAGCACGACCTCAACTGCATCTTGCCCGGATGTAGACTGTCCAGCGGTGCTCGCTTGATAGCTCACCAACGATGCTGACTGTTGACTATAGCCAGGATGAATCTTTGTTCCCTGCCGCGAGCGTTTGTTACAAACAACATCAAACGCCAGCTGCGCGTATCCATCATCCCCATTTATTTTCCAGTTACATTTACCGCCACTGATGCTGATTGCACCTGGACAAACGAGTAGTTGGGTGGTCGTATTACCTTGCTGCTCAAAAAACCCATCAGCGCCAACTACCCCGTAGCCCTGGCCTGCTGAATCCTCAACGACTTCATAAGAGGTAGAAAACAAGACTTTGGTGTTCGCAGGATAAGAGTTTTTTGGGAAATAACCCTTCTCTTTCAGAAAGCTACATAATGCTTGAGGATCACTTCCACCCGGAACACTTCCTTTTTGATCGGTTCTCAAACTGAGCAAAGCGGAAGCCTTACCCTTTCCATCTTGCTTGCGACAAGAGATAGCGCCTACAGTCGCGACACTTACCAAGAGAATTATCGGGAGATTCTTTATTGCTCGTTTCATATGTTCATTCCTCCCTTATTTCTGCTTTGCTGGAGCCATGAGCCATTTTGTCATGGCTGTGGCGTTGTTATAATTTCTACGCACCTTAAACCAAACATCGGCAATCTTCTGTGTTTTCCCGGAAGTAGTTTCAAATGTGCCGGCAAGACGAACCTCGTTGCCAGCAATTAATGGGACATTTCCCTTTGCATCACGAAGGTCAGAGAACTGAAGGCCGATCGATTTTACTCCAGCCTCCGCGAGAGACTGCATTTCACCGCGTTCAGTTCTACCGTTTTGATTTTCATCAAACCATAACGCAAGAGATCTAAACTGCTTATCTCGCGCGTCAACACGGCCGTCACCGCTGGAATCGAAAGGAGCCAGCGCTGAAAATCCGTTCTTAAATGTCTTAGGTCCATTGACATCTGCTCCGGTATATTCACCGAAAAGCTCAGATGAATTATCAATCACTCCGTTACGATTGCGGTCAATCACCAAAAACGCATCCTTCGGACCTACCCAGCCCGTCGGATAGTTACGACCCTCTAATGCCATATCAAACTGAACGATCTTTTTTTCGTTCCAAACATCGGTGAGCGATAGAACACCGTCACCATTCATGTCGAGAACAAGTGGAGACTGGTAATCTTTAAATGACTTCGCAGGCGCTGCAAATCCAAACGCTGGATGCCATGCAGATAACCCTGGAGCTCCCGTTTGTAGACTGATTTTGTTTCCTTGAACACGATACGGAACACTTTGTTTAAATGATAAAGCGCGCTCTGCATCACCATCCGTCACGCTACTTACTTGCTTACAACTCGCCTGAGACTGAGCTTGCTCAGCGTTTTGGTCCAAACAAATCGACAGTTCGCAATTTCCTGAGGTCGCACCGCGACGAATATACTGCGCGACAGGGCGAATAATTAAACCCTGATAAGCGCCCCGACCGTCTGTGGTTTCACCATTAACCGCCGCATCGATTGAAAGCTTAGCGGTTGCCACGACACCTTGCCCGTCGGAACAAACAGCACGGTACCCCGGCTCAAAAACATGCCACCC
>JBIIGV010000105.1:0-9522 GCA_044236265.1 Oligoflexales bacterium
GTGAACTTGAAAACGAGGTCGAACGTCTCTGTGTTTTAGCTGGGGACGAAAAAGAAATCACCCCTGAGTTTTTATCTCCCCGTATTACAAACACTGTTAAATCTTCCGGATCTCAGATCAAATTTGCCGGTAGCTTAAAAGGAACCATGGAAGAAGTTGAGAAGCAGATGATTTCTGATGGTCTAGTCAAACATCGCTATAATCGTTCTCGTTTGGCCAAAGAGCTTGGAATGAGCCGTGCAAGCCTTATTTCCAAGATCTCAAAGTACGGTTTAGATAAGGCCGGTGGCGAGTAACCGCAAATAAAAAGCCCGCCATCGGCGGGCTTTTTTATTGGTCATGTCTTTTTCAGTTTACGACTTTTTTCAGATCGTCACTTAGGATGTTCATCAGTTCTGAGTTTTGGCTTGAAGATTGAAGCTTTAGAATTTTATCGAGGTCGACGACTTCTTCAAATTCGTCCACAGATACGATGCCTTTTTCATCTAAAAGCTTTTTCAGGCTGGAAAAAATCTGCTGATACTGACTATTGGCCCTCTCGACTTCATCAAGGCGATGCTTAACCTGGAATACTTCTGCTCCGAGTTCCAGGATGGTTCTTTCCAGGTGTTCTAATTTGACGCTCATTTGTGCCAACTTTCTACCTTTTTTGGTGGGTCTATCACCTCTGAGGCGCTTGCCAATGATTTAGCAGCCGCTTCACAGTCCATTATCCTTCGGCAGCCAGCAGGTAATGTTTAGCGGGTCGGAGTAAATTTCAAAAAATGAAAATGATTTAAGTCTCTATAGTTCCAGCAGATTGTGTGGAACATACGAATTCCTTAGAGGCCTCTGCAAGTACGCCTTTGGCGTCAAGATCCGTCAGCTGGCTCAGCGTCTCCTCAGATTCCTTAACACTTGTTTCGACATCACCGCCATAAACATTGGAAATATGAAAAATTTGTAAACGCTTTGCTCTTAAAAGTGCTGCGGTAAATGCTGCTTGTGTGGTCGTCAGATGAAATTTGCTGAAAGCTCGGTCTCGATGCTCTCTTCGGTAGTTTGCTTCACACACTAGAATATCAGGGGGGACGTCAGCAAGTTTCATGAGCTGACTCAAATTTCGCTGGCTAAAAATCATATCTGTTACGTAGACCAGTCTTTCTCCTGGACGCTTTTGAAGAAGTTTTTGTGCAAGCTCGGTCATGGAATGCGTTTGCCCTGCAATGGTGATGCTTCCTTCAAGAACACCTTGAGTGGCTTTTTTTTGAATTTCTGAGATCCACTCTCCGGGCGGCAAGCCGCTTGCTTGAAGCTCCTGCTTAATGACAGCCATGGTGGCAGGCATGGACAAACCGTAAGCTAAAACGGGCATGCCATGGTCTACATAGACAGCATTTAGCTCAAATGTGGATCCTTGAAGCGGTATTGAAACAGCGTGCTCTGGAGTTTTGTCCTTAGGGGGATGGCGCCGCACCTCGCTGGCAGCAAAATGATTGGTATTGGACAGAACACAGCTTTCAATGGAGCCGTCATATTTAACTTCGTGAATTAGAAAGCTAACTTGATCTTGATCCAGAAGATTCCAGGTGTAGCCTGCCAGCTTACCTTGAATGTTTTTTAGTATTCCCTCAGGCCCCACGATCTCTAGACGCCTGAAGTGAGGTACGTTGACGCGGATGAGTCGATCAAAACCAACAAAATGGTCCATGTGTGTGTGACTGATCGCCACAACCTTGATCTTTAAAAGCTCGCGGTTTGTCATCGCCTCTAGATTACCAGCATCAAATAATATACTGTCGCCAGCTTGCTTGAAGTAAACGCAAACTGCAGGGTCTCCGGCGAGACCATTAACCAGAGTTGTCTCAAAAGTCGATGTCATAGCTGGTCAGGAATAGATCTCTGGCCGCTTATTGTCAATGGCAGGAAGCTGGGATCTGCATGTCCGTATCCTGGACTTCGATATTTCAGCCTGAGAATATCCAGGAATGTGCCCCGTATCAGTTATGACAGTCCCCCAGGGGTCCACGACGACAGCGTGGCCATAACTCTGCTTGCCGGGACTGTGGGTACCAACTTGGTTTGCGGCGACGACATAACAAAGATGTTCAACAGCCCTTGCCCGCACAAGGAGCTCCCAGTGGTACATGCCAGTTTGTAGCGTAAACGCGGCAGGAATCATGAGACAATCAAGTGGCTTGGATCGAGTTAGCGCGCTAAACATCTCGGGAAAGCGTAGGTCGTAGCAAGTGGCTAAACCGACAGCCCAGCCATCGACAGAGAGCGTGACCAGCTTATCGCCAGCAAGGTATCCATCACTTTCGCAGTAGAGAGCCTTGCCGCTTTGATCTTTGAGATTGAATAGGTGGGTTTTGCGATACTTTGCCAGCAAGTCACCGTCTTTTCCAAAGACGTACTGGGTATTATATACTTTGCCGTCTTTTGACCCCTCTGGTCGCTCGCCAACGCTACCTGCAAAGATGACAACCTTGTGGCGTTTGGCAAATTCAGACAGCTTTTGATTGAGTGGCCCCTCTTCAAACTCTGCATTTTTCCAGAGTTCGGCGTAAGGGCCATGAAATGCAAACATCTCCGGCAAGCAGATCCAATTGGCTCCGCTATTGACCGCCTCCTTCGCTCGCAGGAATGCATTTTCAATGTTACTTTCTTTATCTGGTGTAGCGGTAACGCTAATAACGGCAACTTTTACTGACGATTCTGTGCTCACAGATCATAACTCCGGAAGTAAGATTTTTTGATCAACGCCCAAAAGGGTGGTCATAAGTGCCACTCTGGTCCACATGCCATTTCGCTCTTGGCGCCAGTATTTTGCACGCGGATCTTTATCGATGACAGGATCGAGCTCATTACGACGCGGCAGTGGATGCATGATGACTGCCGTTGACTTCAAATGTTTCAGGTGTGATGCATTCAAGAAAAATTTGGACGAGTCAACTTTTGAGGACTCGCCAACAGTGGTGTCATATTCGTCTTGAATCCTCGTCATGTAGATTGCGTCACTTTGATGAATCGCATCGCTAAATTGGTCTGTTTCGATGAATTCAAACTTGGACGTCTGTAAAAAAGATCTCAAGTCGTTTTCAATACGAAAAGCCTCGGGTGAAGCAAAAATAATTCTGGTACCCGGGAAAAGGGTTAATAGGCGAGCGAGGCTTCTAATTGTGCGACCGCGCTTTAGATCACCAACCATGCAGATCGTCTTACCCTCAAGGCCGCCTATGTCTTTAAAGCTTCGTTGCAGGGTGTAGATGTCTAGTAAAGCTTGAGTCGGATGTTCATCGGGCCCACTACCTGCGTTAATTATCGGAACCGGCCTTTCGCTTTGATCGAGAAGATTAGCAATACGGTCACAAAGTCCCCTGACTGGTGATCGCATAATGATGAGATCGACATACGAGCTGAAAGTGCGCAGAGAATCTTCGATGGATTCACCCTTCATCTCTGAGCTTGTCGAGGTGTCACGAATCTCTGAGTTTTTTATACCAAGGATATGGCAGGCACTTTGAAATGATAGGAACGTTCGGGTTGAAGGCTGGGTGAAGTACAGCATGGCTCTTTGATGAGGCAAGAGACTTTGAAGATACATCAGCCCCTCTTTGCTCTTATCAAACTGTCGAATTTTGTTCGTAAGATGATAAATACGGTCAAGGAACGGACGATCAAATTGCGAGGCACTTAAAATATGCCGAATTTGAGTCATAATCAGATTCTCCCGTTCAAAAATGGTCCGGTTCGAGACTAAGCGTATCTGACGCAGCTAGGTCCATGTCCTGCGACAAGATCACCAATAATCTGGGGCTTTAATCCTAATTCATTGGCCGCTGCTACAAAACTATCAGCATCATTTTGCGCTACAATTGCAATCATTCCAACGCCAAGATTAAAAACCTCTTCCACGTGCTCGAAGCTTGCTCCATTACTTTGGATAAACTCGGACATCCATTTGGGTGTTGGAATTAGATTTCGGTCAATATTGGCGATCAGATGGTCTGGAATTACGCGCGGCAGGTTTCCAGAAATGCCGCCTCCAGTAATATTAGCTAGTGCGTGAAAACCGTTTTTAAATTTTAGGCATAGCTCGGGAATTTCAGTGTACAGCTTGGTTGGCGAAAGAAGCTTTTCAATGAGATCCGGCCTCGGATGTTTTGCCAGCCAGTTGCGAATAAGCGAGTAACCATTTGAGTGAAAGCCACTCGAGGCAAAGGAAATCAGTCGGTCGCCTTCTTTGACCTTGTGAGGACCAAGGCGCGCGTCATCGTCGACAATGCCTACGACAAATCCAGCCAAATCAAAATGACCGCGTTCATAGAGCCCAGGCATCTCTGCAGTTTCACCGCCCAAAAGTGCCATTGAGCAGCTATTACAAGACGCTTTGATTGAACTTAGAACGTCACGAAATTGCGTCTCATCCAGTGCGCCCGTTGCGTAGTAGTCAAGAAAGAAAAGCGGTACGGCACCAACCGTGTACAGATCATTTACGCACATGGCGACGAGGTCTTGGCCGAGGTTTTGGCACCTGTTTTCTTGCAGACCTAGAAGAAGCTTCGTTCCCACTCCGTCCGTTGAAGCAACGAGACTTGGTTTTTTAAATTTCGACCACTCGACAGAAAAAAGACCCGCAAATCCACCGATGCCATCAAGCACTCGGCCCATTCCTCGCGGGTGAACAAAGGTTGTCTTTTTTTCTTGTAGCCAGTCGACAAGGGCGTCGCCTTTAGCGGTGTCGACGCCGGCGTTTTTATAAAGATTGTCAGATCCGTCGGTCACTTGGAGACCTTCCCGGTTAGTGGGGTTACACGGTTATACCTGACGGCTTTATTGCCTACAACTGCAGAGGTGACTTGAAATAGGGCGTGGAACCGTAGTGGGAAAAATTTGCCTATTAGCGAATTTAGACCTGTTTTCTTTTGATTTCAGCGATTTATGACCATTGATTTAACCTTTTTTACGGCAGGGCGATGAGTGAGGTAATCGTAAATCTTTTGTGAAGCATGACTTCACGTGAAGGGGGACCATCCATGATCAAAGGAATGATCGCGCTGACATTGGCTATGGTGTGGTCGCAAGGAGCACTGGGTGTAAACGGTGCCCACCGGGTCCGCGGTTATTTATCTACTGGAAGTGACGCGAAAATAGTGGCCATAGAGGCTGGACGTGATGCTGGAATTACGTCTGGAGAGGTATTTAGAGCCGTTCGTCCCACTCGTCCTGGCCAGCCTACACCCGTAGAAACTGGTCTCTTGAAGGTTATTGCTGTTTATGATCATGAGTCGATTGCTGAAGTGATTCAGCAAGGGACGGCAGATAGTGAGGCAAGATTTGGGATTTACGGCGATGTGATGGCAGGAGATCTCGCTCTCGCACAACGCCTGACGATAGCGCCATCAAAGGTCTTAACTCCTGAGATTTCGCTTAAATTTAGCAGCCTGTTTGAGGATCCAAAAGCTCAGCCTGAGACTTTTGAATTGACCTTTGGAGGTCGGGCTAAACTTCGTGAAATGGTTCAGAGCCTGGGACAAATGAAAGTTGGTATGTTGATGGTCGAAGGTCATACGGATCAGCGTGGTGACTTCAACCAAAATCAAATCGAGAGTTATCAGCGTGCTCTGACGATCAGACAATATCTGATTGATGATCTTGGTTTTGATGAATCTAGAATTACTGCCATTGGACTAGGAGAAAGTGAGCCTCTTTCAGATCGCATTCTTCCAGGGCACTCCAACCAATCTAGACGAATCGTATTAAAGGTGGTACCAATGCCAAACACTCACTAGTGTTTGGAGTTATTGGGACGTGCCGGAATTACCAGAGGTTGAGTCACTTGTGCGAGGCGTTCGCGATGCCCTGCTTGGAAAGCGCATCGCGAACCTCGTTTTTTATAGACCTGATATTCGAGAGCCGATTCCGACACAACGTTTGACCGAAATTCTGCGCGGTAAGCAAGTTAATGATGTTGTTCGTCGTGGGAAATACATGCTGATTCACACGAGAGAGGGTGCGCTTGGTGTGCATCTTGGCATGAGTGGGCGATTTGTAGTCTCGCGGAAATCCGACGAGATGGCTCCGCACACGCACGCTGTTTTTCAAGTTGAAGATGGAATGGAATTTCGATTTGTCGACCCAAGACGATTTGGCCGCTTATTTAGCGTCGAATTAAGTGAGACGACTACCCATCCGTTCTTGAGTCGTCTCGGAGTGGAGCCTCTTGATGATGACTTTGATTTGGCGCGTCATTTGTTTGACGCATCACGATCGCGCAAACAATGCGTAAAAGTTTTTTTGATGGATAGCGAAGTTGTGGTTGGTGTCGGGAATATCTATGCAAGTGAGTCTTTGTGGCGTGCAAAGATTAATCCCCAAACACCGTCTAACTCGTTACAGCTGCGCGAGTTTAAAAATTTAGCTCGTCATATTAGATCGGTCCTAAGTGAGGCGATCGATGCGGGGGGAACCACCTTACGCGACTATCGCGATAAGGACGGTAATCCGGGCTATTTTCAGACGAATTTGGCTGTTTATGGCAAAGAGTCAAAGCCTTGTCCTCGTTGTCGCACAACGCTTTGCCGAATGACCCAAGCTGGTCGATCCACGTTCTTTTGCCCATTTTGTCAAAAATAAAAAAATCAACAAATCGTCAATGATCCCATTAATCGGCGTCCGCCGATAAAAACTTTTTAAAAAAAATTTAAAATTTACACTTAAGATTATTTTTAATGGTCCGACATCGTGAACGTTAAAACAATAACGTTTTTAATAGTTATATTATGGAGGCATAGAATGGGTCTGAGAATTAAAACTAATATTAGCTCGATTAATGCGCAGCGCAACCTTGGTCGTACAAATGGCCAAACGCGCGAGATCATGCAGCAGCTGTCCAGCGGCTACCGCATCAACAAGGCAGCTGACGATGCAGCAGGTCTTGCGATCTCCAACAACATCACTGCGAAGACAAGGTCCTTGGAGCAAGCTGCGCGAAACGCCAATGACGGTGTCTCTCTGGTGGCAATCGCCGAGTCTGGGATGAATGAAATCACAAACATCCTGACACGCTTACGCGAATTGGCGACTCAAGCAGCGTCCGACACGATTTCCAATGTCGAGCGCGGATACACCAACCGCGAATACACGAAGCTTGTGGATGAAATTCAGCGTATTGCAAATACGACAGAGTGGAACGGTTTAAAGGTTCTTCAGGGATCTGCAAATAACGGTGACTTTGGTGAAGACCTCATCACAATCCACGTTGGTGCAGGTGACGGAACAGTTGAAAACCGCGATACGATCAAGCTTGATATTGACTCGATGAGCTTGATTCCTTCTGAAGACCTTGGTCTTGAATCAACAGGAAGCCAAATTGGTCCTGAAAACGAGGGAGACTCCTTTACTCGTGAGATGGCTGCTGACAAGTTGAAGACAATCGATGCTGCTCTCGGCAAGGTTGCCTCTACTCGAGCAACACTTGGTGCACAGCAGAGTCGCTTGACGTCAGCAGTTAACAACCTCGGCATTCAGGTTGAAAACTACAAGTCTGCAAACAGTCGTATCCGTGACGTTGACTTTGCTGCTGCAACTGCAGAGTTTACTCAAAACCGAATCTTGTCTCAGGCGGGTGCTTCGGTTCTTGCTCAGGCGAATTCGGAGCCAGAAATTGTTATGCAGCTTCTTCGCTAATTTTGGCGCTAGAAGACAGGTATTTGAAGACTTTTGAAAGACCCATTTTGTGGTACGGAAAATCAGTTTTCCGTACCACAGTTTCCCACCTGCGGATGGGACTGTGGTCACTTTGGTATAGTTTCGAGACCAGATTTTCTTTGAGATCGGTATCAAATGTATACCGTCTGTTTTTGGGGCTTTGTCTAAGCTCCTGAATTTAAATGGTTTCTTTAATTGCCGATCAGTTGGCATTTAAGTTGCTCTCCAACAGTTGATGCTTCATTTGAAAACGTTTCGACCGAAGCTTAAACAATCGTGGAGGAGCCCAGTATGGAATCGATTCGAGTTATTGATACGCAAGACAGTCAAGTCCTGGTCGTTCAGCCTGGACAAGCCAAACTAGAAGATGTGGAGCGTCAGTTAATACTGGCGACGCTTCGTCGTACGCGTTTTAACCGTACAAAATCAGCCAGACTTCTCGGCATCGGAATTAGAACACTTCAGCGCAAATTAAAACAGTATGCTCAGGAGCAAATGGCTGCTGAAAGCTCGCTTCAAGACGCTGCATGCGCTGTTTGAATGAAGTTCCGTGCTCTTTCATTTTGATAAAAAAAGTCCGCCTTTAAGGGGCGGACTTTTTTGTTTTATTGATTCATCTACCATCTTGAGATGGTAGGCCTGGGCAGACTCGAACTGCCGACCTTTGCCTTATCAGGGCAACGCTCTAACCACCTGAGCTACAGGCCTAAACTAGGGAATGGAGCTTATAGATAACAATAGCCTATGCGGTCAAGTCAAATCTGGAAAGACCCCTACTCTGATAAAATCCCTTTTAGAACGTCATCTTGCAGGTTCCTCAAATCCATGAGCCCAGGCTGCCCCTTGCCTTCGCGGCCGTTACTGATGATTGAAAACGAAACCCAACCCTCTCGCGGGTGGCGAAAATAGCCCGCTAATGCGGCGACCGTGATAGGTTCAGTCAATGTTCCTGATTTCGCTCTAATAATCCCAGCAAGGCTCTCTGATTGTTTGAGTCTTTTTTTGACGGTTCCGTCCCAACCGGTTGCAGGAAGGCTTGCCAGAAAGTCCGGGAACAAGTCGCCTCGTTTCTCCATCCAATTAAGCACCGACAATACCTGACGGCTGGAGAGACGATTTTCTGTCGAGAGCCCAGAACCATTTAAAATCTTGAACTCCCCTTTCACGCCGACTTCCCGCTCGAGAAACTGACTTAACACCCTTGCGCCTCCAGCTAGACTTCCTGATCCAGGTAAGTCTGGGCTTTCAGGTTTTAAAAAGCCGGCGGCGAGTCTTTTGGTGAGCATATCGGCAATGAAGTTATTGGAAAAAGTATTAAGCCCCTGAGCAACTTTTCTCATTTCGTAGCCACTCAGTTCGTAAATTAATTTGGCGTCAGCAGTTATTGCATCGCTTTTAACTTTTCCTCGAATTCGAATGCCTGCTTCTTTAAGAAAACCGACGACGTAATCACCGGAAGAGACCACAGGATCGCCTACGCTGCGGTAGATTTTCTTAAGTGGTGCGTCTACGCCTATTGTTCCGCCACTGATCAAAGACACTCCGCCGTTGGAGGCGCTATTTCTCGTCAGGGTCACGCCGCCAGAGCTGTCGCCCTTGGTTGTAGAGGTGCGACTGACAAGCTTGGCATTGTTCATTGGAAAAGGCGAAACTCCGGCCAAAGCGAGTTTTCCAGGTTTTGTACCGGCTGTTGCGACAGCGATGGTGTTAAAGTTCACCGCAAACGCAGAAACTGGCGCATCGTAGGCGTGACTAGACTTATTGGTGCTATTCAGTCGACTTTCATCTCGGTTTTCGTCATCAAAAAGCGAGTTGTCGATGACGAGAGAG
>JBIIGV010000021.1:0-30947 GCA_044236265.1 Oligoflexales bacterium
GTGTAATGATCATAGCGGTTATTCTGTTCCACAACTTTTCCTTTTTCCGAGGGAGACTCGAAGCTGCGACCTGTTATCGATAAAATTCAACCTGGACTTTTTTCAGGCTTATTTCGCATCCTGATCGGTACATGCATCGCTTTTTTGATCTATCAAGTTGCTTTACAATTAGCCACCGGAGACTGTCAAACTATCCAGACAAATATACGCGCTGGGGGCATTAATGGCCTGAGCCTCGTATTTGCAGCTACGACCATCTTGGCGATATTTGGCGCGCCTATTGCGATCATCTCGGCATTGGCCGGCTTGCTCCTCGGACCAATTACTGGTGGAGCCATGACATCAGCGGCGATCTCTGCTGGGGCTATTTTAGCATGGCTGATTGCAAGATGGACCTTTCGGAAAGGGGCCTTTCCCGACCACGTCGAGAAAAAAATCCAGCAAAGCTGGTATCAGGAAATGATGGATCAGCGAACAGATTCCGCCTTTGACTGGGTAAAGACATTCTCTATCAAATGCCCTCTTTCATTCCCTCACTTCACCGCTTTAGTCGCAGTCAAAGTGCGTCATCTAAAGTTAGCACCCATCATTTCTGGAATTTTTGCAGCTTCAATTCTATACGTTATCGCCTATTCACTCGCCGGAGGCAGCATTGGATGTGCTGCCGTCAATCACGCTGTTGGAGCAGACATCGCCCCATACAAAAATAGCATCATCGGCAGCTGTCTTTTACTATTGATACTCGCCAAATTCCAAAAAACAACCATTAGCAGAGGTGAAGCATGAGCGGGGAGCGACGTTCCGCAGCACGGTGCCCAATTTGTCAGGGACCGGCTTTGGCTGATCAAAACTATCCAGAAGGCATTCGCTGTCGTAACAGCTCATGTCGCCAAAACCATTCAAAGGCCAAGTGCCCTCGTTGTGGCGCAACAGATATCGCTCAAGCGGTTTGGAAAGAAAACAAGTGGAGCTACAGCTGTTCGGATTGTGAGCATTCGTGGGCACAGTAGACTGAGTCTCTTGGGTTAAATACTAACCACCAACCGTATTGCCCATGTCCATAATTGGCAAATACATTGCAATGACCAACACACCAACCACAGAGCCGATACCAACAATCATGATCGGTTCAATCATGCTAAGCATAGTCTTGACTGCTTCATCAACTTCTTCTTCATAAAAGCTTGATATCTTCATAAGCATCTCATCCAGCTTACCTGACTTCTCACCAACCTGGACCATGGAAATAACCATCTTAGGGAACATCGGGTTCTCAGATAAAGGAACACTAAGCTGCTGTCCTTTCTCAATGCGTGTCTTACAAGATAATATAAACTCTTCAAGCACGACATTTCCGGCAGACGCGGCACAGATCGAAAGAGCCTGCAACAGATTCACACCGGACGATAGCATTGAAGCCATCGTCGAGCAAAACCGACCTACTGCAATTTTCTTCATAACATCGCCAATCAATGGTAGACGAAGGATCAAACCATCGAAGTAGACTCGACCCTTTGGTGTCTTCTGATATTGGGTAGCTCCAAAAATGGCCACCCCTATCGATCCAAATATTTTTAACCACTGAGCCGCAATAAAATCTGACAAACTAATGACAAACTGCGTCAGTGCAGGAAGCTCCTTACCAGAGTTGATAAATTGTGCCGTGAAGGTTGGCACTACGAAGACAAGAAGGCCAGTTATCACTACAACTGCGACGACAAGAATAAGCGTGGGATAAGTCAACGCTGATTTTACTTGTGACTTAATTTTTGAGGACTTCTCAATGTACACGAGTAACTTGGCCATGATATCAGACAGCTTACCACTCTCCTCACCGGCCTTCACCATCGCGCGGAATAGATCATCAAAACAAAGAGGGTACCGCGCCATAGCCAAACTTAAGCTGCTACCTTCTTCGATAGCTTTACGCAACCCGGCCAGAACCTCGCCAAATTGAGGAAGTCGTTGTTGTCGAGATAGAATATCTAAAGATTGGTTAACAGGGAGTCCGCTACCGAGCATAGTCGACAATTGTTTTGTCATGACTATCAGATCTTTATCGGGAACTTTGAACTTATCCCCACCTCCAAGAACAATGTTACCTTTACCATCGATCTTGATACGTCCGCCAAGCAGGCTCAGACCACCCACTTCTTTTCCATCCGCATCGAGCTGGACCTCTTGCAACGTAATTACAACTAGACGCTGACGAGACAGCATTGTCTTCGCCATATCCTTGGAAGGGCCGGCGATTGTCCCTTCCTGGACTTTCCCTGCTGAGTTTCTGGCTTTGTATTTATAGTTAGCCATCGTCTAGCCTCACCTCTTTACCGAAGCTTGAACTTTTATTCCAAGCTTACTCGCAAGTAGCATTTCAAGCTCCTGAGGCTCATATGCAACATCCATTGCTGCTTGCGGGGCAATGTGACGGGACTGCACAAGATGAATCAAAGACTGATTCAGAGTCACCATTCCTGAACTATCCTGGCCAGTCTGAATTGCCGTATAAATTTGGTTGAATTTATCTTCACGGATTAGATTTCGGATAGCTGCGTTGGGAATCATGATCTCCAATGCAGCGACTCGGCCGCCACCCTGCGCCGGCATCAATATTTGCGAAACGGTTGCCTGCAGATTGGCCGCTAGCTGACCCCTAATTTGTGGCTGCTGCTCGGCAGGGAAAACATCGATAATTCGGCTAAGTGTTGAAACGCAGGAGTTAGTGTGGAGGGTGCCGAATACAAGATGCCCGGTCTCCGCAGTCGTCACGGCAAGAGCAATTGTCTCAAGATCTCGCAATTCTCCAACCAAAACAACATCGGGATCCTGTCGCAAAGCACTTTTTAAAGCTCGAGCAAACGACTTCGTATCGTTTCCAATTTCTCTTTGATTCACCATCGACTGCTTATGTGGATGAACAAACTCAACGGGATCTTCAATAGTGAGAATGTGATTTTGCTGTGTCTCATTGATATGGTTGATCATCGATGCGATTGTTGTTGATTTACCTGACCCGGTAGGACCAGTAACCAGAATCAATCCACGCGGTAAATTGCAAAGGCGTTCGATGATTGGCGGTAGATTAAGTTCTTGTAGCGTGAAAGTTTTTAGTGGAATCACGCGGAACGCGCCCGTTACATGTCCCTTTTGCAGATATATATTGCCGCGAAATCGCGCCAAATTTTTAACGGAAAATGCAAGATCGAGTTCATGATTTTCCTCGAAAATCTTTCGCTGCTCGTCGGTCAACACGCTGTAACACAATTGCATGGACTCCTGCGGCGTTAGAGCTGGAACATCCAAGGGGAGAAGTGATCCGTCAATTCGAAGTCGCGGAGGAGTTTCAGGGCTAATATGCAGATCACTACCTTTTTGGTCGATCAGAGCTTTTAGTAATTGAGGTAATGTAAAGTTCACGACAAGCCTCACCCTGCTTCCTGGCTAGAGCGATCATTATCATCATCAGCCATTGTCATCGCCAAAACTTCCTTCACGGAAATCATCCCAGCCGCTAGTTTTAGCAACGCCGCTTGACGCAACGTCCGCATACCAGAAGCCATACACACTGTTTTCAACTCCATGGGAGGGCACTTAGAGGCGATTGCCCGCTTGACCTCCTCTGTGATGACAAGAACTTCATGAATAGCTGTTCGACCTTTTTCACCACTGTTATTACAAGCGGAGCAACCCTTGCCTTTTTTGGCAACGACTTTCGATGCGAACGCAGGATGAAAGCCGAGGTCTATAAGTACACCAGCGTTAACATCAGGATCGGGCGCACTGCATTTAGGGCAAACCTTTCTTATAAGTCGTTGTGCTACAACGCAGGTTAGAGCGGAAACCAAGTTAAATGGCTCCACCCCCATATTGAGAAGACGCGTAATGGTCTCAGGTGCACTGTTTGTGTGCAAAGTTGACAACACCATGTGACCCGTCAATGCGGCTTTCATCGCGATTTCAGCAGTCTCAAGATCTCGAATCTCACCCACCATGATCACGTCTGGATCCTGACGTAGAAATGCTCGAAGTGCAGATGCGAAATTAAAGCCAATTTCATTGCGGATAAGCACCTGATTAATACCAGGAAGCGTAAACTCAACTGGATCTTCAGCCGTTACAATATTATCCGTCGACTTATTAAGCTCTGCCAGCGCTGAATACAGGGTCACTGTCTTACCCGATCCAGTCGGGCCAGTCACCAGCACCATTCCATTTGCAAGACTGATGCTCTCTTTGAACTTGACGAGGTCATCCGTTTCAAACCCAAGCTTCGTCATATCTGTCTGAAGACTGCCTTTATCTAAAATACGTAGTACTATTTTTTCACCGAAGGCTGTGGGGCAGGAGTTTACACGGAAGTCAATCGGACGGCCGTTAATTGAAACATTCATATTGGCATCTTGAGGCAAACGCTTTTCTGAAATGTTCATCTTGGCCATGATTTTTACTTTAGTAATGAGCTGGTCTTTCCATGCAAGCTTAACTTTTTGTAGCTCCATTAAAGCCCCGTCGACGCGCAGTCTAACCCGCATATCTGTCTCATAAGGCTCTATGTGAATATCAGAGGCTCCTTTTGCTACGCACTGCTGCAAAATGAAGCTTGCTAGCTGCGTTATACCGGCGTCACCATCAGTAACTGAGATATCTTGACGCTGAACCTGCTCAGCTTCGCTATTACGTTCGTCAACTTTTAATTTAGTTACGTCCAGAACACCGGCGTAATACTTATCCAAAGCCTCCGTTATACGAGCTTCGCTTGCGAGGACTGCTCTTACGAAAAAGTTTGTATTAACCTGTACAGCCCTCAATGTGTCAGCACTCTGCGGGTTACCTGTTGCAATAATCAAATTGTTTGCACTCCGCTCAATCGGAACTACCCGCAGCTTTACAGCGATATCTTTTGGAACAAGATCAATAATTGACGCAGGAATATCACGATCTTCAAGATGGACTACGGCGCAATTGATGACTGATCCGATAGCCTCGACAAGATCTCTAGATGGCATTTTACCCATGCTCTCAAGAGCTTGCAGAAAACTCATTTTAGAGACTGTCATTTTATCGCGAGCCGCATCCAAGTCGGCCGGCGAAAAGCCCAGCGAGATCAATTTTTCGCTCAAGATGTCAGTGGCGGGAGCACCCATTGCCAACAAACCCCCATTTAGACAAAAACATATGGGAGATATCGGTCAGAATAAGCCTGGTAATTAATTAAAATCTGGTATCGCGAACAATTAAATTTATTGGTTTAAGCCGAAATTCCGCTATAAATCACTGCAGGGTTGACATGTTGCATACGCAAGAAACGCATATTTGTCTGCGCCATTAAGCGAGCTATCTCCTGCGCTGAAAAGCGCGGATATTTCTTATGATTTTTAAGAAATTTGAGAATCTGCTGAGTCGCTGCTTCTGGGTGGATAATCAATCCCTGTCCTAGAACATATTGGTCGGCTTGACCAAATATGTAGCCTTGAATGACTGATTTCTTCGGGAAGTATTTTAAGGTTTCGCCAGCTTTTGAGGAAATCTTGAGTTTTCTTTCAGCAAGTAAATCCATCACCATGATTTCTTTTTCACCGGTTTTCATGACCTGAAATAGCCCGTGTCTAAAACCACAAAATGAGCGCCAATGACGCGCTGACGCGTCATCATTGGCGGTCAAATCGGAATTTTGCTCAAGGAATACCGATAATGGACTCCGGCCTCCGGCATGACCTGTCATCGCGCGCTCAAGGACACAATGCTCCAAGAAGTAATTCATTCGCGTTTGATAAAATTCGTCATCAGAATTCACTTTGCCAAATTGGGTCTGGAAATCACCCAACGGTGTCATGAAATAGGTTTTGCCAGCGATCCCCTCAATCCAGGCAATGACCACCTCTAGGCAATCATCTATCGACGCGGGCTTTATCGATCCTACAGCGGAAGATTGCTTTGATTCGATCCGACCAAAGTTCTGATCGCTCATGATTTCACCTGAGGTTTCCAACACCATTCGAAGACCCTTTCTCCCAGTAATGGAAGTTTGACACGCAGTGGCAACCAGATCGCTAGTCCATTCTTCGTCGACAGGTCCGCACAAGTCATCTTGATTGATGCCGCGTAACGCTCCCCTGAAGATGGTAGCTGCTCGACATACATAATATCTTCTAGAGGCACATAAACGCCATATTCGAGAAAATATTTCTGCTCTTGGCGCTTAAACTCTGTTCTCGCTGGCTCCACAAGGTTTACGCTCTCGCCACCCAGTAAAGGATGCCGACTTGTAGCTACAAGAACTTTAATAGAATCCGAGAAGGACCATAAAAAGGCCATTAAAAACGCCAGTAGCCACGGGATAGCAATTATCGCTTTTTGTTTTGCGCCCACAAAGCCTCCGGGACCCCGAAGCGGCGTGATAACTCCCGACTCACGACAAAAAACCAATCACTTAGTCGATTTAGATAAATTCGAACCTCATCCCGTACAGCATCCTGCTCAGACATGCGAACGACAGCTCTCTCAGCACGTCGACAAACAGTGCGTGCTAGGTGACAGGTTGAGTTTGCAATATGGCCACCAGGCAAGACAAAATTTTCAAGCGGGGGCAGTGACTCATTGAATGTGTCCATCTCCCGCTCAAGCCGCTCAACATCTGCCATTGAAACAACTTGCTGAACACTAACATTGAGCACATCTAAGGGAACGGACAACTCACCGCCTATATCAAATAGTTCGTTTTGAATCTGGATCAATGACTTTACGATGTCTGCCATCTTTGATTCAGGTGCAAGCGTATCGCGCAGCACTCCGACAACCGCATTGAGCTCATCAACGGTGCCATAAGCCTCAATGCGTACGTTGCTTTTGAGGAGCTTTTCTCCAGTCGCAATCAAGGTGGAACCCTTGTCGCCAACTTTCGTGTAGATTTTTGATAGCCTAATAGTCACAACCTAGCCAAACTTGAGGCTTAATCGTCAGATCCACCTTTTGAGTTCAGCAGATCAGTTGGTGGAACTTGACGATTCACACAGTCTCTCAATTTATCGGATGGATGAAAGGTTACGACGCGACGAGCAGTGATTTCAATCTTTTGTCCAGTGTGAGGATTACGTCCCGGACGACTGCGTTTTTCTTTAACAATCCACTTACCAAAGCCACTAATCTTGACTTCCTTGCCTTTTTCGAGCTTCGCCTTGACTTCTTCCAGAATCATTTCAAGGATTTCTTTCGCTTCTTTGACCGGGTATCCGACCTTGTCGCGAATAAGTTCGATCAGTGCATCCTTGGTTAGCGTCGCCATGTCAGGGTCTCCTCTATATCAATCGTCGGCAGCTGATTGGTAAGTCGTAAGTTACTAAACATATTATGCAACTTCCCTGCCCATGGATGCAACCCCCCATACAAATAGTTTTAGCAGAGCCATAAAAAACCAATGATTATAGGTTCTTATAAATGATGAGCCACCCCCTTATGCGTCATTTATCTTGTCAACAAGGGGATAAAGCTCCATGATTACGTTAACTTTCAACCCGTCAGAGCCCTGGCCATGCGCATTCGCAAGATTTTTTTAATACTGATTTCTGCTCTGCTGGTCCTTGCTGTAGGTACCGGCGCGTACCTGTTTAAACACACTAAAAATCAGGGACTTTCTGACAATCAGCTAAAAGCCTATTCAAAAGCCAACATCCAAAGGGACCATCGTGGAGTTATCTCAATTCGTGCTTCTAATTGGCTTAGCCTCGCTGAAGCCCAGGGATTTGTCACAGCAAGCGAACGCATGTTCCAACTGGATTTGATGCGCCGAAGAGCTGACGGCGCCTTGGCCGAAATTTTTGGACCAGTTGCGCTAACCTTCGACCGCAGACAACGCATGGAAGACTGGAGACACTACGCCAAAGCAGCTGCGGATCAGCTTCCAGATTCTCAGAAAAAACTTTGTGATGCCTACGCGCGGGGAGTTAATGAATTTCTCACGGAATACCCAACTAAAGCTGGCATCGAATACACCCTGCTACGACAAGCACCCCAATCTTGGAGCTGTGTCGACAGCCTATTAATTGTACTTTTAATGAGTAATAACATGAGCCACTCATGGAGCCGCGATCTCGACATGAAGGCATGGCACGATTCTCTGCCAAAGGAGTGGTGGTCTTTCGTCTTTCCCTCGCGACACCCTTGGAATAGACCTTGGTTTGAGAACAGCACGGATAAGCTTGCTCAATCGTTATGGCCAACGACAGAGTTGCCATATTCGCAGCTGTCAGACTCAGATTTCCAACCTGCCATCTCTGAGCGCCAAGCGGTGATCGATGGTAGCAATTCATGGGCTTACCGCGGAAAAAAAGGCGCTTGGCTTGCAAATGATCCACACTTAGGCAACCAGGTTCCACAACTATGGATTCCCATGAAGCTTGTGACTGACGATGGTTGGTGGGCAGTTGGCAGTGCTCTCCCTGGGGTCGCAGGAATATTAATCGGGATGAATAACAGTCTTGCCTGGGCCATTACCAACAATGGTGAAGATGTTGATGACGCAGTTATTGCTGCTGAGGGCATCCAGGTCGAAGAAGAAAAACGCAAGATTGCTGTGCGCGGCGGCAAAGAAGAGATCCTCGTTGTTCGCAAAACTGACAAGGGACCAATCGTAAAAGACTCTGGCGATGGAACGTTCATCATTCGTCAATGGATTGCTTTAAAACCCGGTATTTTATCACTGCCAATTGAGACACTAAACCGATCACTTGATTGGGAGTCTTTCAATCAAGCTCTGGATCAATTTCGATTCGTACCACTAAATTTTACGATGCTTGATCGCCACGGTAATATGGGGCTCAGAATATCAGGGTGCGACATCGGACGTGGCAATAATGGAGATTTCGCTGAATCCTGGGAGCAATCGACTTGGGCCCTAGACTGCAAGGTGGATCAGCGTCGAAGACTGTTTATTCCAAAAGACGCTGGGGAGACTGCTTACATTTCAACTGCCAACGAGCAGATATGGATCGATGGAAAACTTCATAATTGGGCTGATGATGACCGAGCATTTCGTCTCAGAGAACTGTTAGGTAAAAACGACTTGGGCTTTGAAGATATGGGTATGATGCAGCTAGATACCGTAAGTCATATTCACGCGCGCGTCTTACGGTGGTTACTGGACACGGGCATGACAGAAGGTCTTCCTCAAGACCAAAAAAATGACTGGCAAAAATGGGATGGCAATATCAAAAGCTGTCCTCAGTGTATGAGTGAAGCAAATGATGGCGCACTGCTTCTAGATCAAATTATCATGAAGAAAATTGAGCATCAGTTTACAAAGGGTGATGGTGGGTTGCCCAAAGTCAGACGTAACATGGACCGAGCAAGAGTCGTGGCTCTTATTGAGAATCCGAATGTTGCCACGCTTCTTGGCTTTGACCCTAAAGCGTTAGCCTCTGGCGTCATCAAGTCGCTTATGCGCACTCCCACTCAGACGCGAAAGGAGTGGCAAATTCGTAACCAGTGGGCGACGCAACATCCTTTTGTGGGGCGAGTCCCAGTAGTGGGTAGACTGTTTGAAATAGACGCTCCACTGCAGTACGGCGCCTCGACGGTTCTGCGAGCTGAAAAGCCTCACCATGGCCCAAGCACCAGGATGATTTGGTCCCCTGGGCGCCCAGAAACAAGTGTTTGGGCATTTCCCACAGGTACGAGCGGACACATTTTTTCACCGCACTTTAAGGATTGGTCAAATATTTGGCAAACCGGCGGCCTTGTAGCCATACCGTCAACCCCGTGATTTTTTCATTTTGCGCTTTGATTTCATTAGCTAAAAGATATTTAATATTAGCCTTCTGAGTCACTCGTGGCGGAAAAAGCCACGTCCCAAACAAGTTTGGAGGAGTTACATGATCGAAGTATCGAGTCTCTGTAAAAATTACGGTGATCTAGCGGCACTTTCCAATGTGACATTCACCGTTGAGAAAGGCCAGATCGTTGGTTTTCTTGGAGCGAACGGTGCCGGCAAATCGACAACGATGGACATTCTATGTGGATGTATCGGCCCCGATAGCGGCACTGCAAAAATCTCAGGTTTTGACATAACCGAGCAGCCCATCGAGGCCAAAAAAAGGCTCGGCTACCTACCTGATGTCGCACCGCTTCACCATGAAATGATTGTTGAAGATTTTATCCGCTATGTTGCAGAACTGCACAAAGTTCCCTCGCATTCAATTCGCGTCAGAGTCGACGCGACCATTGAAAAGTTGGCACTCGGTGACGTGCGCAAAAGATTGATCGGCAATCTTTCAAAAGGTTACAGGCAACGTGTCGGCTTAGCACAAGCGTTGGTGCACGATCCAGAGGTGTTGGTTCTTGACGAGCCAACAGAGGGACTTGATCCTACGCAGATTGCAGAGATCAGAAAGCTCGTGAGATCTTTGGCAGGTCAGCACACGATTTTACTCTCATCGCATATTCTCAGCGAAGTGCAGAACACATGTGACAAAATCGTAATCATCAACAAAGGTCAGATTGTTAAACAAGGGACCTATGAGCAGCTAGCTGCCGCCATGGAAACGGGACACACCTACAAACTTAAAGTTGCCCGTAATGGAGCTAATGCGCTGACAACGCTTGGTCGACTCGGCTTACAAAATCTCAAGGCTGGCTCGACTGATGGTGATATTGAATTCGCAGTCAGTACGACTACGGGCGATCAAATTCTAGATGACGTTGCGAAAGCTGTCGTCGATGGAGGATTTGGACTGCGAGGACTCGCTCTCAAAACACGCTCCCTAGAAGACGTATTCCTGCAGCTAACTAAATAAAACCAAGGAGATCTATCATGAGTAGTATATTCGCTATTGCACGTCGTGATCTTAAAGCCTATTTCGCATCCCCAAGGGCATCCGCCATTTTTTGGTTTTTCCTGATTTTCATGGGATTCTTTTTCAATAATTTTATCGGCATGTTTATGCAGATGACGCAGCAGGCTCCCATGATGGGCGGACAAGCCCCAACGTTAGAGCAGCTGCTGAAAGCATTATTCTATAATCTTCACTTCATACTGTTACTGGTCGTCCCTGCAGTCACCATGGCTAGCTTTAGTGAGGAGAAAAGAAATCACTCGATCAGGCTTCTACAAACATCCCCGTGTACACCCATGGAGATTGTTCTTGGTAAGTTTTTTGCTGCTGCAAGCTTGATGGCTTTAGTTTTGGTCGCTTCTGCGGTCTATCCTCTTTTCACGGTAACTCATGGTAACCCCGACAAAATGGTCATCGTGACAAGCTATATCGGACTTCTGCTCTTGGTTTGCTCTCAAATTGCCTTCGGCCTGTGGGTCAGTTCCATGACCAGCAACCAATTTATGGCCTTCTTATTCACGATGTTCGGACTCTTTCTGCTGCTCATCCTCAACTGGATGGCCACCAACTTAAGCGGTGGGGGAATCATGGAATCAGTTCTCAAGTACCTGGCCAACTCAGATCACTTAGACGCCTTCTTCAAGGGAACACTATCCGTTGGTCATACCGCATACTTTCTCGTCTTTACGGCGATGTTTCTTTTCTTCACTAATGTCACCTTAGACAGTCAGCGTTGGAGGTAAATCATCATGCGCAGTGGATTATTTATTTTACCCTTCTTAGCTATCTTTATCGCCGCCTTTGGGACAACACTGGCATCCAGCTTTGCAAGTCAGGCACTACTGTTTAAATCAACAGGATGGGGGCTTGCTGCGGGGCTCATCGCTCTTTGGGTGTGGCTGGACCTGTCGGGCTTTCGAAAATTCTTCTCACGTAAGGGTGCAAAGTATGGGGCATCCTCGGGAGCCGTTCTGATCCTTTCAGTTTTAGTCTTTGTTGGCATTTCGGTGATAACAAGTCGACCAAGATTTGACAAAACATGGGACCTCAGTCGAGACAAAACAAATACGTTATCTGATCAGTCTGTTAAGGCGATCGAAACGCTGTCAAAAAAAGATCAGACCTTAAGCGTTACAGCCTATTTCATGGACCAGCAGCAGGAACAAACATTTCGCGACCTCATGGGTCTCTACCTCGCCAAAAATGCCAAAATAAAAATTGAGTATGTAAACCCCCAGCGCGAGAATACGCGAGCCATGGCTGATAAGCTGACAAGTGGTAATACGGCTATTTTTAAGCTAGGAACTCAGGAAAACCGCGTCACAACATTCACCGAAGAGAAGATCACCAATGCGCTAGTGGCAGTGCTCAAAGAAGGCAATAAAAAAATCTACTTCACGAAAGGTCACGGCGAGGGACAATTAACGGGTCAAGATGCTGACGGATTTGACCGCGCTGCACAAGAACTCAAAAACAATCGCTACGACGTCGCAGACGTTACACTTCTTGATCAAGGAAAGGTGCCAGATGACGCGGTTGCACTGTTGATTGCTGGACCCAAGTACGATTTCAAGGACGCTGAAGTTAAGTTTCTTGAAGATTTTATCGGAAGAGGCGGCAGCATCATCGCATTTGTTGATGCTATGGTTCAGGCTCAGAACATCAATAAATTCCTCTCAAAATATGGGATGTCGCTTAATGACGACCTCATGATTCTGCTACCAGACGATCCGCGAGCGCAGTTATTGGGACAAAACAACGCAATTATTCAAGACTTTGATGAATTCAGCCCCATCACAAAAGACTTCGCGCGCAAAAGCAATGTCGCCATTCTTTTCCAAAACACCAGAACTGTTACTGAGATCCCAGACAACCCCTCAAAGTTCAAAGTCAGCCTCATTGGGAAAACAGCCGGAGAGACGACTGTTCGCGTGAAAAGCGTCCAGTCGGCTGCTGATTTAAAGGGGATCACACGTGAACGGGTCGAGCAAGGATCGTTTGCGGTGATGGCGACCTCATCGGGCAAGATTAGCGATAAAGAATCGAGAATCGCCGTATTCGGCTCAGCTCAATTCATAACGAATCAGGGATTTCAAACTGCAGAAAATCGTGACTTACTGGCAAACTCTGTCAGCTGGCTAACTCAGGACGAAGATTTCATCTCAATTCGCCCAAAGGATACGACCAAAAGCACGCTAACAATAGCGACCGGAAGCGCCACTTTAAATCTGTTATTCATTTGCTTCATCTATCCATTCGTATTCCTCGGATTTGGCGCATTTTATTGGCTTAAGAGGAGGCAAGCTTAATGCAAAAATGGAAGCAAATTGCCGGACTGGCAACTCTTCTTATTGGACTTGGCGCCTTAGCCACGTGGGATGAATGGAAGACTAAAAATGAGGAAAAAGAGAAAGAGACGAAAGGAATACTTCTTCCAATAAAGCCTGAGAGCATCGTCGGACTTCGCATCAGAGCTACGACTGAGGAAGATGGAGGTGCCAAAACGGCCGGTTCAGCCATTAGCAGTGCGGGTGCCACCGATGTGACACTTAAGAATACGGACGGAACTTGGGCAATTTCGGTTCCCGTGACAACTACGGCTGACCAGCAAGTCGTCACTGATCTCATCAAAAATCTGACAGACTACAAAACAGAGTCCGAGGTCTCCACTTCAAAGGACCAGTGGCCCCAGTTCGGACTCGACAAACCTCGCCGTGACATCGAGATTGAAACGAAGGACGGCAAAAAGCTTAGCTTTTATGTCGGTCTAAATACGCCGGTAGGCTTCAGTGCGTACGTCGCTACATCTGATAGCCCCAAAGCATTTGCGGGGAGCCAATACATTGTCACGTCGACGGGTAAATCCCTTTTTGATCTTCGAGACAAAAAGATCCTTTCAGGCTCTGCATCTACAGTGACTGGGCTGACTGTGACCGCGAAAAACAATCAAGGAACTGAGACGCTTGCACTGTCACAAGCGGATGGCAAATGGCTAATTCAACGTCCGGTAAGTGCCCCCGGGGATTCTGTCTCCGTCAAAAATTACCTAGACGATCTTTTTGGACTCAAAGCAACCGAGTTTATCGACTCTCCAAACCAAGCCCTTCTTGCTGCTATGTCAGATAAAAACCTGCTCGCAAAGATAGACCTGACGCAAAGCCCGGGATCTCATCAACTAACCTTCTACCAAACAAAAGACGGCATATACGCACGCGCGGTAAACACGTTGACTATTTTTAAACTGGCAGACGATGCCCGCGGAAAAATTGTCAAAACAGCGAAAGACTTACGCGATAAAAAAATATTTTCATTTGGCTCAGCAGATGTCAGTAAAGTTACAATCGATGGCGAAGCGTTTGCCAAAGTTGCTACCGACTGGTACCGAGCGGAAGATGCAGGTAAGTTCGCCGCAGATGGAAAATTCACTGGCAAGGCCGAGGAGAAGCCAAGCGGTGCATCGCATGTGCGAGGATTGGTTGTGGACTTGGAGTACGCAAGGGCTGAAGATGTTTATGATGCCGCAAGTGACGTGGCAAAAAACCTACCTAAAGCACCTAAACATCGAGTTGTTCTTGGACTAACACCAAAGGAGCCAGACATAACGATTGATGTTTGGACTGCTCAGGACAACCCTGAAATGATTTATATTCGTCGTACGGGAGCCTCACAAATTTTCAAGTCTAAGCGATCAACAATTGCAAGTCTGACACCCTCAAAAATCGCACCCGCCGGCGATGAAGCGACGATGAACCCTTTACAGTCCATGCCGCCAGAGGAGCCAACGAAGTAGCTCAGATGGTCTTGAACCTTGACCGCTAGCTGCGATCATCAAACCGGGATAACGACAATGCCGTACGAATCTTTTCATATCGAATCATTCGGCAAGGTTGGTAATCCCGTTTTAATTTTCATTCATGGGTGGCCTGACTCTGGAAGTCTTTGGGACAATCAAGTCGAATATTTCTCAACTAACTATCACTGCATAACAGTAACTTTGCCAAATTTTCCGGGGGCGGGCCGAAGTAAATGGGGTCTAGACTTTCCAGACCTGACAGATGCCTTAGCGCAGTCACTAAAAACAAGGTTGGGAGACACGTCCTCGTCACTAGTCACAGTGATTGGTCATGATTGGGGGGCAATTTTAGCTTACCACCTAGACAAGAGATATTCCGATCTTTTTAGACGCCTCATAACCCTCGATGTCGGTGCAGATGTAAAACCTACATCCATCGGTCACATGCTGTTTTTTGTTAGCTATCAGTGGTGGCTTGCGAGTGCATTTTTAATAGGTCAGGCGATCCCGTCACTTGGCAACTGGATGACTGCGGTATTTTCTAAGTCCGTAAATGCTCCAAGGGGGCGAGAGGTCACATCGCAGATGAACTACTTCTATTTTTATGTATGGAGAGGTTTTTTATTTAAAAGATACGGTGCCTCTCTGTTAAACGCATACCGCCCGAAAAAGCCGACTTTGTTCCTCTATGGGGAGAGAAACAAATATCGTTTTTTCTCCGAGAGGTGGCGTGAATGGGTCGTTGGAACTCCCGGCGGGAAAGTTCAAGGAATGATAAATAGTGACCATTGGATTAATATTCGAGAGCCCGATCTAACAAATAAAATTATCGACGAGTGGCTGTCTGCGACATCAAAAAATCCTGCACTCCAACCTGAGCATTAAATGCCAAAAAATAACAGCGCTTTGGGCGCTGTTATTTTAGAACACTTAATTCCTAAAAATCCTGTCTTTCAGTCATTCTCGGTTGTAACTTTTGTGGATCTTGTCACTTTAATTTTCCCACGTGCTGTTCGCACTTCCGTTACATCCACTCTTTCCACAGTCTTTAAATACCTTTTCGTAGCTTCTGGCAAACTATGCCAAATTCTCATAGCCAGCAAAGTCCCCAGAACTGCCCACGGCAGAAGGAACATAGGCCAGTAGGTCCAGCTTTTTGAGGTTAAATATCCGAGGGAAATGGATTGTAGACCGCTGCCAAGATACACGCAGCCATCGACGATTCCTGAGGCGGTAGCTGTCGCCTTCCGGCCGCCAAAGTCCGCAGCTGCAGTGCCCGACATGAGAGAGTGAACGCCAATCACAGATAGAGTGATTAACACCGCACATGTACCCAGTAGCACAGGCTTATCTGGAATCGCATAGATCATTCCGGAGCAGAAGATGGCCATTGTGAAACAAAGGATCGCTGCTGGGGGACCTCGACGCGATTGAAACAACTTATCCGACATCAGTCCGCCGGTGAACCCGCCGATAATTCCAGTGATACAGAGGAGCATACCCCAGTTTTCTTTGAAAAACTCCGCACCAATCTGAGGAACTTCTTTTGCGTAAACAAAGTACCACTGCATGATACCGTTACGTAAAATACCGGATGTGAAGTCAACCAGGGCTACAGTTAACAAAATAGGATTGGTAAAAATCCTCTTTAGGAGTGCTGTTATGCGAAGATCCACCATCTCTTCATCAGAGGATGCATCATGAGGATCAAAGTCATCAAAGTTAGCATGAGCAGGAGAGTCTTTTAGAAGCAGAAGGTCAATCAATGCCCATACCAACAAAATTCCTGCAGGAATCAAGAACACAAACCAGTAAGCATCAGTTGTACCGACGTCCACTGCAAACATGGTACGAAGGCCTTGCTGAAACGAAGAAAGCTCCTTATTTGGTTCAAGCTTCATAGCATCTGCGATCGCCTGTCCCCAGTCGAATGCAAAATAAACACCAAATGAGATAAGAGTTCCAAAAATTGCACCGAAAAGTCCACGTTCACGGACGTGGAACCAATATGCTTTAACTTTGATAATCGAAACCGCACCATAGCTTTGGAAGAACATATTTAGAGAATACAGAGCTGTCATCGTGATGGTCAGATCCAGGTCCCGGCCCCCATTTAGGAAGTAGAAAACCACGCCCCCCATCATGATATTGGCGATACTGGAGCCGACTGCAGCAATCAACATCCCTTTACGACCACCCATGCGATCAACCATCGGGCCTGTCAAAAGAAAGGAAAGACCATAAGTAATGGTTCCGATCCCGAAGATATATCCGAAGTCCTGCTTTGACATCATGTCACCTAGAGCATTCTTCGAGACGCTAAGGTTGTATCGAGCCATATAGAGGAACGCGTAGGTCATACCCATGGCAAACCAGTTGTAGAAACGATGCCACATGAATTTAGGAGAGTGACCAAGAGGATTATTTCGGAAATAAAGGCCAACAACGATGAGTAGTGTTACACCTACGATCACGAGATCCATGGACACCTCTTGGTCTTAATAAAGATTCTGGTCACGACTTCTTACCGAGCGAGGTACGTAACCCATCCAAGGCTAGTTTTCAATGACGATTTGTGGCGTTAACCCCCTGAGAAGACGCCACTTTGGCAGATTTGAGCAAGATATGCTTTCAAGTCCGCCTAAAACTACCTCCAAGGCCCAGTAAACCGTCCAAGGCACTCGTAAATGGACTTGGTACACCTATTTGATTGGACTATAGTCCATCAACTCTTGTCGTAACGCTTAAGCATAAGATTCGTATGGTTTATAGTTCTGAGATTTTAGACATCATAATAACTGAGACGGCAAATAGAATCAGACTCGGAGAGACTCCTCACGTCATATTTGATCTGGACGATACGATCTTCGACGCCGGTAGCCGAACCCGTCATATTCTGACCGCGTTTGCTGAACGTCCAGACATAAAAAAGGCAAATCCTGAGCTTTCGCAGCGGCTAGCGAGACTGACTAACGATGATATGAGGTATCGGGTAGAGGACAATTTGGATCTTCTGGGCGTTTCAGACCCCAGGATAAGGTCCGAGGCTACAAAAGCATGGTGGGATCGATTTTTTTTAATGTGTGAAATCGATGAAGTGGTTCCCGGTGCCCCCGACTTTGTTAATGCGCTTCATTCTGAGGGTGCAACGATTGTCTACTTAACCGGACGAGACCGTATACGGATGGGCTCCGCCACCCACGCCAGCCTTGCAAAACAGGGCTTTCCTCACGGCGAGCGAGCCAAACTCATTTTAAAACCAGAATCTAGTATGTGTGATTTTCGCTTCAAGCGAGAGGAGGTCTTCGGCTTAGCAGCGACAGATCTTATCCTCGCCGCATTTGACAACGAGCCTCGACACGTCAACATGATGAAAGAGACGATTCCTGAGGCGCACGTGGTATTCGTGGACCGGCGCCACGCCGGTCACCCCGAAACTCCGATTAAATCCATTGCATGGATTAAAGACTTTCGACAGCTCGCCTTCACTAAATGATTTTAGATGAAGCTAATTAAAGCCCACCTGTCACTTCGCCTGAGGTGTGCCGTGCAACACGCATGCCTGACTCTGGGAGCAGTGTTCCAAATAGAATAATCAGGATGGCGCAAACCAAAACAACACCAGACGTAACCTTTGAGGCCACAGGCTTGATCAATGCGCCCAAAACTGGACTTGAATCCATCATAAACATGCGCACAATGATGCGCATGTAGTAGTAAAGGGAGATTGTCGAACCGATGGCCGCAACCACAATCAGTCCGATCATGTTGTTACTAAGAGCCGAATTAAAAATATAGAGCTTGCTGATGAATCCGACCGTAGGCGGCATTCCACCCAAACTAAACATGAAAAGGGCCAGGGCAGTGGCAGCGTAGGGATGTTGTTTTGCTAAGCCGGTTAAATCATCGACGATAATATTCTCGCAACGTTCGTTTTCCAGCCACATGATCACAGCAAACGCACCAAGACTCACCAAAACATAACCAATCAAATAAAACAAAATAGAAGGAACAGAATACTGTGACACACCGCCACTCATCGATGCCAGCGCTAAAGCCATGTAACCGCTATGAGCAATTGACGAGTAGGCGAGCATTCGCTTAACACTCTGCTGAGCAAGAGCCATGATGTTGGCAAACAGCAGTGATGCCGCAGCCATGAAGCCGATAACAGGCAGCCATACAGCATGAACGCCGTCTAAACCGTTTTCAAACATGCGAATAGCAGCCACCATAATCATCGTTTTCATGGCAGTCGCCATGAAAGCTGTTAAGCCAGTTGGAGAACCCTCGTAAGCATCTGGAGTCCACATGTGAAAGGGAACTAACGCCATTTTGAAACCTAAACCCGCAATGGTCAAAATCGCACCCAGCTCAACCCATGAGTGGCCACTTATCTTACCGATCGAAGAACTAATCTCGCTAATTCTCAGCGTCCCAGTCGCAGCATATAAGAAAGCAAAACCGAATAATAAAATGGCGGCCGCAACGGCTCCCAAAACGAAATACTTGATAGAGCCCTCTTGCGAGAGCTTGGTAGGATTGGTGTAGCCGATTAGTGCATAAACACCGATCGATGCCATTTCCAGACCCACAAACAAAGTGACAAGGTCATCAGTGGCCACCATGGTGCACATACCAGCAATCACCATATGGAATAGCGCGATGATTTCTCCGCGAAAGAACTTCTCCTTAAGGTAGCCTTCACCCATCAGTAGCGAGATCACCAGGGCGATACCAATGATCGCTCCCTGGCCAAAAAAGCCCAATCGGCCCGAAACAAACCCTCCACTGAGAAACATCTCACTGGCAGCACCCGAGATGGCATAGAGGCGAATCACCAGCAACAGCGACAATAAAAGGGCGCCAAAATTTAGCCAGTATTGAACCCTCGGGCTGGCAAGACTCTTACTAACCGCCATGAGCAGGGCCACAATCCCTGTGCTACACAGAATTATAATAGGAAGAGCTGCACCATAAAAACTTGCTGTTAATTGTGGGACTTCAAATTGCACTGTCTACTCCTGAGCGTTTCCAGGTTCTTGTTTATTTAGTTCGCGGACTTTGATGACATGTCGGATCCCATACGGAAATCCAAGCTATAGTTCTTATAGTTTTTCGCTAGATGTTCGATCGACGGCTTGGTCTTACCAATAAATGCATTTGGAAAAATACCCATCACGATCGCGAGCACTGCCAGGGGAACAAGATAGCCGAGCTCTCGAGCGTTCAAATCCTCCATCTCTTTATTTTCAGGATTATCAAGCGGTCCAAACAAAATTTTGCGGCATAATGTCAGCATGTACACAGCACCCAACAGGACACCAAGGGATGCTAGAACTCCTGCCAATGGCATTGCTTGAAATGTTCCGTTTAGAATCAAGAACTCGCCAACAAACCCGCCCGTACCAGGCAAACCAACCGAACTTAATGTAGCCACAATCAACATGATGGCAAACAGCGGCATATTTTCCGCCAGACCACCGAAATCAGAGAGCATCCGTGTATGGCGACGCTCGTAAATCACCCCAACAAGAAAGAACAACGCTCCAGTTGAAATCCCGTGATTAATCATCTGGTAAGTCGCACCCGTCAGAGCTTCAACGCTAATCTCACCACCTGCCATCACCGCGAATGTACCAATCACCACAAAGCCAAGGTGTGATACCGAAGAGTAGGCCACCATCTTTTTGGCGTCCTTCTGAACCCAAGCTGTCAATGCGCCATATATAATTCCAACCACGCCGCAGAATATAAGAACCGGCGCAGCCTGCACCATTGCTTCCGGGAACAGTGGGACTGCAAAGCGAAGGAGGCCATAGGTACCCATTTTCAGCAATACACCGGCCAAGATCACCGAACCTACGGTAGGAGCCTCAACGTGGGCATCAGGCAGCCACGTGTGGAATGGCCACATCGGAACTTTAATTGCAAAGGCCACAGCAAATGCTATGAACATCCACATCTGCGTCGCAATGGGAAGCTTAACTTGGTACAGATCTAGCAAACTTGTTGAATAGACCCCGGTCTGACGAAAGTGGGCAAAATACAAAACAACAGCAGCTGCAAGCATGAGTAGTGAGCCGATGACGGTGTACAAGACGAACTTTGTCGCTGCGTAAATGCGGCGTTTTCCACCCCAAACACCGATGATAAAATACATCGGAATAAGCATTGCTTCCCAAAACACATAAAAGAACACCATATCCATGGCCACCAGCGCACCAATCATCCCGGACTCGAGAGCCAGGAGAAGCGCCAAAAATGGCTTTTGGCTTGGCTCTGATATGTGCCACTGACTTAAAAGCACAAGAGGCATCAGAAACGTGGTTAAAACGACTAGCAGAAGACTAAGCCCATCCACACCGACAATGTACTTCATGCCAAGTGACGGGATCCACTCGTAGCTTTCAACAAACTGCAGTGCCGAGGAGGTCCCGTCAAACCAATACCATACGTGCAAGCCTCCTAGAAACGCGACGACCGAAGCGAGCATCGCCACAACGCGGGCAGTTGCTAGCGAGGGTAAAAACAAAATAACCCCCGCAGCCACCAGCGGCATGAAAATCAAAAAGGACAAAATGTGTGAATTGATAAGTTCCATTTCAAGCAAACCCTTTTATTGGGATTAATTAACGACCAAAGCGGACAAAAGGCAGACCAGACCTAAAACGAGAACCATCGCATGACGATGGATCGAGCCAGTCATTTTAAAGCTCACTGCACCAGCGATAAATCGACAAAACTCGGCAGCACCGTTGACTGCTCCATCGATAATCTTCACATCGACAAAAGCCCAAAGGAACTCAGCAATATCGCGAACCGGTTGAACAATTTTCGCGAAGTAAAATTCGTCCACGAAATATTTGTTCCAAAGGGTGTTGTAAACGCCTGACATTGATTTTTTCCAGCTGTCCAGCACAGGCTTTGGACCACGGCCATACAATACGACCGCTGTGCCGCTTGCAATAAGCATCACAACGACTGAGGCGGCCATCAAACCAATCTCCAGTGAGTGACTGTAAGTACCCTCAAGAAATGCCCAATGTTCCTCCGCAGCTTCTGGAATCAGCATGACCGGCTTGAGATACTCGGCAAAAATATTGTGTCCGCCCAAAACATGCGGCACTCCCAAAAAGCCAACTCCAGCACTCATGATTGCCAAAATCACCAACGGGCCCCACATATCGACACCTGTCTCATGGGGCGTGTGACCATGACCATCGCCGTGGCCGTGTGATTTGTGATCTGCATGACCGTGATGATCATCGTGACCATGCTCTGCATGACCACCACCACGGTGCTCACCGTAGAATGTCAAACACAGCAAGCGCACCATGTAAAAGGATGTGCAGCCCGCCGTAATGGCTCCAATTCCCCAAAGGGCAGGGCCGCCGCCAATATATGATTTCCAAAGAATCTCATCTTTTGAGAAGAAGCCAGCAAAAGGCGGCATACCAATGATGGCAAGAACTCCAACCAAGAACACGAGGTGAGTGACCGGCATATACTTTCTTAGGCCACCCATCTTGAACATGTCCTGCTCGTGATGCATGGCCACGATGACGGAACCAGCACCAAGGAACATCAATGCTTTGAAGCATGCGTGCGTAAAAAGATGGAATACACCAGCATCAAAAGCTCCCACTCCACAGGCCATCACCATATAGCCCAACTGACTCACTGTAGAGTACGCCAAGACTTTCTTAATATCAGACTGAACAATTGCAATCGTTGCAGCCATGAGCGCTGTGAGTCCACCCACAATAGCGATAATCTGCATAGTTAGTGGTGCGAGATAGAACATAAAGTTGAGACGAGTCATCATATAGATACCGGCCGTCACCATGGTCGCCGCATGGATAAGGGCCGACACAGGAGTAGGGCCCGCCATCGCATCAGGCAGCCAAACATAAAGAGGAAGCTGAGCCGACTTTCCGGTCGCGCCTATGAATAAGCAGATCGTGATCCAACCGATCGCACCCATGTGAACCGCGTCCAAAGTGTTGCCACCGATCATCTCTTTGAGCTCGCTGAAACTCACTGTTCCGAAATGTTTGTAGGTGAGAAAAATTCCGAGAAGAAAACCGATATCGCCAATGCGGTTTACCAGGAAGGCCTTCATTCCGGCTGCAGCATTCTTATCATCATGAAACCAGTAACCGATCAGCAGGTAGGAGCAAAGACCGACGCCTTCCCAACCCACAAACATCACCATCAGGTTATCGCCCATGACAAGCTGAAGCATCATGAAGACGAACAAATTCAGATAAGAGAAAAAGCGTGCTGTGGATTTTTCTTCATGCATGTATCCACCGGCATAGATGTGAATCAAGGTGCCGATACCTGTAACCACGAGCATCATAAGACCAGACAGACGATCCACAATGTACTTAAAGGGCGCGTGAAACCCTCCCGCATCAAGCCAGTCAAAAGCCAAGTAAGTCTTCGCTTCACCGCCAGTTTTCATCATGTCGAGGAACGTCATCAACGCAGCAGCAAATGAAATCGCCATTGCGGCAACAGCCACGAGGTGACTCACAATTTTTGGCGCTTTGCGAAGTACAAGGCCATTGAGTGCTGCACCGAAAAGAGGAGCCAAAAGCATGATCCATAGCATCATAAGAAATCCCCCAATCAGCCGCGTAAAAGTCTAAGAATATCAGTATTAACGGTTCCATATTTACGGAACAGCGCAATGACCATTGCAAGACCGACAGCCGCCTCACATGCGGCGACCGTAATCACAAACAAGACCATCACCTGGCCATCGACATTTCCAATAGCACGCCCAGCTGCAACAAAAACCAAGTTCACAGCATTTAGCATCAGTTCAATGGACATCAACACCATGATGAGATTTCGACGAAACAAAGCGCCGAATAGTCCAAGCGAGAAGATCAGACAGGCCAGAACAAAGTAAAAATCAACGGGTACCACTATATATTCTCCTCGTTTCTCAGCTTATGGGGGCAGAGGTTTTTTTCTTGTCTTTTTTCGCGATCACGACAGCAGCAACAATTGCCATCAAAATCAGAACTGATGCCAGTTCGAACGGCCAAATGTAATTAGTGAGTAGTTTCATCGCGACCACGTAGGTGTTACCGCCGGCCGCTTCGATGGCAACTGGATCCAAAGAACCGTCACCGAGCCCAGTCTGGTCTCCTTTGAAAGTAGCCACGACAGTTATCAAGAATCCAACAAGCGAGATCACGAGAGTTCCAGCTTCAACAGCAGAAAACTTCAGCCCCCTAAGCTGCTCAGGCTGAAGGTTCAAAAGCATGATGACAAAGAGGAACAAGACCACAATGGCTCCGGCATAAACCAAAACCTGAATCGCAGCTACAAAGTGACTCTCCAAGGTGGCGTAAAGACCGGCCAACAAGAATAGATCCACAACGAGAAAGACCGCACTTTTGACCGGGTGCTTTGACATCACAACCAACACCGAGCACAGCGTGATCAACGCCGCAAACAGGTGAAAAACTCCGTGAGTCATTAAAAGAGAAAAATCAGGCATCGCCGACTCCGACTATTAGGAAAATCTAAAGGCAGCGATCACCACCGCCGTCACAACAACATTCACCAGACCAAGAGGAATCATATACTTCCAACCAAGCGACATCAGTTGGTCATATCTAAATCGCGGAATAGTCCAGCGAACCCAGATATACAGCCACATGAAGAACGTCGCCTTAAGCATTAGGGTAACGTGGCCAATCAAAGCACTGACACCAATAAATCCGGTCAAGTCGTCAAGCTTTTGGACACTGAAAAACGGTACCTGCCATCCACCAAAAAAGACTGTAGATGCCAAACAGCTCAACACGAACATACTCACGTACTCGCCCAAGAAGAAGGCCGCAAACTTTGCCGACGTGTACTCTGTATGAAAGCCCGCGACCAGCTCACCCTCGGCTTCTGCAAGGTCAAACGGCGCGCGATTGGTTTCAGCAAACATGGCGATCAAAAACAATAGGAACGAAACCGGAGATAGGAATACGCCCCATTTCCAAAAGTGACTTTGCGCCTCAACAATTTTATTGAGATCCAAAGTGCCGTAGATCAACACAATTGGAATGAGAGACATCCCCAGGGGGATCTCGTAGCTGATCATCTGTGCCGAAGCGCGCAAAGAGCCAAGTAGCGAGTACTTGTTGTTTGAGGCCCATCCAGCAATGGTTACTCCGTAAACCGCCAATGAACTCACCGCAAAAATAAACAAAAAGCCCACATCAACACGAATGATCGATAGAGGAATCGTTGTGCCAAAAGCATGAATATCTGGACCATAGGGGATCGCCATCGCGATCAAAAAGGCAGGAAATACGGAGAAAACCGGAGCGAGGTGATAAAAGGCTTTCTGAGCACCTTCAGGAACCACTTCCTCTTTAAAGATCAGCTTGATTGTATCGGCAAGTGATTGCATGAGGCCGTAAATACGCCACTTAAAGATACCAACCCTGTTTGGTCCTTTGCGACGTTGCATCATCGCTGGAACGCGACGTTCGACCCAAACCATCACTGGTGGGATCTGCAGCAGGAGCCCAGCAACGATTGCAAACTTGACGAGAGTCGCAATGAATTGAATTGTAAATTCGTCTGCCGTTAATCCCATTCCAGAGCCCCCCGCTTCACTACATAAATGTATCCAGCGACCAAAATCACCATAAACACCATGACTTCAGCCACGCCAAACCAGCCCAATTGTGGGAATGCTTTGGCCCATAAGTACAAAAAGATTGTTTCGATATCGAAGAGAATAAAAAGAATGGCAGTCAGATAAAACTTAACGCTCATCTTTTCGTTTGCGCCGGTTACCTTTGGTACACCGCACTCATAGGGATCAATCTTCTCAGGCCTTGGATTTTTGGGGCCAAGAAACGCTGCTAAACCACTAAGTATGGCTCCAAGCGTCAATCCGAAAATCAAAACAATTAGCACCGGAATGTAAGGATTCATTCTGTCCACCTGCCAGAAAAGTCTGGTAAACTGTTACCCCAGCTAACCTCTTCACAGGAGATTTGTTTCGATGAGCGGCTCAAGTAAACAAGGAAAAATTCTCGTTCTCGGTGCCGGTAACTTCGGAACATGCCTGGCGGAGCATCTCGCGCGCGAGGGATGGAGTGTCGATATTTGGTCCCGTTCGAAAGTGCTCGTTGATGGTATCAACAAACTCCACAAAAATCCCAAATATCTTAGCACGATTACCTTAGCACCGACCCTCACAGCGATCAACCACATCGAGCCCGCGCAGATAAATGACTATCGCGCGATCGTTGTCGCGGTCCCCATGCAGGCTGTCAGGGAAACGCTAAAGCATTTTGCTCAACATTTAACCACAACTCCCGTTTTGATCAGCGCGGTTAAAGGCATCGAAATCAGCACTGGGTTTTTCTTTATCGACGTGGTTGCTGATTTATTTGGCACAGACATCGCAAACAAGACCGTCGTGCTGTCCGGACCCAGCTTCGCCGTCGAAGTTGCACAAAAACTGCCCACAGCTGTGGTTGCCGCGAGTAAAGACGCGGATCGCGCAAATGCCGTTCAGAAAATCTTTCACACGTCCTTTTTTCGCGTTTACACATCAAAAGATCCGCTTGGCCTCGAGGTTGCTGGAGCTCTAAAAAACGTCGTGGCCATTGCCGCGGGAGCATGCGCTGGTTTAGGACTCCAAATGAACAGCATGGCAGGTCTTATCACTCGCGGACTTGCTGAGATTACGCATATGGGGGTCAAGCTGGGAGCAAATCCGATAACGTTCCAAGGACTAGGCGGTGTCGGAGATCTATTTTTAACGTGTGGATCTGAAAAAAGTCGAAACTACTCTCTTGGTTTCAAACTCGGCCAAGGAATGAGTGTTCACGACGCATTACAAAGCCTCGGTTCAGTTGCCGAAGGCTTCACGACTGCCAAGGCAGCTCACTCTCTGGCAAAAAAACTTGGTGTGGAGACGCCAATTGCCGAGCAGGTGTACCAGGTTCTTTATGAACATAAGCCCACGAAGGCGGCCCTGATGGATCTCATAACCAGAGATGCCAAGCCAGAATTCACCTTTGAGCGCCCATGAGTGAAATCTCAAGAAAATCTACCGTGGCCGTTCTGGCCATTGGAACTGAGATCACTTCTGGTGAGGTGGTCAATTCAAACGCTTCAACATTAGCGGCAAATTTAACCGAACTTGGTTTTACCTGCGATCACCACGTTGCTGTGCCCGATAACCAAGCCCTGATGAGCAAAGCTCTCAGCGATCTAATTGCAACTCACGACATCGTTTTAGTGACCGGAGGCCTAGGCCCCACCACTGATGATGTGACTAGAGACGTTGTTGCTAGGGTTGCGGGCCAAAAGCTGAAATGGAATGAGGCAGACTGGCAGCGCATCGTTCAAAGGCTTCAAACGGTGGGAGCACCGATTGCTGAGTCTAACAGGCAGCAGGCCTTCTTTCCGGAGTCGGCTATTATTTATCCCAGCCGTCACGGCACAGCTTCGGCATTTAGTATTGAGATCAAAAACTGTCTTGTCATGGTCTTACCAGGTCCTCCGAAAGAGATCGAAGGACTGTGGATTGATCACATTCATGCACTCCTTAAAGCCCGTTCTCCGCAAGACAAAGATCAGACTCCGGATGTTTGGCATTGCCTCGGTCAAAGCGAATCACGACTTGGTGAGATCGTCGAGGATGCGTTATCTAACAGCGGATTTATAACCGGCTACCGCAGCCACGCTCCTTATATTCATGTAAAAGTTTGGATCCCGGCTACAAGACGGGAGGACTTTGAGAAAAACTGGCGCAAGAAATTAGAAGACGCCGTTCAGCCTTGGCTTGTGGGACGAAATGATTTTGATGCCGCAAAAGAATTAGTTCGAAGCGTGAACGATAACACCACGCTGACCATCATCGATCTAGCTACGGCAGGCTACGCAGCAACAAGAATCTTCAAAGCTCAGGACAAACGCCAAGGCATCAGCATTATCACCACAAATGATGAAAATTTTCCTGTTGGCGAGGTTGCGGCAATCGCAAAAATCACCGCCGATTCGAATACTGGTGATTGGACTGTTTCTTTGCAGTCTTCAACCAAACGACACACTCATTCAGAACCGTCTCGCTACAAAGGTCCCGCTAACACTGAGCGTCTAAAAGCCTACGTCGCAGAGAAATCATTTATAAAACTAATCGGGTGGCTCCAGAATTAGGGCCACCCGACGTAATTTCTTTATCAATCAATGACCCTTCCGCTCAATTCAAGTCAATGATTTCGTTGTTGTACACGACACTTACCAGCAAAGACAAAAATATTCTTTGATTCCATCCGGGCTTTGCTCCAAAGAAACGAATGTCTGTCCACCATCCTCCTTTGATACTAAGGTGATGTGAGTAGTCCCTAGTATATGATCCCATAGAGGTCCAAAGTCCGTGTTTGGCTTTTTGCCTAAAAGCGGCAAGAAGGACGCTGCTACTAAGGCGTTGCCCTAAAAATCACGGTTGGACGATGCTTTTGTACGTTATCCTAGGCCCCTGAAGGTCAGTCTTTCCTCAAGGCATGAGTAGAATGCTTCTACGGCTTGCTGATCCCCTGTACTCCTCGTTCCGCATTTGATGAAGCATAGGGATAAGAAAAGTTACTGAGCTTTCAATACAGGCTCACAAGTTTTTTATTTTTTCTGAATTTTATCTGCAATTGCCTTGAAGATGCAGGTGGCATACTCTGTCCTAGTCGCCCATTCAGTTGCATGAGACCTTGCACGTGTAATGACTCTTACCGTCGATTTATTTGGATCTCGTTTGAGACCTAAGACTCGTACTAGGGAACCAAAACTAACTAAGTCGGGACCAACTTGCCCGACAATCTTAAACATCCCTTCTTGCTTTTGCTCGTCTTCGACTGATAAACCACAAGCCTGCACTGAAGCTCGACTAATGTCATAAAGTTCATCCATGGGGACTTGAAATTCTTTTTCCTGACCGGAACCTACAGGTTCATCCATCATGGATGATGTTGTGGTACAAGAAGAAGCAACAAGTCCGATAATAACAGCTAATAGAATTTCCAGAGATTTCATTTTTATTTCCTTGATGAGAGAGATTCGACTTTTTGACGATTAATAGTACCCGACGTAGTTTATTTCTCGATTAGTTGTTAGTAAGCTCAATAATTTCGTTGTTTGACACGATACTCACCGTCATAGACATAAAATTATTTTCATTCCAAGTGGGGCGCCGCTCCAAAGAGACAAATGTCTTTTCACCTTTTTGATTAATGAGATAGCCTGTGGTTCTTTGGGTTTCAAGCGACACGAGATTAAGACTTGAGTAGCTAGAGGTAAGACTGGTGCCTTCATCAAAACGGTCCTGAGGAATTTTCATGATTTTTTGTTTCTTCGGAACTCTAACTTTTAGAGCCTCCTCCATTGACCGATCCGTGTTCTTTATTTCAAATTTCAGATCAAGATTACGCACCTTCTTGATCTCACTTAAACGGTCACCATCCATCTTAAAATTCCAAGTGGATAACTTCAAATCGTCTGATACGAATTCAAAAAGGACCGTGGTCTCCTTCGTTAAATCAATTGGGTCAAGGCCAAAGTATTTATCGAAACCATACAAAGAGACCCAAGCGTGAGACCTACGACTTGAAAATAAGTCCACCATTAACGACTCGATGAATGATTGTATTGAGTCAAAATTAACCATTGCTTTGAGCAACGAGTCAGTTTTGAAATTTTCCATGTTTGCTATTGACCCGTTTGTCACCATGTCCTCGCAAAAAGTCGCTGCCATAGGAAATGACGAGGAATCGTGACTGAGTCCAAAAACATGGCCTAATTCATGAAGTAAAACACTATCGAGTAAAATCTGATCGTCGTAACGCCAGAAATTATTCGCCAAGTCATCCGCATCGGGTCTTAGGTCACCGGTTTCAGGCGCGATGTAGATAAAGCCTCGACCACGCATTTGTTCTTCGTCGTACTGCTCTTGCACAGTGACGCCCACATATTGCCTAGGATTTTTGATTATTTTACGTTGCTCTGTGGTTAACTTTCCTAACTGGAAGCGAATATCAACTGGACCCTCATCACAGGAAACTTGCTCAAAGTCTTGAGTTCCAATCACGAGAGTGCCGGCCGGCTCTTCTCTATGATTTTCGAAGGTCGCACCCTTAAATGACTTCTTCCAAAGTGCTACCGCCCGTTCGATGCTTTCTTCTGCTTTAGCGCGTGAAATACCAAAGTGATCCTCGTCCATGTCTATACAGTATTTCACCGTATCAACATTCCCGAGAAACCAAGGATTGGTTTCATACCCGTAGATATAACCACCACCACTGGTGATCGTTCCATCCGCCTGCACGCTGACCGAGTCAGGTGCCTTCGAATCATGACCCGAACTCGCAATGGGACTACTTGGTGTTTGGGGACCTGTCGGGCCTGTGCCAGATGGTTTATTGTGGTTTGCGCCGCAAGCTGAGATGACGGCAAAAGCCAGGGCTGACAGTGCAGTAATTTGGTTCATGGAATGCTCCTAAAGGGTAGGCGTGTTTTTATACTATTTTTATTAAAATGCAATTTTTTTATTAAAATACTAACTGAGTCTCCGGTGACGGAGATCTTTATAAGAAATAGCCTGCCCAAAAAATAGTTCTTTGTTATTAACTATAAACTCAATTGTTTATGATTTATAAATCTTAATTCGGCCTAAATAGCCTAATACCTTGAAATAATGGGGGTATTAATTTGGGGACAATGGAATGGTCCCCAAATCATAGTTCAAAGAAGTCGATTCCCAGGGCGGCGACCGTCTCCTCCTTGGAAGGCCCGACAATGTCCCGAGAGTTTTGAATAAACTCATAACAAAGAGACTTAATCTTCTGCACATCAGCGCGGGAAATGCCGTAGAGCGCTGTGTAATGAACGTTTTGACCAGGTTGCGTTTCTTGCATGCGCTGGTTTGCAATCGAGCGCCAAATAAAATGATAGCTGTAGTTTAAGGCTGACTTGCTAGCTGCGTGAATATCGCGAGCCAAGGCAATCACCTTAGCGCCGTCCCTGCGAACAAGCTCCATACGTTCCAAATCAGATACCGCACGCTCAATGATATCACTCGATAAGCGGAGTCTTTTTTCTAGATCTTTCACGGTTTGACATTCGGGCACAGACGTCAAAGCATGAATGGCACTATAAAACCACGCCGCATAATAGCGCGCTTGATCATCTCCCGATAAAACTCGCGAGGGATTCAGGCGTTCACTCATTTGCTGTTTACGTTTTTTGATCTCAGCGATATTGCGTTCTAGATACTCTCGAAATGATTTTGCTGCTGCTCG
>JBIIGV010000022.1:0-30654 GCA_044236265.1 Oligoflexales bacterium
TATCTTAGAGACTTTCCTTGGCAAAGTACGCCGCTGCTTTTTTTAGGATATCGCGCTCCATTCGAACGCGTTCCAGCTCTTGCTCAAGCTGCTTAATCCTCTCTTGATCCCTGTCCTTTGCTCCACGACCCCTACCAACTCCCGTGGCCGAGCCTGTGGCTTTAAAGGCCTTTATCCAGGTTTCTAAGAGGGAAACACCAAGGCCCAAGCTTCTGGCCACTTCAGTTACACGGCGGTGCTCATCAACCACCATACGAACGGCCTGATCTCTGAACTCATTGGAATATTTACGGTACTTCTCTGGTCTAGGCACAAAACACCTCCGATTCAGTCACTTAATAGTTAACTTAATCCTTGGTGTCTACTTTTCTGAGGAAGCTCAGTGGCGCCGAATTAATTTTTAGGAATTGGTGATTTTGCTGAGTCCGCGGGACTAGTTCAAAATCGGAAGCCGAACGCGATTGGACGCAACTCTATACCGTCGAATCCGTGGGTATAAAACGCAAGCCCTCCACTCCCTTGAAAATAAAAGCCGTTACGAATCCTCCATTCGAAGCCACCACCGGCCGCGGCAAAATCTCTGTGACCGTGTAGGCGATGTTTTTCAACAGAGGCGCGCGATATAGCTGCATAGGCGATAGGAGTGCAGGCGGTAGATTTAAAGTAATATACACCGCGGAGGCCTAGGTGGGTATTGTAAAGGTCGACGCCAGCGGAGACGCCAATATCTAATTGGTTGCTTAATGCGTAAAGTATGGTGGCACCAATTATGCCATATCCCGTGGCGAATCCCACGGTGGCGTCGAACGCAAGATCCCCTTTCTGATGAAGGGTCTCAGTGAGTGCTGACTCGTCGGCATGGGCAATTGGTGCGAATAATGATGTTGCTGCGATGGTTTTAATTAATTTGGATAACATGAAGATCTCCGAAAAAAACAATGCGACATTGCTTTGGAGATCTTTTTCTTGGTTAAATGGCATCGAAAAACAATTCTAAAATATAAAGTACCGTATTACAATGCTAATAGTCTTGTAAGGGGGGCCTATGGCTACGGTCGATTCCATTTTGGAGAGTTTAAAGTCGATGCTTCGGCTGCGTGGTCACACCTATGCATCCCTGGCACGTGAAGTGGGATTGAGCGAAAGCTCTGTCAAGCGACTTTTCAGCGAGAAAACATTTACGCTGCACCGCGTACTTGAATTTTGTAGCGTCCTTAACATAGATTTTTCTGAGCTCGTAACTTTGGCAGGTGACAGTGCTGGTGTATCGGGCGCACATCTTACTGAAGTTCAGGAACTTGAGCTCGCTGCGTCTCCCAGGTTGCTAGCTGTCTTTTACCTCCTGACAAGAAATTGGGAGTTTCGCGATGTGGTTAAAAGATTGGATAGCAGTGTTGCCGAAATTACCAAGTTCATGATCCGCCTTGATAAGCTTGGGCTGATCTCTCTTCTGCCAAAAAACCGATACCGCTTATTGGTTCGCGCTGATTTTCGCATGCGTCAGGGCGGACCACTGCAAGATCTTTACTGGACGCAAGTGCGCGCGAGCTTCTTAAATGATGATTCTGAGGACGAAACCGAGTTATTTCTGATAGGTGAAGTTTCGAAGGAGTCTTGGGACAATCTACGGCGGAAGATGAATCAGTTCAGCAAAGAAGCACGGGCATTAATTACTGCAGATTCACTTTTGCCGAAAGACCATACGGAAAGCGTAGGGCTTTTTTTTCTAGCGAAGCCGTGGATTTTCAGGCCGATGTTCAGTAAATCCGGCCGAAAGTAGTACACTTAATCGGGGACAAGTAACTGATTGCCCATTGATGTTTCAGATCAATCAATAACCAATCAGTTATGTGTCCCTGAATAATATAGACGCAAAATTTTTGGCCTAGGTCAGTGGTACAAGTTACTTTTAATATTCATAAGGCAGCAAATTTGAAGAAGGAGCGTCAACTAGAATGGGAAACGAAAAAAGCCACGATGGTTTTTTGAGAGGAAATAGAGGCGAGTACTTTTTTTATTGATTGTCATGTGTCTTGCCACGGTTTTTTATATTTCACTGACTACCCGATCCACGATTCCTCAGCCTTGGATCGGGATATTATATAATACCGGTGACGGCTGGCTCGTGCGCGTCACGTTGAATGAAGCTTTCCCGACGAGGGATTTGTGCGTGAACGTCGCGACTCAAATGCTTGGTCAGCGTCAGGAGTTGCGTTTGGAATGATGCGGGGATCAGTGTTTCGCAAATCGGTTTTTGTGCCGTACAGATTGCGAATTTCCTTTATTTGGAAATGCGTTTATCTCCGAAGTGAAATGCTCGGATTCCTATGATGGTCCGAAATAGACTCGAAGCTCGTTGGGATCTTCAAGTCGCGTTGTTCATGCGGGTATGGCCTCTGATGTCGAGTTGTTTTTACCTTAGTTGTGTTTTGTAGAGCACAGTAATTAAGAATTGCGATTTATTGATAGTTTCTTAGCGGAACTCTAGTTTCCGTAATTTTTGTTGTATTATTTCTTATTGATTTTGATCGTTACCGTCGCGCTGCTTGCAGGTAGTTGCTTCGGATCAAGCAATCCTTTTGGAAGTGAGCTTCCACTGGGAGTGGCAGGCAACAGTGGTAACGGAATAACAGGGGATAATGGCGCGTTCATCACTGCAGATTCTTCATTCTGATACGAATTTATACTCGAATTTCGGGATTTCATCCGGGTGATTGGCATTACATGTGCGACCCAAATACGGTCTATTGTCACAACGTCGGAGTGACCCTTTCAGGGCGGACTTCTAGTCTTCGGGCATTTCATTGTTCGTAATCGTCACTTGTTACACTGAGTGTTGCATACAGTCGCTGTGTCTGAGGCAAAAGCAGCGCCAAAAGCAGATGAAAATGACGTGACACAGGATTGGGAGCTCGCCCAACTACACACTTGAGTGAACGGCCTAAAGGTGAAAGCACATGCCCATGCCTGAGCCCAAGCGCAAGCTGTCGCAGAGGCATGAGCAAATGCAAACGCGTAGGCATTTGCAGTTGCTGTAGCGCAGGCGGTTGCGCAGACCTTTTGTGCTTCAGTTCCTGAGCATTGTCCGCCAGTGTCGCCATCATCCTGAATATAAGTCGCCGATTCTGAATTTAGATCACTCAAGCTCAATGATGTTTTCTGCTGAGCGGGAAGTAGGGTGATTCTATGATTATTATACATATCTGAAAAGACACCGCGATCACCCGAAAGCTTGCGAGCTTTTGCTTCATCATCGCGCGCCTCAGCCTCCGTTACATTGTAAGTTCCGGAGGGTAGCATCACACCCGAACTTTTTAATGCGCTTTGAATGCGTTTGGTGGAGTTGTCTTGAGTCGAGTTCGACTCGCTGTCGACGGTAGATTTACCGCCAGAGCCGGAGTCACATCCAAAGATAACGGCGGCGATAAATGGTAAAAATAAGCAGTAGAACCTTTTCATAATCTTGGCCCTCCGAAAGAGGATATCGGCAGGTAGGGGAGATGAAATTACAGCTGCAGCCCATTTCCAAAAAAAATTAAAAATATCATTAATTTATGGATGGATAAGCCTTGGAATTAGCAAAAAGCGTGGCGTTTTTGGTATGTCAATTGTTAGCGAAGAAATTCGACCTAGGATGAACATCGCGTTTGCGGATCAATTTTAATAGCGTGGCGGTGGCCGTCGACAATATCTGTGTAGATCTCAATGGCCTCACCATTTAGGAGTTGTGTGATCTGCTCCTCGGTCACTTTGAATCGGTGTATTTTGCTTCCGTGGCCATGCCAAAAGTCAAAGTTTAGTTCGGTACCATCAGTTAAATCCTCACTGGAGATACATGGCATCTTGTAGGCAGTGCCATCACTGCGGCTAGGGTCCCGTCGCTCGGTTGGTCCCAGTCCCTGATAAAAGGCAAATGTCTGTATGCTGTCAGCATTGGGACTTTGGTTTGAGCATCCCTCTGTTGAAGCATCGATTCTTTCCGCGAAGAATGGTACAGCAACCATGACACTGCAACCTGCAAGTGTCTTCTTTAGAAATTGTCGGCGATCCATGCCACCTCCCAGAGGTTTAATGTGTTTCGTAGTCAGGAGCGTATGGTCGGGGGAGTTCTCGGTATGCCGGATCATTTGATCCTGGCCTACGTTGAATAAGTAGTCCCGCTTCGACCATGCGTGGATTGGCAATACGACTTTCGTCAGAAACGGTGAACATGTCGGTTACGGGTTTGAATGGATGCCAAGTGAAAATTTGATCCTCTCCCCAGATCTCTCCATACAGAACAACTCTAGAGTCTAGTTGGCCTAACGGACGACTCGTTTGATCGTGGCAGCGCACGCAACTTGCCTCGTTGGACGCTAACATTCCTCCGATGAATCCAGGCGGTACAATGTTAAATGATCCCTTGGATGCAGCGGCATACGTCACGTCACTGCCATTTGTCTTCCAAGTTTGGTTCATGCTCGACTGAAATGTACGCGTGGTGAGAAAGTCTTTGATCAGTTGTTTGTCTGTAGTTTCCGGGAGGTAGTCATAAAAGCCGTCAATTGCTGCGAATATCTTTCTGTAAGGTTTGCTCTCTAGACGGGCAGGGGTCAACGTGGCGGGATTTTCCAGATGTTGGACCATTTGCGCAAGATCGGTTGACTGCCAATTGGGGCGTGCTTGCTTGATAGCATCTGCCATCTGAGTTGCATTTATAAATGGTCTGAAAATATCAGTTTTCCAGTTGTCTCGTTCCCGCTGGCGTGAGCGGATTTCAAAAACGTACCACTCTCCTGGGGCGGCTGGATCTCTTTGCATTAAAACCTCACCGATCACGGTGCCCACCGGAAAGGTCCAATGCCAGTGGGATCCATTACGCCACCAAATAACAGGAAGTGCCTTGCCATGATCGTCTTTGGGTGGTGACCAGTAGTTTAATACGTATGTGTTTGAACGGTCAGTTCCGCCCGCTGTCAGCGCAAAAGGAAATTTAAATCTTGTTGGCTCGAAAAATTCAGTGAGTAGTCTAATGTCAGGCTCTGAAGAATTACTTCCGGTGTCGAATGCCACTCGATTAGCTCGAAGTCCTTCGGGTCCCGTAGGACTTCCAAACGAGTCCTGGTATGCAAATACCATTGTCTCTTCGTCATACCACATGGTATCGGGGCTGTGCAGGGTCGAGTCAATGTTTGGGTCGGAAACGCGTGGTAGGTTTTTTAGTGTGTTTGACAGTTCTACGTTATCGATAAACTCAATAAACCCCGGCCGATTCGCTAACGGTTTCCAGTTTTTTGTGTAGGCGGTGCACGCCGAGAAATTTCTATCAAAGTTTTTTAATGTTTGCCTCGTAGCGATATTGATAGCTTTGTACGAGTAATTGGATTCTATGCAAACGGCGCCGTTTCGTGAAGATCTCTTCGCGAATTCACAGCTACCTATATGCCCAGAGGAAAACGTCCCTAAGAGTCTTTCATCGTTGCCACTCACATCATAAAGTTGGCCCTCGAGTGTGCTGCCTGGAGCGCGACGACAAAGTAGCTCTGCCTGATAGGGGTGTGTCTCTTTGAGTTGACTTGCAATCGGTGAAAGCATGCGCCCACAGGTTGCAATCGCAATGGTAGCAAGAGACAGCGGGAGCACTTTATGCATAGATATGTATTTCATGGTGTGGGCTCCGGTGCATTTATATTTAACTTCGTGTGTTTGTTTCTATCAGGCTAGGGCACGCAACTGAGAAACTCAAGTAGGGGATTCTTATAGTTTAGCATTCACAACTGGATTTTGTCTTTACGCGATGAAAATGAGTACTCACTCATTTTTAATTCCGTGATACATTATGACGATGCGCGAGCTTTGGAGGTTGGAGATTTATGAATCAAGCGATGTCGGGGAAAGTGGTCTTTTTGACCGGAGCGTCTAGCGGAATTGGTGAAGCACTTGCGCGTGAGTATGCGCGACAGGGCGCCATTTTGGCACTTGCAGCCCGACGCACACAGCTATTGGAAAAAATAAAAAAAGATTGTGAGGCTCTCGGTGCGCGCGTGGAAATTTTTTCTTGTGATGTTGTTGTCGAGGGTGATGTGAGGCGGACGGTTGAAGATATCAACAAGAAGTTGGGCCCGATTGATGCCGTTATCGCGAACGCTGGACTTTCAGGTAGTTTTAAGGTTGGACGATTCAATACGGAGCTTTCTGCAAAGATTATCGATGTCAACGTCAAAGGATTGCTTTACACGATCGGAGCTGTACTTCCTGAAATGCTGAAGCGAAACACTGGGACGGTCGTCGGTGTTTCGAGTTTGGCGTCCTATATTTCCTTTCCGCAAAGTTATGTGTACTGTGCGTCTAAATCAGCTGTTAGTGCGATTTTACAAGGACTTCGGCTTGAACTCTCTGAATCTAACATTCAGGTCACGACGATCTGCCCTGGATATATTCGGACCGATATGACGGCCAGTAACCAATTCACAATGCCGTTCTTGATGGATGTTGATGTGGCTGCACAACGTATTGTTAGAGCGATTGCACGCGGAGCAGATGTATATGACTTTCCGCGGCGCATGCGGTGGATTATTCGCCTTTTGTCACTTTTACCGCAAAAAATGATTGCGTTGCCGTTCCGGGGCGGCCGCGATGTCAAAGCTTCGTCGAATAAATGAACACTCACTGAATAATTTAATTGGAACAGCCTTTGCTTACGTATTGTAATCCTGACGCATGTCGCGTTTGGGGTGTACAACCTTGCGAGGTATCCAATGTTCAAGAAAATTATTTCTATACCATGTTTGATTTTGAGTCTTTGTGCACAGGATGGCATTGCACAGACCGCTGATGCACTTATTGAATGTGCGCGTAAGGCGATTGCCGTGAATAATTTGACAAGTGATCAAGCCGTAAAGCTTTGTGTTAACGGAGGCAGTGCAGAGACGGCTGAATGCGCAAAAAAAGCAATGGGAGAACTTAACTTAAGCGCAGATCAAGCTGTCGAACTATGCGCAAGTAAGGTTTTACGTCTCGATAATGTCGTCAAATTCGTGCAGTAGCCCTCAGAAAAATTTAGTGTTTGATCTTGCGAATGATACAATACTCATTGGTGGGGTGAGTGAGTCACGCCAAGAATCTTGTAACAAGGGGGCGCTGTGATTTTCGATATATCAAAACGTTTAATGGCCATACTGGTTTTGATTAACTCATTCGCCGCTCAAGCTAGCTCAGACCGCGGAACCGAGTCCATTGATCAGGTGATCAGAGCAAATATTGGCACGGCTCGGGGCGTCCAAACTGATCCCAATCATGGATGTCAGTTTGAGGTTTCAGAAACCCACCCAGAGCATTTTTTGCTGATGTTAACATTTGGTCACCCCAATAGGATGCTCGGAGCTCACTACTCAGGAGATTCTCGATTTTTCTGGTTTGATTCAACGGCTCACACAATTACATTCGACCGGACTGCAATTGGACGTGGAAATGTTATCTATACGTATGATCCCGAAAGTCTGAAGTTTGTCAGTGTTGAAGAGGAGGGCGAAGACCTCTGCAAGTTAAGCTCGCAGGGTCTTTGAGCCTTTAAACGTTTGTGTTTGGCTGACGTCTCTTGAAAGCGGAACGTCAGGTCAGATCCTTTTTGTGAAAGACCAAGCAAGCGAGTGCCAAGCAGCCAACTGTAACACTGCCGGCCCAGGTCAATCGCGGAATAAGGTCAGACATCATGATGGTATGAGCGCCAGCTGTCACTTGATCAACGAGATTGAAGCGTTGAAAGTTCCAAACATCAGCCATAAATTCGATCAGTGATTTTTGAGCAGGTGCCACAGATGGATCCAATGTCGCCGCCACGATAGGTGCCAGAAGTCCCCCGAGCCAAAGTGCAAACGTGACGAATAGCGCCGTAGAAAACCCTGCCAGGGTGCCCATGAGTAAACCTAAGGCACCCAAGGTGATCCACTCAAGAAAAAGAAAGCCGAGCGACCAAGCTTGAAGGTTTGTCATTGCACCAAACTGGTTCATAAGCATCAGTAATTGCCACACTGTGGCAAACACTGCGCCCGTAAAAACAAGACATATTGCCAGGCCCGTGTAGCGCCCTAGTAACCATACTGATCTGGATGTTGGTGTGGCAACGCGCAGTTCGATGCTTCGATCTTGCAGTGGATCTGTGACGAGACGGACTCCCCACAAAATCGCCACGATCCCCCCTGTTAATCGAAACCCCACGAGTCCAAGGTCAAAGAGTATTTTTTCAAAGCTTTCAAATCCCCAGTTGCTCGCTAAATTTGAAAACGATGCAATAGCGAAACCTGCAATGACGATCGGCAAGAAAATACGATCGCGCCTAAGCGTCAGAAATGACTCCTTTGATAATTGCCACCAAGCTCTCATCGTGTGAACTCCTCTTTAAAGTGCGCCAACAGCTGCTCTTCGGTAGCACTCTGATCGTCTCCAAAGCGCGCGATCACATAGCCCTGGGCCATGCAAGGCTGGAGCCACGCACTTGCCGAAGGGTAGTCGCTGAATCCAAGACGCGAAATGAATCCGTCCTGATGGAATGTTTTCCACATCGGCAGCTTGCGCGCACTCAGGAGGTGTTCAAGATCGGCCTGCTTCGCGCCACTCAAATCGATAAAGTAGCGGGGGAGTGCATCATCCAACGAACTTCCTTTGGATTTGTCGTTGAAGGTCGAATAGACAAGTTTGCCATGCTGTAAAATGTGTATATGGTCGCAAAGTGACATCACCTGCGGGAGCTCGTGTGTACAGAGAATAATTGTAATACCGTGCTTTTTCTCCGCAAGTATCCAGTTTTTCATGGTGATTCGACCAAGTGGATCCAGTCCTGTGAAAGGCTCATCCAAAATTAACACATCGGGGTCGTGAATGGTTGCGTGAGCCCAGGCAAGTCGTTGCTGCATTCCCTTACTGAACTCACGGATGCGTCGATTCGCGTCCTTTTCCAAGCCCACTGATGCTAATTTGTCGTGGATCAATTGTTTTCTGCTAGTTTGTGATTTGACTTTGTGGAGTGTCAGTTGAGTCTCGAGAACCTCCCGAGCAGTAAGTCCTTGAGGAAATCTTGCCGACTCAGCCATGTATCCGATCGCTGAGCGATCATCGCGGCTCATGGGACGGTCGCGAAACATCACAGCACCACGATCCGGTGAAATCAGTCCCAGAATTGTGCGGATCGTCGTTGTTTTACCGGCTCCATTATGTCCGACCAGTCCCGTGCAGCTTCCTGCTGGAAACTCAAGATCTACCCCTTTAAGGGACTGGAACGGCGGTTTGAACACATCCGTTCGAAATGTTTTTTCAATTCCTCTTAGTGAGAGAATAATCTGCGACGAATTCATTGTATCCCTCCCGGACGTGGCGGAGTCACTTGATTGCTCATACGCTCACGCAGAATTTCAATAATTCTTGTACCTCCAGGTACTTCGCTGAGCATGTCGATCGTTTCGTTTAGATCTTGCCCATTTGCATAGCCCCTCTCTGAAAGACGTTTAGCGAGTCTTCCTACGTATTCAGGGCTGTTGGGTCTTGATGCAGCCATTTGGTAAAATGCTGCAGCTTTGAGGTCGTCTTGCAATTTAAACGATGCGATAAAGCCTTGAGCCATCGGTATACGCCAACTGTCTGGGAAGGCCTTTAGCCCGTCTAAACTGATTGATTCGCAATACTCAGGGTGGTCGAAGTCCAGAGCTAATACGAAACAAGACAGTAAATAGATGCCTTCCATTCTGGGCTGATGCCTTGTGAAGGAGTAGATGGCTTTATAAACATCCTCAGCAGAGGATGTTTTTACAAGTTCCTTATCTCCTAGAAACTGGATAATCCAGATCGTGGCAATATCATCAAAGATGCCGCGGTGACCAAGAGTCAGAATGTCGATGCTCTTTGAGTTTAATCCAGACATCGGTGGTGCTGACACAAGTTTCCAAGAGGCTTTTTCTATGGGGCTAAGGGAGCGTCCCGTCCGAATACAGGTTCCTATGGCAATTAGCAGTAGAGCAAAAGGAAGCAGTCTAGACATCATCGGCCATGACCTTTGGCTTTAGGATGGTTGCAAAATCATCATCTTGATTGACGGCAGGATACCTTTTTGAATGGTTGTGATGAGGAGTAAAACGATTAGCGGAGCAAGATCAATGGGTCCGCTGAAGTTTTCTGTCAACTTGCGGAACGGTCGATACATTGGCTCAGTCAAATTCCGAATCAACTGGACGATTGGGTTATAGGGATCAGCTCCCACCCACGAGATGATGACAGATGCAATGACCACAACCTGTGCCATGTTTAGAATCAACTCTAGAATAAATGAAATCATGTTCACGATAGCGACTGGCATTTGTTTGCCTCCAACGTCTCAGAATTATTATAGGATTTTAAAAGGGCACTCGGTGCTGGTCAAGCATCTTATTTTCGCGCCCGTTCACCAAAAATGGCGGTACCGATACGGATACAGTCGCTCCCGGCGGCAATGGCGATTTGCAAGTCCCCTGTCATACCAAGGCTAAGCTTACCAAGCCCAGTCTGATCAGCGAGTTTACGTAGTTCTTTGTAGAGTTTTGGTACCTGGATTTTGCCCTCGATCGCCTGCGCTTGATCGGAGTATTTAGCGGGCGGTATAGCCATGATTCCTTGGAGCACTAAGTGTGGACACGCGGTGGCGATAAAGTGGGCTATATTTGGCACATCGGCAAAGGTGGCGCCTGCTTTGGTGTCCTCGGCCTCTGCATTGACAACAATCCATACCGGAAATTTCGACTTTCCAGCCTCTGCAACGTATCGCTCCACGTAGCGAGCGTGTTTCTCGGTAGCGATGGATTGAATTTCATCTGCGTGCATGACTATCTTTTTTATTTTGTTGGATTGGAGCTGTCCAATATAGACCCACACCAAGTCCGACAGGTGTTTTAAGCTAGCTTGTTTTTCTGCGAGCTCGTCCGCATAATTTTCCCCAAAAACTCTCACCCCCAGGCGATGGCCTTCCTCGACAAGTGCAGCAGGATGAGTTTTTGAGACGGCAATGAGACGAACTGATTGTGGGCCTCGACCGGCCTCAGATGTGGCGTTAGCGACTCTGATCTGAATGGTCTGCAGCCGCTGTTCTAAGGACATGAAGTTTATCCACCGGACTTGGGTGCGGCGTTACTTGCAGGTTGTGACAGAGCTGGTGTTGCTGGCGCCTCAGACTTTAATAAGCCGCTTCGTGCGGATTCCGCCCCCGAGCGATCGGAGTTTCGCGGGTTTATTGGCGATGCGGTGTCACGCAGAGATTGCGGTGGCTTGTGCTCAGGGGCACCATTTTTCGACGAATAGGATGAAAGAGGCATAAATGTTTCCTCTTCAGTCACCTGATACTGGGGAGCGGACACGAAAATATCTCCGTTCTCCGTGATTTTAATGTGAACATTTCGCAGATCCTGGTTTCTTGCGCTAGAAATATCCACGCCATTCAAATAGACGCTCCGGTTTGGTGTTGTAACCGGCATTGGATGCAGCGATCCCGCGGCGTTGGAAGCGAATCCACGGTCAGCGAGGTTAGACGAGATGGAAATGCATGCAAAAGCAAACAGTCTGAGCTTAAGAGATGACGTCATAAATCCCTCCGCAATGCACTATGGAGTTTTGTCCAGTGATCCTTTATGATTATAGCATACGAATGAGCTTGCCCCGGTCAGTGGCGGCTAAATATTTGAATCATCAGGAGATGTCGATATGATTTGCTGTTTTCCCAGAATCGCGTTTTTTGCCGTAGCTGCAGCGGTTTCAATGTCATCTTGCACCCAAAAAATGCAGGGCGAGTACTCCGATCCTACAAAGGTTGAAATTGTCGATGACAAATTCAACGAGTCTGATGTTCAAAGTATGATGAACGTCATGATCACTTCGGCTCTTGGTCGTCCTTGGTATGAGCAATTCAAGAAAAACTCCGGCGGCAAGCAGCCAATCGTGATTGTTCAAGACATCGAAAATCGCACAGATGAGCATATCGACACAAAAGCTATGACTGAAATCATGGAAACCGAATTGGTCAATAGCGGTAAAGTTCGCTTCATGGAAAAGGCGCGTCGCGACCAAATCATGGAAGAGCAGGCGTTCCAAAATAGTGGTGCTGTTGATGATAAATCCAAGAAAAAAACAGGCAACATGACTGGAGCTGACTTCCTTTTGGCTGGATCGATTACAAGCCAGATCCACACGAATGGCACCCTGAAGACAACGAGTTATCAGATGCAGATGAAGTTGATCAATATCGAGACGTCTGAGATTCAATGGACCGATAAGCATCTTCTGAAGAAGCGATTCAACCGTCCCGGTGCCAAGTGGTAATGAAATTGCCACAGTAGTTTCAGGTTGATGATGAAATCTTCTAGACTTTTTCAAAGTGCAATTTTGGCCGTCCTGATGGGCGGCCTTGTTGCATGTGCGTCCTACTCTGGAAAAATGAAGGAAATGCGCGAGGCTTATGCTTCTGGAGATTTTGATGCGGCGTATGAGGCGCTCAATAAGTCTGGCTTGAAAGATCAATCATCCGACGAACTGCTATGGCATCTCGAGACCGCAATGATCTACGATCGCCAAGGTGATTATGAGAAGAGTCGTAAATTATTGTTGGACGCGGATAAAATTGCTGATGATCTTTTCACGGTAAGTGTTTCCAAGACGGCAAGTACATTTGTAACCAACGAGTCTGCGTCTGATTATGAAGGCGAAGATTATGAGCGCGTTGCTATTCACGCAATTCTTGCACATCAATTTATCAACGCAGGGCAATCATCAGAAGCTGCTGTTCAGGCGCGCAAAATTAATAACAAGCTGTATGAAATTAACCAGAAGTATGATGCGGACAATAAAAACAAATACGGTGAAGATGCACACGCGCGCTATCTTAGTGCTCTAATTTATGAGTCACGAGGTGAGTGCGATGGCGCTATTATCGACTACGCCAAAGCGTTACATCTTTACAAAAATGATTTTAGTGATTTTGTGAGAGGTGGTGTTCCTCGCGGGGTTGTTCGCGGTTTGGCGCGCTGTTACATGATTCGCCAGAGGTTTGATGACTTTAAGCGCCTGGTTCGCGATCATAGCCAGTTATTGACTGATCGCGCATTAACCGAGATGACGACCCATGGACAGATTGTAGTGGTCCACGAGCTTGGTAACATTGCACAGAAGTATTCCAAAGAGCATTTTATGACTGCAGGAAAACAGCTTGTACGCTTCTCGTTTCCTGCGATCAGTCCAAAGCCAATCATGGATCGCGGCACAGGACTCGATATTGAAAGAAATGGATTCATTCGCGCTGAAAATACGGCCTATATGGATGCAATTGCTGCAGATACCCTGGAAAATCGTCGTGCGAGATTGGTGGCAAAACAGATGGCTCGGTTGTTGGTGAAGGGGCAGCTAAACTACCAAGCAGAGAAGAATTTTGGTCCCTTGGCCGGATTGGCTGCGAATATTTTGACTGCAGCGATGGAGACAGCAGACACTCGATCATGGATCACGCTGCCTCAGGCTTTTTACATTACCCGAGCATTTCTGCCTCCAGGTACCTATGAGATCAAGGTCAAGACGGATGGTAAAATCAACGCGGTGAAAAAAGTCAACGTGACAAAAGGACAAATAATTTTGCTGCGCGGCGTGGGTTAGTATGAGGCAATGATCATAAAAAAACTCCGCTGACCTTTTCGGGGCAGCGGAGTTTTTGTTTCACATCTTTAACTGATTAGCGACGAATCCACGCCTGGTTGTCGTAGGTGTGCTTAAAGCCTGTGACGGCCTTCACACCATTAATCCGACGTTCTGCAACAGCATTTGATGCAGCGTGGGTGGAAATACCTTGCTTCTCAGCTTCAGAATAAACGGTCAGCAATGTGTTGTAAATTCCTGCAGCTTGCTTACGCGCGACCTCGGCATTGTAACCACGCAGCTCGTTGTAAACATTTATCAGTCCGCCCGCGTTGATCACATAGTCGGGAGCGTAAAGGATATTTTTATCCTTCAGGGTTTTTCCATGCTTGTGTTCATCGAGGAGTTGGTTGTTGGCACCACCAGCAATGATGGGGAACTTAAACATTGGGATCGTTTCATCATTGACGATCGCTCCGAGTGCGCATGGAGCAAAAACATCAGCCTCTACACCGTAGATAGCATGACCCTCGACGGCCTTAGCGCCATATTTATCAACGATTTGTTTGACCTTCTCGGGATCAATGTCACTAACAATCAGCTGTGCGCCTTCCTCATGGAGATAGCCACAAAGATATCGTCCGACGGCGCCGCAGCCTTGCACGGCAACTTTCAAGCCTTTGAGAGAGTCTTTACCAAGGCGTTGTTTCACAGAAGCTTTGATTCCGTGGAAAACACCCCATGCGGTCACTGGTGATGGATCGCCGGATCCACCTGGACGGCTGACCACGCCCGTACAGTAATTAGTTTCAGCAGCCACTTGCTCAATGTCGTTAACGTTAATGTTAACGTCTTCTGCGGTGATGTAACGACCGCCGAGGCTATTTACAAAGCGACCGAATGCGCGGAAGAGCGCTTCACTTTTAATTTTCTTGGCGTCGCCAATAATAACAGCTTTACCGCCGCCAAGATTTAGACCAGCGCAAGCTGCCTTGTAGGTCATTCCTCGAGAAAGTCTTAATACGTCAAACAATGCGGCGTCTGTGTTAGCGTAGTCCCACATGCGCGTTCCACCGAGAGCAGGTCCCAACGTTGTGTCGTGAATGGCGATGATTGCTTTTAGTCCAGTTGATTTATCGTGACAAAAGACAACTTGCTCGTGTCCCATCTCAGTAATTGTCTCGAAACCTTGCATTTTAGTCCCTCCTGAGTCTTGATGACTCGCGCGCTCAACTCAATAACTTCCGCAATCTAACATCAATTTAGGCGTTGGAAGACTGTAGCGAAACCCAAGAACATTGACAAGTTAGCCTTATCGGCTGGCTAGCCAGCTAAGTGCCTGAAAGTTCATCAGATTTTTTTGCGTTAATTCTATTGATTACGGGGTTATTTAAATGTAAACCACGGCCGTTTTTAAGCGATTGACGCTCAAATAATCTTGGAGTCTTGCTTATGTCACGAACGGTTTTGCTGCCCTCTTTAATCCCCTCCTTGATTTTTTGTTCCCAAGCCCTCTCAAGCCCCCTCGTCAATTTGACGGTGCACCAATCCTTGGTCGCATCATTAGTTAATATTCCTGTTGTCGAAACGCGTCCCGTGAATCAAACGACAGCTGATGGCGTTTGTGTCGAGGGTGACGCAACTGTAAGGGGGCTTGTTACCGGCGCGTTGAATGCTGAAGATGGTGGTACTGGGTTGCTTCTGAAAATGGAGACTAAAACACTGACTTCGAGTCGCCAATCCACCTGGCCGCGCCGAAACATTTTTATCTCCTTTGATTGGGACATTACGACACAAACAAAAACATATAAAAGACTAGCGCTACGAACGGATGGCGTCGCATCTGGTGATGCCATGGCTTACTCGGAGAGTTCGATTGCCTACGGTCCAATAAATGCTCAGGCAAATGGGCTGTTCCCGCGATTGACGGCGGCGATGGCTCTCAGAGCTGCCCAACGTGAAATTTACGGTCGGCATGATCAAAGTGTGATTGATGCCAATCAGTCCGTTGGCAGCCAACTTGCTGCCTCCTTGGATCAGCAGGTTGAAGCAATGCTTGCTCCGATTAAAGAATCATTTGCTCGGTTTGTTGAGGGGCCCATTGTGAAGCGAAAGCTTCTCGGGGGAGCTGTTGGTTTCGGGGGCGATGAAATTGTGGCGCAAGTCCGGGTAGAAGAGATTGAGCCTCAGCAAGGGTCAGTGGTTAGTCCCCTTGTTGTCACGGAACTTGAGCCCGTTGCGGCTGAAATTCATCCTAAGGCTCTGGAGAACCTCATTGCCAAGACCTTTGGCGGGGCCGTCTTTTCCGATATGGAGCTGATTGAAATGATGTTTGATCAGGCTCTGCCGATTGATTCTGTGGATGATGTTCATCAGAAAGCAGAAGAGCTTCTTGTACACTTTGACGAAACAAAGCCGATTGCTCTGACTTTCAATGCAGATGAAATTGTCGTTGTCGCGCGGGGGCACCGCGTTGAAACGCTTGGTCGAAGCTGGACAAATATCGATATAAAACGTGTCTTTAAAATCCAAAAAGATAACGGAAAGATTCTACTTTCTTTTATGGAGCCGTGGTCGATCGCTGGTCGTGATGGATCAGCTATTGACCCTGTTTACTCAAAACACATGATTGCAAGACTTGATGAAATTCTTCCGCAAGGTGAGATCGATATTTCAGGTGTCGAAATTGGAAGAGGATTGCCCGTGAAGCTAAAGCTCTCGTCAATCCGAGCTTCGGACCAGTCTCTTTTGACAACGATGTCGGCGTCAGTAAAGTAAGGCGGTAAATATGAACTACTTGAAGTATCGAAATTTAGGTTTACGAGTTGTTGGTGCATTAGCCATCGTTCTAGTGATTCACACCTCTTCGCTTGCGCAAGCGGTAATCAGCCCAAAGGCAGCCCAATCATCTAATCAGGACTTAATCGTCAGCTTCGATGCCAAGGGAACAGCGGTCGGCTGGGATTTTGGCGCTGCTCAAGCATTAGCAGAGCGTCTAGATTTAGATCGTGATCTTAATTTGATTTTTGCCGGAAGTAGCAGTGGAAGTTTGATTGCGACTTACTACGGATGCCACGGATTAACTCGTGAAACTGCGATCTTTGCTCGTAAAAAACTCAAAGACTGGTCAGATAAAAAGATTCTTAATGAGCACACAAAAGCCAAGTTGATCCAATTGATGCTGGGTGAAGACACAGATAGTCCCTACACAAATCTGCAGCCGATTGTCGATATTGTGACAAAAAACGGAACCTGTATTCCGGAATATCCTTTAATGCTCACGGCGGCCAATATGGAAATTCTTGATCAGAGGTCTGGAAGTCCACTTGGCACAAAGGGTAACAAGCGCGTTGATCTGGGTAACTTCGATGTTTACGAGGATGGTAGAAAAATTGGCAAGGCTTGCACCTATTTTGTGACAACTCAGATTGCGGAGCGTCTTTCGGCCATTAAGCCTGAAGAGCGGCTTTGTGATGTGCGACCGATTAAAACGGCACAGGATTTGTTGTTGGGCGTACGCGCATCTGTGAGCGAGCCAACCTATTTTGCTCCCATTGCTGATAGCAATCCTACCTCAGTTCAATCGGTCTATGGTCCAATTACAAAGCGCATTTATAATGGCGGCTTTGTATTTATGAGCCCGGTTCAGGACATGAAGCGGGTTATGCCAGAGGCAGCAGTTTTCGGGACCGGCCGCGGAGTTTTTAGTCGGGCACAAAACCGGATCGTTCAATCCTGGTTTGCTTTTGATATGAATCGTGCACAGATGGAATCGCGCTTTTTCTTCGATACCCAAATGCAGTTTACCGCAGAAGAGTGGAAGAAGATGGACGAGGTCTCTGTTGCCGAGCAAGCCGACCTGGGCTACGCGAGTGCGCTCAATTGCTTGAAAGACAGTGTGGCTTGCATCTCGAAGCTATACAGCCGTCCAGCTCAGGATAAGTCAGCGTCCGGAGAGGCCTTGGAGCCTCGGACTCGTAGAGGAATCGTTGGCTATTTGAAGCCTCAATGAATGTTTAAATCACCAAATCCACGGTTTACTGGCGAGTAAAATCCCATGCTGCATCGTGGATTCGTCTTTTCTGGATCGCATATCCCACTCCCACATGTCTTCGATTTCTCGACTTAGTCGATGAAGGCGATCTTCGATAATGACTGCTACCCGCGCAGAAAGCGGTCCGGTAAAAAAGCGGAAATATTGCCCCTGTCCGATGAAGGGATCTTTGAAATAAAGAGTGCGGATCTTTTCGCCGTAAGTTTTCAGAAGTGGCCCGTCATTACTCCACTTTATGAGGCGCGGTGTTCTGAGTCTGATGTTATTTCCAGGCATCAGATCAATCACGCCAAGCTTATCTAAGCTGACCAGAGCCTTTGTCATTTGCGCATCTGACAGTCGCGTTTGGTTTTTTATGCTTCCGAGGGAGTCCCCTTTCAGCAGGCGATGAAAGACTCCAAAGCTAACGCGGTCAGACGCCAGATACTCTTCTTGCTCCAAGGTTAGATGCTGAACGGCATCTCGATCCTGACCATCCATCGCTTTCATGAGCTCACGCATGGATGTACCAATGACTTCACAGGCCTTTGCAAAACGCTCTAATGTGAAGGACTCCTCGGCAAACAGCCGTTTCACAGACGGTTCACTAAGGTTCAGGCGACCCGCTAGGTCCTTGTAGGTGAGGCCTCGCGCCTTCAGTTCAGACTTTAAACCGTTGATAAGTTTGGCTGTTTCACTCAAGAGGGCTCCGATTAAAACTAGTGGTATTAAAATATAATGCTTTATGAAATAGAGTATACACTATTTTATTTCTATGAGAAATAGATCTCCAAGGAAAGGCCCATTGCCAGGCCTGTTCCCAGCGCGGCAGACACACCAGCCGGCCATGAACTCAAAACGAAAGTGAGGAAATATTTATGCAAATGATGTTTGGTTTGAAATCTCGGCTAACCATAATGGCTACAGCATTGTCCACATTAATGGCGTGCGGTTCTGCTAACAAGTCCGCACCATCTTCTCAGTTGAACTCGGTTATAGATCAGCGAGGACGTGTGTTTGGTCTTGTGAAAGCTGAAGTTTCAGATCATTTCGAATTCAAGTATTGCCGCGATACCAGCTTACCTCGTGAAGTACTAGATGACCCGAAGGTTTGTATCAATCCATTTCTTGACGAACATGGCGAGCCTATTACTTTGAAAACGGAAACATTCCCGGACTATGAATCAGCCGCGCGGTACCTAAGTAACCGTGGCTACGTCAAGGGAGCAGCGCTCATGGTTCCTGCTGCTGTAGGAGCGTTCTATGCGGCAGCCGTCGGCTCAGCCGTGCTTTTGACCGCCGGTGTTGGTTTAACAGAAAATGTACTTGTTGCCACAGCCCTCGCTGCACCAGCAGCTGGCGGTGCAGCTGGGTTCTCCATTTGGGGGCGTAGTGACCGTGAAGTTGGTCGAAATTTAGAAGCTATTTTTGGTGACTTCTATCGAGCCAAGAGCGTCGACGATTCCCTAAAGCTTGTCCGTCGATTGGCCGACGTTCAAGGCTACAAAATCAATCCCGCCGTTACAGCGTTTTGATCTTTCGAAGGAATAGTTGATTAATTAGTGCCACCCGACTGATTCGCTAATAATTGGAATAAGTCGGGTGGCGCCGATTTTTAATGTGCTTATCTTGAACAGCAGCAGTCGACTTTACAATCAAACTTTCTTGCCAGATAATCAAGTGGCACAGAAAATTGGACGCGCATGGTCAGAGCTTTGCGCACATTTTGTACGGAGACATTGCATGAAATATTTCTCGACCATGAGACTTTATATCATCTGTTTTGCTATGCATTCGTTATCATCCGTGACCTTCGGAGCTGACAATGTCGTTCATCATCCCGCGCCCAAGGAACCAGTCTTTGTAAACACAGATTTGTACCCGAAGATTAAAGCAAAAGTAGCCGCGCCGCCCCAGGAAGGATCTGCCGCTCAAAAGCGAGACGAAGACCAACTCTATGCATTTCAGAAGAAGAGGCTACAGGTTGATTGCGACGCGGCTAAATCTGAGGTTTTGGTCAGTCTGGCAAGTTTTTTTGGTGCAGCGGGAAGCCCGTTGAAGAAAGCTGATATTGATAGGTTGTCGCCATTTTTTGAACAGCTTCGCAATGACTCTGACTATTTTATCCAGCGTCTCAAAGTCGACTTTCCCCGCAAGCGCCCATTTCTATATCTCAAGGATTTAACCCCCTGCGTCCCGAAAGAGGTCACGGGCGCATACCCAAGTGGACACGCCACAATAGCTGCTGTGTACGCGCGGGTTCTGACTGACTTGTTCCCTCAACATAAGACTTATTTTACACAGCGTGCTAACATTATAGCCGAACATCGTGTGCTTGCTGGAATGCACCACCCGTCTGACATAGAAGCCGGTGCAACTCTTGGGAGCTTAATTTATCAGGAATTCAAAAAGTCATCAAAATACCGTGAGACACTTGAGACTGCGAGAAAATCTTGAAACGACTTTAGGCCGCCTCCGTTAATTGTTGTTAAATGAACAAGTGCTTAATTGGTGCCAACAGGCTGATTTACACATCATACTAAGGGGATTTGGAGTCATGATGTCTATATTTATCCGCATTGTTTTGTCAGTACTTTTGGTCGGTTTGATCGCTTGTAAAACAGTTACAACTGAAAATAATTCTTCACTTCGCGATGTTGGGCTCATCGACTCAATGGCGGCCAAAAGTCTTGTTTTGTACGGCGATGGCAATCTAGTTTTGCTTAAAACCTGTAAGGAACTCTCGGTGTCCCCAGTGACGCGAGACTGTGTGTCGGATATTCCTCCTAGGTCAATGACTGCAAACGACTTTATCGCAAAGCTGCCTTTCGATGTTGGTTCGTATCCGCGAAATGACGAAAGTATCACTGTCGTTGCAAATTTTCTTGAAACAGCAAAAACCGCCGCTCAGGCTGGTAACGAAAGTGCCAAAGCAACGGTGAAGAAGCTTGAGCAGATTGAAAAAAATCTAAAGATTATCAGATCGGTGCGTTTATCTCTGACGGATAAACAAAACTCGCTCACTTATTTTGAGTATCAAGACGAATTCCAGAAATTATTAGCACCTTTTGGCGTAAACCCTACAAAGCCTGCGTCAAATAACGGTGTGCCGGTTGCCAGTAACAGTGACGGTGGTATGTCTCCAAAACAGTGCTTTGAAATTCTGCGAAGAGAAATCAATAAGAATTGGTACGATCAGAGTTTGTGGCCCGTCTGTCTTAGCGGCGGAGATTTGGCTTGTGTGATTGATCGATTCCGGAGAAATCCCTCCCTTTACCCTGAAGACTTGCCAGAGCTTTGTGGCGGGATCTATGATCTAAGCCGTCAGCCGGATTTCGACGTCAGTGACATGCCTAAACGTCCTGAAATTCAACCGGCAATTCAAACCCCGAATCCCTCCCGTCCCCCAGTTGTGGTTAATCAACCGCAACCCCCTTCCTCTGGTGGAAATACCAGACCTTGCTTGGGTGCAAAAAATCACTGTTCGGTTAATTGGGAGTGTTGCTCAAACTCCTGCGGAATGGACGGCCTTTGCCAAGTCGGCGGCGGTGGCTGTGTCGGTAGAAAAGGTTTCTGTGGTGTGGACTGGCAATGCTGTTCAAAAATTTGTGATGATTTGACAGGTCTTTGTCACTGAGTCTTGTCCGGTATTTGGAAAATAAGACGTCTAAAGCGCAACAAATTACATCTGCTCGACCTATTGCAATTTTGATAATTGAAATTAGTCGTCTGGCCCCAATGTCTGATAATTGGAATCAGTCGGGTGGCACCAATTTAATCGACTTATAGGGCGGGGCAGGGTAATCTCTTATGAAACCCAAGATTGCTAGCCTATAGGTGACTCCATGTGCGGAATTCTTGCTGTATTGAATGCCAAAGAGAGCGCAAAAGCTTTGCGCGAAAAAGTTATTTCGCGTGTGAAGCGGATTCGTCACCGTGGGCCTGATTGGAGTGGTGTATACGCGGACGACCGCGCCATACTGGCTCATGAACGGCTGGCGATCGTAGACGTTTCTGGCGGCGCGCAACCCCTGGTTGATCCAGATACTGGCCGGGTTCTCGCGGTAAACGGGGAAATTTATAATCATAAGCTTTTACGTGCAGGTCTCAAAAAACCACACACATTCCAGACTGAGTCCGATTGTGAGGTCATCCTTCATCTTTATGATGAGCATGGTCCAAAGTTTTTAAATCTATTAAACGGCATTTTTGCCTTTGTTCTTTATGATCCAAAAACGGGCGGATTCTTCGTAGGGCGCGATCACATGGGGATCATTCCTCTTTACTGGGGCAAGGACGCCCAGGGTCAAGTTTTTGTGGCCTCAGAAATGAAAGCAATTGTCGATGTTTGTGTGACAGTCGAAGAGTTCCCTCCGGGGCATTATTTTATGTCGGGTGATGCGGCACCAACCAGATATTACAGTCCTAAGTGGTTTGACACGACAAGCCTGCCATCAAACCCATTCGATACGACTAAACTACGCAATGCTCTCGAGAGTGCCGTTAAGCGTCAGCTTATGTGTGATGTACCTTACGGTCTGCTGATCTCGGGTGGACTCGACTCATCGATTATCGGAGCCATCGCAGCCAAATTTGCCAAAGATCGTGTTGAGGAAGAGGGGCGTTCTCCAGCGTGGTGGCCGCAGATCCATTCGTTTGCTGTTGGCCTTAAGGAATCTCCTGATCTTGTCATGGCGCGCAAGGTGGCTAAACACATTGGCTCAATTCACCACGAAATTCACTTCACAGTGCAGGAGGGGCTCGATGCCCTGTCTGACGTGATTTACCATCTGGAAACCTTTGACGTTACGACTGTAAGAGCATCGACTCCGATGTACTTGATGAGCCGGCAAATCAAGGCGATGGGAATCAAGATGGTGTTATCGGGGGAAGGCTCTGATGAGATTTTTGGTGGCTACCTTTATTTTCACAAGGCTCCGAATGCCCGTGAGTTTTGCGAAGAGACGGTGAGAAAGCTGCGTTCGCTCCATTTATTCGACTGTTTGCGAGCCAACAAATCAACGGCCGCCTGGGGTGTGGAGGCGAGGGTGCCTTTCTTGGATCCGGAGTTTTTGGATGTTGCCATGGGCATAAATCCGGAAGAAAAGATGATTCGCGATGGGCGTATGGAAAAATGGATCTTGCGTAAAAGCTTTGAGAAAGACCTGCCACAAGAAATTGTTTGGAGACAGAAAGAACAGTTTTCCGACGGCGTGGGATACTCATGGATTGACTCACTCAAGCGAGAAGCCAACGCAATGATTAGTGATGAAGAATTGGCGAGCGCAAAAACCAGATTCCCTGAAAAGACTCCGCTAACCAAAGAGGCTTATCTATACAGGAAAATATTTGAGTCACACTTTCCCCAAAAGTCCGCCCTTGAATGTATTCCGGATGGTCCAAGCATTGCTTGCAGCTCACCGGTCGCTATTCGATGGGATGCGTCGTTTGCAAAATCAGCAGATCCGTCGGGCCGCTCAGTCCAAGGGGTGCATCGCGACGGGAAAAGTAGCTGACGGCGTTAGAAGAATATAATCTGGGACTCTCTACTGCGAGAGATAAGACATTTCTTTATGCCAGGATTCATAATAGCGAAGGAATTCCGCTAGCTCGGGTTTGTCTTTGGCGTGGTCAATCGCTGCTTGCAGAACAGGGATCTGTCTTTCCGCTAAAGTCTTTGCGTCCTGATACCTAGTCGCCGTTATAAAAGAGGATAGGCTCGTTACAATGTGTTTTGCTTTTCCGGATGTGCTGGCAAGGACCAACTGATTCGCAAGAGTGGGTGTGTATTTCATCATGTACTCGACATAGCGCTGCATCATGGGTACTTCCGATTCGATTTGTGTGCGTTCTATATTGAAGTCCACTGAGTCCAGGACTTTTGAATCCGCATAGATCACAGGTGCGGCCTCAGAGGTGTCGCACTCCCAATCTGCCTTAATCTTAATGACTTCATTTTGAAAGCGTTCTTCGCGGTAAGGATAGAATGGCATCGTTCGACAGCGGGCTGGTTTTTGCTCATGGATCCCACAAAGTTTATTGTCGACCAGGGCGGGGCAGGGACGTGTTGCTGGGATGAATGAGGTTGGTACAACCAGTATGGCCAGTTCTCTACGATCTGGTAATTTGATAGTCTTACCCAGTTGAGATGCCAGTTTGAAGTCTTTACTGGCTTGAGGTACCGGAGTCCAAACCATGCCAAGTGGAAATAGATGGGCATTTGCTTCGGCATCGCGCCAGGTCAAGGGTAACTGGCCATAGCAGCATTTTCCGCAGGCTGTACAACGAAAATGCCGCGTCATGCGCGGGCGTCCTCCGCGGAAGGATTTGCACAGCATTTTTTATATTTTCGCCCTGATCCACAGGGGCAGGCGTCATTACGACCAACTTTAGGTGTAACTCTTAAGTTTGCAATGTGCGGTGCTGGCTTGCTGCTCACGTAAAACCACTCGCCGTTTTCTTTGCGAAATTTAGATGCAGTGGCGCCCTTGATAGGCTTTTGCTCTTTGCGAAAGCTAACGACGAATTCCACCTCGCCTAAGGTGCCGTAGTCCTTTGCACTGTGAATGCGCAAATAGTCCCATTCCACCTCGTCGGCAAGTCTGGCGGCTTCGGCGCGATTAAAATCATCACGTACTTCAGGAGCGTGCGTACGCTCGATGAAATCAAAATCCTTTTTGACGAATGCCGTATAGCGCGCGCGGACAAGTGCTTCTGGACTAGCGGCAGGCGTGCCCGCCAATATGGGCTCACAGCATAGTGCAAAGGTAAGTTCCGAACTACAGGGGCATTGATTCATATCACGATCCTTTAAGCGGCATCTTAAGGTAGCTTACACCGTTTGATTCAGGAACCGGTAGGCGGCCGGCATCAATGTTCACTTGAATGCTAGGGAGTAATAGTCTTGGTGCTGATAAGGTTTTATCGCGCGCTGTCCGGAACGATACATATTCGCTCTTGGTCGTTGTGCCCTTTAACTGAATGTTCGCCTGTTTTTGTTCGCCGACCGTTGATTGAAACTTCAAGGGCCGACCGTTAGGTTGATAATCGTGGCATGTGAAAATCCGGGTTGCGTCCGGTAGTTTGTAAATTTTTTGAATGCTTTCAAATAGAGTGTCAGCACTCCCGGCAGGGAAATCACAGCGACCTGTCCCAGAGTCCGGCATAAAGATGGCGTCACCCGAGAACAACGCGTCTCCAATCAGATAGCTGGCACAGGCGGGCGTATGCCCGGGGGTGAACATGGTTTTAATCGTTATGCTACCAGCCTTTGTTTCACTGCCGTCATGAAGTAGGAAGTCGAACTGGCTGCCATCAACGGGATATTGTTCACTGAAGTTGTAAACTTTTTTGAAAACTTTTTGGACCTCGGTGATCTTGGCGCCGATGCCAATCTTTGCATTTGGAAAGAGCTTTTTAAGTGGTTGTGCTCCCGTGAGGTGATCGGCGTGAGCATGTGTTTCAAGAATGAAGTGAAGCTTCAATCCTTCAGCTTTGAGAAAAGCGGCAACTTCGTTGACTGAGTCGAGTGATAAAGCACCGCTTGCAGCGTCATAGTTCCAAACGGTATCGATGACGACGGCGTCTTTGGTCGCAGCGTCGTAGACGCAGTAGGTCATTGTATAGGTATCTTTGTCAAACCAGGATTTAATTTGCATTGGTAAATCCTTCAAGCTTTGCTCCAACAAAGTAGCAAACGACAAAAATCACGGCACCCGCAGATAAAGCACCCACACTCGCAAGAGCTGGGCCCGGACATATACCAGCCACACCCCAGCCAATGCCGAAGATGGCTGAGCCGACGATCAGACGCTTATCCAGATTCTTCTTGGTTGGTACATGAAGCTTCGTTTCAAGCAGGGGCTTTTGGCGGCCTTTCACAAACTGCCAGGTCACCATATAAACAGGTATTGCACTCGCCATGACGAACATCAAACTAGGATCCCAAGCTCCAGTGATATCGAGGAATCCAAGAACGCGCGCAGGATCTGTCATGCCGCTCCAGCCGAGCCCTAGACTAAAAATAATTCCAATCACAAAAGCCACTATATTTAGATGCATGTTATCACTCCAACTTAGCGACCGAAGATATAAACCGTCACGACTCCAAAAAACATAAACGTCAGAGTTGCCATAAGGCTGCGCGGCGACAGACGCCCAATACCACACACCCCGTGACCGCTCGTACAGCCGCTTCCCATTTTGGTACCAAAGCCCACCAGGAGACCGGCAATAGCCAGACTAGTGTAATTGGATCCCTCCATAATGTTGGTAAAATTCTCGGTCCAGATCTGAGCTGCGAGATATCCGCCAACAATTGAGCCCATGACAAATAAAACGCGCCACATGGTGTCGCCTTTGTTGAGCTCGCTAATTCGTCCCGTGATTCCGCTCACGCCGAGGATGCGGCCTTCTAATAGCAAAAATGCAGAAGCTGCAACTCCGATAACGATGCCACCAAAAATTGCGTTTATCCATGAGGGTTCCATTTATTCCTCCGTCATTGATCGCCTATAGTGTACACTGATTTCGAGTTTCGTAAAACGGGTTGGTGTGAGGGTGCGCGGTGATTTTTCTAGGCTATATGGCGATGGCACTTGTCGGTGTAACTCTTGGTCTCTTGGGGGCTGGGGGAAGCATTCTAACGGTGCCGATTCTCGTTTATTTTTTTGGATATAGTGCGTCAAATGCTACAGCCTTCTCCATGGGGATTGTTGGTGCCTCGTCCCTTGTTGCCCTCGTGACTTATTGGAGACAGGGGAAAATACACTTTGGATCCGCTGCTAAATTTGTTCCAGCGAGTCTTGCTGGAGTTTTTGTAGCTCGTCGTGTGTTGCTGCCAATGGTTCCTGAGGTTGTCTTTGCGAGTGAGACGTTTGTGCTGCGGAAAAACCAGCTGATCATGGTGTTTTTTGCCACAATCATGGTGCTGGCAGCCCGCAGCATGATGCAAAAGAAATCAAACACGGAGCCTGCTTTACGTGCCTCGAATTCCCATTGGTACGGTCTTGGGCAAAGCCTGATTGCTGCAACAGGCGTGGGCCTTGTAACAGGGTTTGTTGGTGCTGGCGGTGGTTTTTTAATCATACCAGCGCTGGTGAATTTACTCGGAATGCAGATGGCAGAAGCCGTTGGAACCTCATTGTTGATTATTGCTATCAACACGATCTCAGGCTTTCTGGGCAGTCTGGCGCAGCAGAGTCCTCCATGGGAGCAGCTAGTAGGCTTGACCGCAGTCGCGATGGTTACGGCATTTGCAAGTAGTCAATTTGCAAGCAAGGTGCCGCAGGCGAAACTAAAACCCGCATTTGGATGGTTTATACTTTTGGTTGGGTCGTTTATTATCATTGAGCAACTTATATTCAGCAGTCCTTAATTTCCAAAGGACCTAGCGGGGACAATTAATGGCAACTCAAGTTAAATCATCCACGGTTCAGGAAACGTTTAACATTTTGAAGAACAGTAAAGATGCGGTCATGATCGACGTGCGTGAGCAGGCCGAAGTCGATGACGTTGCTCCAGCTGTGGGAAAGTTTTTCCCGATGAGTAAAATTAATCCAGAAACCTTTGCCGAAGATTGTGGAGTTCGCAAGGACCAACAGGTTTTTCTTTTCTGCAGAAGTGGTAATCGAAGCATGCGTGTTGCGCAGGCCTTGGCAGAATGTGGGTTCAAGGATCTGACAAATGTTACCGGTGGAATTCTGGCGTGGCAGGCCGAGGGATTGCCCTTGAAGAAGTCTTGATGATCTAAGCGCACGTGAACCGGTAGTGGCTTGCTGGGTATCTGGCCGCTGTGCAATTGAACCGCCGCTCTCTAAGTTATAACGACCAAGTCCATCAACTGATTATTTGCAGCTGTTCTTGTAAGTCCCGTAATTGTTCCGCCCAGTATCTGGCTGAGCCATACTGCGGAAAAGCTCTTTGAAAGCTGGGGTCATCCCACCGCTTGCCAATCCAAGCAGAAAAATGAACAAAGCGCAAAGCACGTAGTGGCTCGATGAGTCGCAGGGATCCGTGATCAAAGGGCTTCATCATTTCGTAGCCCTTCAAAACGAGTTGAAGTTTGCGTTGAGCGTACTCGTCACGTCCTGGGATCATGAGCCACAGGTCTTGTACCGGTGGTCCCATGACCATATCGTCGAAGTCCACCCAAAACGGGCCTTGATCGCTCCAAAGAAGGTTGCCCAAGTGGCAATCTCCATGAATTCGTTGAAATGAAGTTGATTTAAACCAGGGAGCACTCACCTGGCAGATACGCTCCACGGTGTTTTTATAATGGTCTGTAATCTCTGCTGGCAGCGTTTTGCTGTCAATCAGCCATTTGAGATTATTGATTCCGTAGGTTTCAGGATCGATACGCAATCGATACTCGGCCGCTTGGGTGGCGCCAACAGCATGCAACCGCGCCAGTAAGCGACCAGCACGCTCACACTGCTCATCATCAAGTTCATCAGGACTTCGCCCCCCAACTTTCGGGAAAATGGTATACATGAGCCCGAGATCGTCATCCGTAAAAACACTGTGACCATCACTCGATTGATTCGGTGCCACAACAGGAATATCGGCCTCTGCTAAGTCCAACAAAAAATCATGCTCATCCTGGATCTGGTCCCAGCTCCAGCGACCGGGTCGATAGAACTTAACAATAACAAAGCGATCCGCAGGAGTTTTGATCTTCTTTGGGTCATCAACTTCAATTTCGACTTCGTAAACTCTGTTTTCCATGCTGTTCAAAGCGAGACATCGGCCGGTGCATACAAGACCAAACCGCTCAACAGCCCTCAGAATATGTTCTGGGGTCAGGGAAAAAAAGTGCTGGGTAGCGTGGTCGCCCCATGGATTATGTGATTGGCTCATAAAAATGCCCGTGATCGCACGTGGTCAGAAAACTTTTGAGCAATCCCGTGGAGGTTTGAGAGCCTCACATCGGGTTTTAATCTCTTGAAGTTCAGTGGTACTGAGATTTCGGGCCTTATCGACTTTGAAGGTAAAGCGATTTTTATTTACCCAATGAAGATCACCTTCAACAGCGTAAAGAAAATTACCAGTTACCCAGGCATTTTCGCGACCAACAAGAAAGATACGCAATGGCTTTGGTTTTATGAAGTGGGCCCATCCTTCATCTAAACCCTTCGTGGAACGCAAGTCGACAACAAATGATGTGTCTGCATCGCCATAATCGGGTATTTCCCAGTACTGAATGACAAAGGGGTTAAACGCAACAAGTTGCGCTTCCTTTGAGATGCCCAGACGTTCGTGAGCCTCTTGCTGAATTTTAGACTTATCGGTAGGTCCCATCGCACAACTTGTTTCCAAGAGGAATGAAACCATTTTTGGTTTGTTGTAGTTTGTGCCCTTCCAGTCGATTCGACCTTCACCGCCGGTGCAAGGAAAGCCCATAGCCATCCATCCGGCATTGCGGCGGTGACCGGGTTTGCCATCATTACCAAGGCACGGAGACATAATTCTCGTCACAAAGACTCTGTTGTCAGGAAGAAAAGCGGGCTCCGCATCATTGAATTTGAGTGAGGTATCGCACTCGGCAGACGCTTTTACGGTTGGTGGTGCCGATGCTGCAGAGTTAGATGTTTGCGAAGACAGTGAAGTGTCCTGAGTTGAGTTGTCACCGGTTCCCTGAGGTGCCACAGGAGACAAAGAGCGCTTTTTTTGATTGGCGACAGGTTCTCGCGCTGGACGTGTCTTCTCACATGACACGAGAGAGGTTAGTCCCAAGCTTATAAGGAGGAGAAGATAGCAACAGCTTCGCATTTACAGTTCCAATTCCAATCAAGAAAAATTGACTCAACGACCAGGGCTGAATTTACACCGAGTTATCCCTAATCCTATCATGTGCTCCCGGGGGCGAGCTATAGGAAGGAAACACGGCCATAAGAAGTGCTCGAAGCGTGAACCAAGCATAGGCACTTGCAGTGCCGATGATCACGGGTTCGAGAGCAGCAATAGCCCCTGTCAACTTTAACGCCATTGGCCAGTAGCTTTCTAAGCCAGCTAGTAAAACGGCACGTAGGGCGCCATCTATTGTCAGTGCTACAAGCCCTAGGCCAAAAACTAACATGGCCCAAAAGCCGCTTCCCCTTGGCAAGTAGCGCTTCCAGGTTGCAGCAATGGCGATCAGCGCCAATGAACATTGAAAGTGAAAATCCTGATGTTGAAGCTCTGTCAGCAATGTGACAAAGGGTGGTCTGCCTTGATTGGTTGCTGAATTGCTATTACCCATGACTTGTAGATGCCGGAGGACTGCTCCGATTGGACTTGTTGAGGCAGGCATGATGCTGCGGAGGGCGAGCACCAATACAGGAATGATAATGATCATCGACACAATACTGATGAAGTGCAGGCTTGATCTGTGCAGAACGAATTTAGAGCGATGGGCATGGTGAAGTGTTCGCATCAACAAAGCTATAGTCATTAGGAACACCGAGAGTGCAAAAACAGGATGAAATAGTATCGCTGTGATGGCGACGGTGAATATGGCCGGTAACCAACGGGCATCTCGAGAGCGCAGGTAGATGGCAGTTAAAAGAAAAACCAGTGACACCAAAAACTGCACGAAAAAACTGGTTGACGCCAGATGGGTTCCTTCCAGGAAAGATCCGCGACTTAAGACAACGCTAGCAGCTACGAAGCCGCCGACCCATGTGCTCGTTAGTATTCGCGATGTCAGAGCAACTAAAAAAGAAGTGGCTCCGATCATGACCGGGGCGAGTTTGACGTACTCTTCAACACTCAGCCTTTTTACTTGGCAGACTCCCCAGAGAACAGCTTCGAGCCCTGGTGATACAGTCCCTGTTGCAAGGGGAGTGTAGCCCTCAGTCTTCTCGGGATAGGGGAAGGTTGTGTCTACTCCAGAGGCACATGACTGGCTTAACGCGCGTTTGAAGGTGTTCCCCGTGGTGAAAAACTCATCAGTCATTTGGCGGGGTTGCTCGTCAATTTGCAGCCAAACTAAGCGCGTGGCGATGATAAAACTCAATAAAATGACGAGA
>JBIIGV010000107.1:0-9326 GCA_044236265.1 Oligoflexales bacterium
GGTTTAATGTTTCGCCTATGTTTGAAACGGGAGACGGTTCTATCTCCATGGTGGATATTCTTCTCGAATACCGCAGCAAAAAACGCGAATACTTCCGCAGCGGCAAAAAATGGTTAAAAGTTCCAGAATTTGTCACTCAATATGCCTGGCAAGTAGACGAAAGTAATAAGTCATTGAAGCTGGACACCGTGGCGATGATTCGCTTCAAGGCAGCCATTGGCGAACTGGATAAATTTGCAGGCAGTAAAAAGCTCCTCGACAAGCTACGAGAACGCACAGAATTTCAGGCAGAGACGACACCACCAAAACTTGACGGAAGCCGCCTGCAGCTGCGCACGTATCAATCCGAAGGATATGGATGGATGTGGTGGCTCCACGCAAATGGTTTGAGTGGTCTCCTTGCTGACGAGATGGGTCTTGGAAAGACTCACCAGACGATGGCCCTACTGCATGCCATCAGTCAATCGAAGAAGAATCCTAAATTCCTCGTTATTTGTCCAACTACTGTGCTTGATCACTGGCTTGATAAGATCGAAGAATTTGCACCGGGACTAAAACCAATCAAGTACCACGGTCTTAAACGCCAGGGACTTCTAACAGGGCTTGGGTCACAAAAACACACTGTCTTAAGTAGCTACGGCATTGTTATGCGAGACATCGCACAGCTCGGCGCTGTCGACTGGGATGTCGTTGTTCTCGATGAGGCTCATTTCGTTAAAAATAATGACACCGCGACCTACCGTGCTGTATGCAATCTCAAAAGTAAAAGTCGATTCTGCCTAAGCGGAACACCTATGGAAAATCATCTTGGAGAATTGAAGGCTGTCTTTGATTTCTTGGTCCCAGGCTATCTCGGATCAGATGATTTTTTCAAAAAGAAGTGGATTCAGCCGATAACAAACGGAGTCGAAACAGCACAGGATATGAGCCTGCAAAAGTTGATTCATCCGTTTAAAATGCGCCGAACAAAAAACCTTGTACTTAAAGATCTTCCTGAAAAGGTAGAAGACATCCGGCATTGCTCACTCTCGGAAGAGCAGCAAACCATGTATCGGCAGACCATGGAAATGAAGGTCAGGCCTTTGATGGAGCTCGTGAAAGACGAAAATAAAGCCATACCGTTTTTACATGTTTTTTCTGTTTTAACGTTACTGAAGCAGATCTGCGATCACCCTTCTGTCCTGCGCGGCAAAGACACTTGGCGCGACCATCAAAGCGGCAAGTTTGAATTATTTAAAGAGCTGATTCAGGAAGCAATCGAAAGTGGGCACAAGGTTGTTGTGTACTCCCAGTACCTCGACATGCTCGCGATCATCAGTGATTATTTAAAGAGTGAATCCATTGATCACGAAGTACTCACCGGAAGCACAACGAACCGTGGCAAGGTTATTGAGCGTTTTCAGAAAGACGACAACTGCAAGGTTTTCTGCGCATCGCTACTCGCTGGCGGTATCGGTATCGATCTGACATCGGCGAACGTTGTGATTCACTATGATCGCTGGTGGAATGCAAGCAAGGAAAATCAGGCCACAGACCGGGTTCATCGTATCGGTCAGAACAGGAATGTTCAGGTATTAAAACTGGTCACTCGAGACACTCTTGAAGAACGGATAGACCAACTGATTAAAAAGAAAAAGGCGTTATTTGAGAAATTCCTTGATCAGGACGAGGAAATCTTTAAATCTCTCACGCGCAGCGAAATTATCGAGCTCTTGGATTAAGCCGATCAGACACATTGGGCAGGAGACAGTTATGGCAAAATTTCATATCGAAGGCGGTCACAAACTCTCGGGTACTGTGACACCATCTGGCAACAAAAATGAAGCTTTGCCAACTCTTATGGCCTGCTTACTCACAGACGATCCGGTCACCTATCGCCGCATGCCAAAAATCGGAGATGTGGTTACCACCTGTGATGTGCTTGCAGACCTCGGCGTCGACGTGACCTGGCAAGCCGATGATGTGCTGACGCTCTGCGCCCGAAACGCAAAATATAAAAAACCCAATCCTGATCTTTGTGCAAAAATCCGTGCGTCCATTCTCCTGTTAGGACCCATGCTCGCTCGATTTGGGCGCGTGGAACTGGCACTTCCTGGAGGTGACGTCATCGGCGCGCGCCGTATTGACACACACTGGGAGGGAATAGAATCCCTCGGCGGAACATTGACATTGAACCACTCGATAGTTGGCGAGATCAAAACCATAAAAGGTACTGATGTTTATCTGGATGAACCATCTGTCACTGGTACTGAGAATTTACTTCTTCTAGCGGTTAAATGTCAGGGCACAACGATTTTGCATAACGCCGCCTGTGAGCCACATGTTGTAGGACTTTGTAATCTTTTGAATGCAATGGGCGCAAAAATATCGGGGATTGGATCAAATAGGCTCGTGATTGAAGGTGTAAAGACGTTAAAAGGTACAACTCACACAATTGGCCCTGACTTTATGGAGGTTGGTAGTTTTCTTTGTCTTGGATCAATGGCTGGCGGGAAAGTTACCATCAAAGATACTAGACCAGAAGACATGGGTTTTGTGCTTAAGACGCTTGCACGTCTAGGCATTGTTCCAACCATCGACGGACTGCACATGACAGTCGATGGAAGTAAGCCTCTCGTTATGAAAAAAGACATCGGTGGTCGTATAGGCACTATCTATTCAGGACCATGGCCCGCATACCCCACGGATCTAATGAGCGTCGCGATTGTCGCAGCAACGCAATCGCAGGGTACCACGATCTTTTTTGAAAAGATGTTTGAAGGTCGCATGTTCTTCACAGATAAGCTTATGCAAATGGGAGCCAATATCGTCCTTTGCGACCCTCATCGCATTGTGGTCAATGGTGCATCCAAGCTTTTTGCGGCACGCATGAGCTCCCCGGATGTTCGAGCTGGAATGAGCCTCATCATGGCCGCTCTCGTCGCGGAGGGGACAAGCGTCATCGATAACATATACCAAGTTGAGCGTGGGTATTTTAATATCGAAAATAAGTTAAAGCAGCTCGGCGCAAAAATTACTCGTGGGGACTAATGCCCTAAACAGTTCAAACGACTCATCCGAAGATGGCATAACATCCCCAGTCATTTTCGCCCAACGGCTTCGTTGATCATCCATCGCACTGCCGCGACTTCTTGGGAACTTGCTTTGCGATTCGGATCATTAAACTCCCGGAGAATTTCCTGGCCCATCTTTATCTGTTCAGGGGAATAATCATTCATTGAAAATTCGTCGGAAAATTCAATCTCAGGATCTGGGTTACCCAAGTGAAGGACGTAGAAAAAGGCATTATTGCGCTGCATGCGATTTACCACTCCACCTGATTTTAGAAAAGTAACCACATGAAGCTCTGGATGCCTACCCACAGCAGCCAGCATCAGCTCAATGCTATCTTCGTCGTTTGGAGAAAACGTTCCTGCGGCCCCTTGATACGGTAGACCATATTTGTACATACAGTCACCAAAGATAGGTCGCCCAGTGACACAGTGCATTTGACTTATTCGAAATACCTTTTTCATATGTGAGTTATTCGGATGGACTCAAAACACCCTTTAAATATGCTGAATATGTCTTTTGACTTTCTCTACCATAATCGGCAATTAAAACTGAACTAACCGGCGGAATTTGACGAAATGCCAAGGAAAAACGATCCGATACTATCTCGCATTGGAAAATGTCGAAGCGGCTTAATTCTTGAATTACCTATTCATATGGAGTCATTGGAATTAGGAGAATTTTTAGGTCATTTACATATTGCTGATCTGGTAGATGTCTTGTGCATGTGCGAAGCTTTAATGAGTCGGTACCGAGATGTCCCGAGTCCACCGGAATATATAACCGCCATCAAAGTGTGTCATTTCCTTCGAGACTCAAAACTTTGGTGGGAAATTCGAGTGGAACTGGAACTACTTGGCATGCATACATCACCTGACTACGTCAGGACGGGCATGGTGCTTCTGACTATTTAAATTGATCGAATGCGAGACTGAAGAAATTGGTGGCGAAGGGGGGAGTCGAACCCCCGACCTGTGGGTTATGAATCCACCGCTCTAACCATCTGAGCTACCTCGCCGTCGGGAAGGGGTAGATAATTAGAGGAATTTCGGGGGGTTGTCAATCAGGCAATTAAAGCCTTAAAATTGATAACTTAGGTACCAAAAAGGAAGAGGTTTTAGCCCCAATGACCCAAGCCCTTGATCCGACTTCACGCCATCAAGCAACTCATCTTGAAAAAGGTCTAGGCCTAAAAGACGCGATCGCCCTAGTGGTCGGCACAATCATTGGCACAGGCATTTTCCTGAAAGCGGCCATCATGACTCAAACCGCGGGCAGCATCGCTGCGGTGATGCTAGCTTGGGTTGTCGCCGCAGTTTTGTCGCTGCTGGGAGCACTTTGCTACGCCGAGCTTGGCTCACGCATGCCGGAATCGGGAGGTGAGTATGTATTCTTGAAAAAAGGTTGGCATCCAGCGGCAGGTTTTCTTTACGGCTGGACCAGATTCTGGATTGGCTCCCCCTCTGCAATATCAGCCTACGCTGCAGGCTCGGCAGCCTTTGCTGCTGGATTTATGAATGTAGATGCTGTTGGCGGAAAAACAGTTTTTGCGATCTCGCTGGTTTGGATCTTTACCGTCATCAATTGTTTTCGGGTTAACTACGGAGGCAAAGTTCAGGTTGCCTTAACCGTACTGAAAATTGGTTTGATCGTATCCATTGCCGCGGGCGTTTTCATTTTATCTCCAGCGGGTGACTGGGCTCATTTCACATCAGGCCCAGACATGACCTTTGAGAGCCTCGTAGCACCATCATTTGGAGCGGCTGTGCTTGCCGCACTGTGGGCCTTTGACGGATGGAACAATATGCCAATGGCAGCCGCCGAAATAAGAGATGGACAACGCAATGTGCCAAAGGCCCTCATAACAGGTATTGGAATCGTGACCTTGATGTACGTGATTGCAAATTTGGCATGGTTTTACGGTGTTCACTATGACGAAATCATTACAAGCAACAGCACGAAATTTAAAGACGCACTTCCAGTGGCTAGTAAAGCCGTCCTTCCATTTATGGGACAAAGTGGCGTGGCCTTTGTATCAGCTGCGTTCGTGCTGTCTGCGATCGGAGCTATGAATGGATCCATTCTTACAAGTGCGCGGGTTCCCTGGGCCATGGCCCGTGACGGTCTATTTCCCAAATGGATGGCTAAATTAAATCCCGCAACTCATGTCCCGGTGAGAGCAATCTTAATTCAGGGTGTTTGTGCAACTCTCCTAGCTGCCTCGGGAACGTTTGATCAACTGACTGACTACGTGGTGTTCTCGTCATGGATTTGGTACGCGATGGCTGCAGCTTCACTATTTAGACTGCGAAAAATTGACGATAACTTTCAAGGATACAGAATCAAATGGTTCCCTCTAGTTCCCATACTTTTTATCGCGAGCTCACTGTGGTTAATGCTTCAGGCGATATATTCAAATCCAATTGCCTGTGCCATCGGTGCTGTCATTATCATGGCCGGTGTACCTGTGTACTGGTGGTTATCTAAGAACAAATCCAGACCGCAGACTGTCGATTTGGCAAGCTAGATAACTGGGCAATCTAAGTATTCAAAATCAGGCTTATAATAAGAAATCCTGTAATTTTCTAATGGCACCTCCGATAACGGGTCAAGCGGAGGACGGGCCATGACGCCAATTACATATCGTTGGATCATCCTGATCAGCTTGATGTCTTTGACCTCGTGCTCGACTCAAGAATTTGCAAGTGACACAGGGCAAACTCGTGATGCCGTCAGAAAACCACCTCCAAAGACGGACCCTCCTGGCACTCCACCTTTAACTCCCACCCCTCCGGTGACTGGGACTCCAGTTAACCCAGTTTTGAACAATGACGGTGGCGGGAATTCAGCAACGATCCCTGGCATTCAAGCAAAAAAAATTGGCGTGTCCTTTGAGGATGGAACTGATAACGACTATAACGACGTGTCCGTCTGCTTTGATGCACCATTTAAAGTCGACGCTAGTAGACCAGGACTTCCGCCAAAAGTTGTTATGGCTGAGCCTAAGGGACAAAAAGTTAAGGTTTACTTAAAAAGTCTGACGGGCAATGTTCCCACCGTCACCATTCGAATTTTGGACAGCACCGATAAAGTGATATTTGAAAAGATTAAGGTCTATACAAGAAAAGCAAATTCAAACACTGAAAATCCTGTTGGACCATTCTTTGAAGAGCAATTTCCATTTGGCTCGAGACTCTATGTCCAATTTAATTGGGGCCGCAATCAACTAAACACTGAAGGTCCTGGTAAAGTGAAGGTGGAGAGGGATATCTGCCGAAACACCGGAAGCTAATAAAACGCTCAAGTCACATCTAGTTATCGATAATCCGGCAAAGCTTTCGGCTGATGCTTCTCAGAAAACTCTGGATTAAATGTAATTGCCTGCGCGTAAGCAATCATCTTTTCCATATTAGTTAGCACAGGGCAACCAAACCTGGTTGCCGCCTGACGCATCATCGCTCCACGGGTTAATTCATCACGCTGTAAATTTTTGGGAATATTCAAGACAAGATCGACCGTTTTGGAGCGGATCAATTCAATCGGATCAATCCCGTTTGATTCTCCAGGCCACGCAACGGCTTGGGCATTCACGCCATGATCAGTCAGAAACTTTGCAGTCCCTTCCGTTCCATAAAGGGTCAGCCCAGATTCTGAGAGCTTCTTGGCCCAAGGCAAAAATTTCAATTTTTCAGACTCAGGACCAGCGCTAATCAAAATACCTTTCTTGGGTCTGTAAATCTTTGAGGCTTCCATCGCCAACATGTAGGCCGATTCAAAATCCTCCGCAATACAACCAACCTCACCTGTAGATGCCATCTCTACACCGAGCAATGGGTCGACATCGCCAAGTCTTGTAAAACTAAATAAGGCAGCCTTTACCCCTACGTGAGGAAGATCATCCTCACTTAGCCTTGCCAGGCGAGGAGTCTTGCCAATCATCACACTTGTTGCTGCGTCCGCGAGGTTTAAACCAACAACTTTTGAAACAAAAGGAAACGATCTCGCTGCACGCGCGTTACATTCAATAACTTGGATATGGTTAGAGCGCGCAAGAAATTGAATATTGAATGGGCCGTTAAGCCTAAGACCCTTTGCTATGGCATGCCCGGCAGATCGAATACGGCGCACAGTCTCCACGTAAAGCTTTTGGGCTGGCACCACCATAGTGGCATCACCCGAGTGGACACCCGCGTTCTCGATGTGTTCACTTACGATGGCCGTCAAAATTTCGCCATTTTGAGCCACACCATCCAATTCAATCTCCCGAGCACCCATCAAAAACTCACTAACCACCACCGGATAGTCCGGGCTCGCAGATTCTGCCATGGATAAGTAACGATCCAGAGATGAACGATCATAAGCAACGTTCATAGCTGCTCCGCTCAAAACGTAGGAAGGACGAATAAGAACTGGGAAGTCTATTTTGGATACAAACTCGTCAATTTCAACTTTTGACGTGGCTGCAATCCAACGCGGCTGATCAATCCCAAGTCGATCTAATAGAGCTGAGAACTTACTACGATCTTCTGCAGTATCGATTGTCTCTGCTGCGTGACCAAGAAGGGAGATCCCTGCTTTAGCCAGCGGCAGCGCCAAGCGATTGGGAAGCTGGCCTCCCATACTGGCAATGACGCCGTCAATCTTCTCAAACTCACAGATATCGAGCACACGTTCCAAGGACATTTCATCGAAATACAGGCTGTCAGAGCTGTTGTAGTCTGTAGAAACTGTCTCAGGATTGCAGTTTAGAATGACGCTGCGCCAGGATTCTTCTTGCAGCTTGCGACTACAAGAGACACCGCACCAGTCAAACTCAACCGATGTTCCGATGCGGTAGCTTCCGCTTCCGAGAACCAAGGCGGAACGCTTGTGCTGAAGCAGCGAACCAAGCCCAGGATCCGATTTGGCGCCGTGATATGTCATATAGAGATAATTACTTTTAGCAGGATATTCTGCGGCCGTTGTGTCGATCTTTTTTACGACAGGCGTGACTTGATGAGATTTTCGACTCGCGCGGATTCGAAACGATTCAGTGATGACGCTAGACTGATTAATTGGACGATTCTTACTCTCAAGAAGATAGCAAGCCATCTGAGCGTCCGAAAATCCAAGTTGTTTCCATGACCGCCACTCAGATGCTGTAACTTGGGATAAGTCTTTCGAAGCAAAGGATTCTTTAATTTGTCTTTCGCCGCGGATCACGTCCTGAAGTTTCGCCAAAAACCACTTATCAATATTGGTGAGCGCATGGATTCGTTCCAGCTCCCATCCCTGACGCAGCGCCGCTATAACAGCATAAAAGCGCATATCGGTCGGCTCTGACAATGTGGCTTCAAGATCTGCTTCCGTGCGTTCAGAGCGCTCAAATGCGGCCAACCCACTGTCATTTTCGGTAACCATGCGCACGGCTTTTTGAATTGCTTCAGGAAAGCTCCGACCAATCGACATAATCTCGCCCACGGATTTCATGGTAGATCCAAGCCGGCGGGATGCGCCCTTAAATTTTCCAAGATCCCAGCGCGGAACTTTGATGGTCACATAATCAAGTGCCGGCTCAAAGTAAGCACAGGTCACCTCTGTGACAGGATTTTTGATCTCAAGAAGATCAAATCCCTGGACGACTTTGGCAGCAATGTAAGCGATGGGATAACCGGAGGCTTTACTTGCCAGGGCTGAGGATCTGGAAAGTCTCGCGTTGACTTCAATGACCACAAATTCAAGGTTATTGGGATTTAGCGCGTATTGGACGTTACACTCGCCCACGACACCACAACTGTCTATGATCTTAATCGCTGCGTTACGCAGCATCTGGTACTCGTCGTCAGACAATGACTGACTCGGGCAAACGACGATACTATCTCCCGTGTGAATACCGAGGGGATCGAAGTTTTCCATATTACAAATGGTGATGGTGTTGCCCTGGCTGTCGCGCATGACCTCATATTCCACTTCCTTCCAGCCGCGCAGTGACTTCTCAACAAGGACTTGAGGAGAACTAGCCAAGGCCGATCGAACAAGCGCAGAAAGCTCTGTCTGATTAGAGGCAAAACCACTTCCCAGCCCGCCGCAGGCGTAGGCTGCTCGTACAATCACCGGATAACCGATTTTCTGCGCCGCGGTAACGGATTCCTCTTCAGTATTACAGGCAAAGCTATCCGGTATCGGCATCCCGATTGATTTCATTTTCTGAGCAAATAAGTCGCGATCTTCAGTCATCTTCAGTGTTGCCACGGGAGTACCCAAGTTAATGACACCATATCGACTGAGTGCGCCGC
>JBIIGV010000108.1:0-9306 GCA_044236265.1 Oligoflexales bacterium
GAGTTCGCTCTTTCAGGTATGGCGAAGCCTTGCCGACGCGGAACGCGAAGGTTTGGTGAAGAAGCTTACGAAAATAGACGCGCCGAGTGTTCGCGTTGCAGTCGAAACATTGCCCACGCTGGATCCGCGTACCCGCGGAGACTTAGCACGTCCATTGTTAAAGTCATATTTGCGATCAGCGAATAAGGATTCAGGATCATGGTCGGAGTTTCCTTTGCTTTGTCTTGGCGATGTTGAGCCGCGTGTGCGGAAGGCTTCAGCCCAGGCAATTGGTTCTTCATGGGATGATATACCGCGCATGCAGCGTGGAGTGATTGTAGAGAAGTTAATCGACTTACTGGAGCGTTGCGAGGACCCCAGTGAAAAGAAAGCTCTCTTGGATGCATTAGGCAAAAGCGGCGATCAACAAGCTTTAAACGCGCTCAAGACCAGTGGTGCTGGCGCGCGGAATTTACTAATGCTGGAGCGTGATCTTTCCCGTGACGGCGACTCGTCATCAGATGGTCAGTGTCATCCTGAACGTTTAGTTGGCCATGGTATTGTCGCATGGTTTACTGCAGGCCTAGACGCCTTTGCGCGAACAAATGGGTTATTCCTGGGGGCAGAAATATTGGCTCCTGGTGTGTTGAGGGCTGATGCTGGTGTCAAATGGCTAGATGTAGTCGATCATTATCTATGGCGGCGTGCGGGTGTTGCAATAGGCCGTGTCAATGACTCGTCAGTCAGCCAATTAGTCTCCGTTTTAGTGCACGCGTCCGCAGGTATTTGTGACAGCACTGAGCGCGCAGCAGGCGCGCCTGTGCGAATTCGTCTGGGTCGTTGTACGGAACGCTCGCGCTCCTTTATTTGGGAGTTTGCTGAAGCGTTATCAAAATCAAATTGCGGCATGATCAACGATGGTCGAACTCCTCATTGGGAGGTCCGCGTCGTTGATGAGCTTGTTGTGTTGGTGCCGCTAAAGATCGAAGACAAACGCTTCTCTTGGCGCGATGCGTCCACCGAGGGTGCGAGTGATCCCACGATTGCTGCTGCCCTAGTGATGGCAGCAGGGATTAAACCTGGTGAGCGAGTGTGGGACCCCTTTTGCGGCGCGGGCACCGAGCTGATTCTTGCTGCAAAGGTCGTGAATAAAATCGTTGCTCAGGGCACAGATATAAACCAGGGAGCCATTGATGCGGCAGATAAGGCCGCACATGTCGCAGGAGCTGACGTCAACTTTGCGGTTGGAAGTTGTCTTGATTTTGAAGGGGCACCCTTCGATGTGATTGTGACAAATCCACCATTTGGTATGCGGACAGTCCGAGGCGGAGCAAGAACCTTGCTTGAGGAGTTTTTTTTGACGGTGCGAAAGCGGATCTCTGCCGACGGCCGTATCGTGTTGCTGTCCCATGCGCCGTCCTCAACTGTGCTCTGGGCCAGAGAGGGTGGGCTTAGGTGCGTGGCGCGTTTACCTATTAAACTTGGCGGTATGGACTGCCAGCTCCAGGTGTTTCGCAAATAAAATTGGCGCAAAAAAGCCCCCGGCATTTTCGCCGGGGGCTTTTCATTTGCTGATTAATCTTCGATGCCTTGCCACATGATTTCGTCTTTGGAGATTGTAGGTAGTTTACTGATTTCTTCCTCAGCGGCCTTTGCCTCTTTGGCGCGACGCTCAGTGTTTTTTTCAAACTCTTCAATTTCCTTTAAACGCTGCTTATCACGCTCTTCTTCTTCCTGCTTTGCTTTGAGAGCTTTTTGCTTCTCGCTCTCTTGTTTTGCAGCCTTTACGCTGGATTCCATACGTTCTTGCTCGCGCCATGCGGCATCGAGGTTGGCTTTATTTTCTTCGACTGATTTCTTGATCTGGTAGAAATCACTTTCTTCAACGGTCTTGGCATCAAGAGATGTTGCCGGATCATAGTTCAGAGCATCTTTGAGCTCTTCTGGGAGGTCTTCTCCAGAGCCTTTTGCTGCAGCAGATGCATCCGTTGCAACTGGATCGTTGGCACCAGTAGCTCCGGTTTTCTTTGTTGATGTGCAGGAATAAAAGGTCAGGGAGGACGCAATTAGACAAGACAGTAGGGTTAGATTCGATTTCAACATAATGTCACCTCAACAACGACAGCAGTCATACACCAGCAAGGAGATTGAACAAAAACATCCAAATAACACGTTAGTCCCACCTCAAAATGATGGGTTCTGTTCACCGCAATGCAAGTGCCACTCCAAATAATGATGGCAAAATTATTTAATGATTTCAGTGGGTGAAAGGCCCCATAGTGTCGGCTTGCGAGGCAAAGTGTCAGGATTTTTGACAGTTTTTAGAGCCTATTGGCACTCAACACTCATCCAAGCTGAAACGCGTTCGCCCGGCTTAAGCCAGCGGCAACCGGTGGATCGAGCCACGGCATCGGGAAGAGACATCCAGGGCTCAATACAGAAAAACTCGTCTGGAAGATTGGTCCAGGTGACCACGTGCTGCATCACGTCCTCAGGACCAGCTGAGATGGTTATAGCGTGTTGACCAAGGTCTAAGCGACTGGCTTCGCCGTTTAAGTCACCGAAGATCGAACTTGCAAGCTTTGGGTTTGGCAGGGTCCATGGTGAGGGCCCAAGACTGTCGCGTACTGAGTCTGAAGCTCCAGCATTACCAACAGGGGTCACCGCATAACTTGTGTCTGCGGGTATTGTAGCCAAAGCCTTCTTCGCCAATTTGAAGTAAGGATGCCAACCTAAAGCAACGGGCATTTTTTCTCTCGTCTTTGCAGCCAGCGTGGTGTGGATGACATCAACAGCTATGTGTAGAGCACGTGTCGATAATGTGATCGTCATGAAGATTTCAAAATCAAATGGGTAATGCTTTTTTTTACTCTCGTCGTCTGACTTGAGGGTGAGTTTTACGGAGTTTGGTCCCTTGGCTGAGACTGTCCAAGGCTTAGACCAAGAAAAGCCGTGGAGAGGCATATCGTAAACCTGGCCGCTAGACGCATACTTCAAAACCTCTTGGCCATGCCAGACGCGACCGGCGAACGGAAAAAGAAACGGCAAGCCACCGCCAGGCCATGCGTTGGGATCATTGGTCGAAAAACCGTCTGGGAGCCAGAGAATCGGCTGCGCTTTGCTAGCACGATCGACAAGTGTCAACTGTGAAATCAGCGCGCCGCTCTCAGGTAGGACCGTCGCACTTGCTAAACCAGATTGCAGTACCACAGCAGACAATGTCTTGCTCCCTCACAGTTTTCTGTATGTGAACAGTCTATCAAAATTAAACACAGTGTCTAAGGCTTGTTTGTCGATGACGCTGGCGGCCAGGCAGTTGGTACTTTCATGCCGTCATAAGTGAAGCTTTGACCGAGCTTTACGCTCTTTTGGCCTTTACGAATGTAGATTATGGCTCCCTCATGAATGGGCCAACCACGACTCGATTTGAGATTCAATTCTGGGCCAAAGTATGACACGACGTGCCCTTTGATCGCCGATGGGTCTTCGCTGCTGACCAGGCGATCGTTCATTTGCAGTCCCCAAGCACGTCCTTTATCGAGATAGGCCCAAGCACCTTTTATTTTTGCGACCTGCGGTAGCTCAGAGCGATTTAGAGCCAGTTGTTCTGTCTCAAGCTCTCTGCTCAGACGGTCAGAGAATTGAATGTTCATCGTGTTGTCTGGACGTGCGGAGATCGTCATGGACTCACTCCAAGACCAAGGTAACGTTTTACCAAATACCGCATCAGTGCCGCTCAGCGTCATCTTTAGACTTGTAGGAAGCGAGGCTTTGATCGGAGGTTTTTCGTAAGTGATGCGTGCAACCACTTCACGATTGGCTTTACGCATGGAGTTTTTTTGACCGTAGAATCCATGAATCGTCGTCATCAATTCGGTGGCTAAGGGGCTCACCACGGTGAATTTTTCTGTCAAGGGGGCACTGAGCATCAGAGCCAAAGCCGTGCGATCAATTTCATTAAGCCTGCGACTGACTGCCTGATTGCGAATGATCAGTGACATATCCTCTTTTGCCGCGGGAAGAGATCCTAGATTTAGTGGCTGTGTGAGCTCGCGGATGGTGTCTGCAAAAAATTTATTGAGTGTTTTGCTGCGAACGCTTTCGTCCCAGCGTGACTTTGGTAACAAGCGATGGACGACTGTTTTCACAGTGTTTCGAGTACTGTCGACAACTGCCAAAGCGATCAAGTCATGATCGTGGATTTTGGTCCAAATGGGGATGACGGCCAGAGTGGGTTTCTTACCGCTCGCTGTGCCGCTGATGATGTCCTTCAGTTCGCGGCGCGCAGCTTCGTAGGGCGCTCTTTTCGGCGCAACAGATGCCATGTCAGTTCCATCAGGAAGCAGTATTTGTTTGATGACGTTGGTGGCTTCGAGACGTGCGTCTTTGGTGGTGCGCACTGTGTCGGGATCAAGCGAGAGATTTTGCCATGGAAGTATCATCAAATCAGGAAGAGGCGTTACAGTTGGCGCGTTGGTCTCAGTGAGACTTTTTGGTGGTGGATTGGTTGGTGTCGTTGCGGGAGCATCGCCTATATTTTGTGCGAACAAAGTTGTAGAGCACAAATATTGTGCAAGCAAAAACAGAGAAATTTTTTGCATGAGCAAACTCATTCAAAGCCCCGATCTATCAACACTCACAGGTGATATCGGATAACTAAAAATGTTCTTCAGCGAGGTGTTAAATTTTCTGGCTGTTGACTTTACCAGACAAATTTATGGTATAGTGGTTATAAGCTTGTAAGCACAGGTAGCTCAAGGTAGCTTCTAGCGAGACATCAAAGCAGTAAAGGTTTTCCGGTGGTAAACGCAACGATCAACTCACTTGTAGCCGGTTTGGCAGGGTACCCGCGGGGAGTTCGCTGGATGATATCCCGTCCAGGGGTTTTGATGCTCAGTTTGTTGCCATTTTTCATGGGCGTCATTGGTTTTGTCGTCGGAGTCACTCTGTTTGTGCAGTACGGCAATTCATGGCTGACATCAGTGCTTATGAGTTGGTTTGCAGGCTGGCAGAATGATTGGCTATGGATGACTTTTTATTGGATTATCAAAAGTTTTTTGTTGGTCAGCGTGTTCTTGATGTGTGTCCTGAGCTCTCTGATACTGTTCGTTTCGATTGCATCTCCGGTCAATGAGTACATCTCTGTTCAGGTTGAGCGAGACATGCTGGGGCATAACGCAGATGCCGGCGTTCCCTGGAGGCGTTGGCCAAAGGTTATTTTTGGCGAGTGTCTCAAGGCGATCGCTGTGGTGACGGTGCCTCTGTTGATGCTTCTGATTCCTGGTGTGAATCTGTTCGCCGGTCTAATCGCAGCGTTTTTGATTGGCTGGGATTTTTATGATTTCCCTTTGGCGCGTCGTGGTTGGAGTTTTAAAGAGCGCTTCAACTTTGTCACAAAGGAATTTTGGACGGTTTTAGGGTTTGGTTTATGGCTAGCCATTCCGTTTGTGCATATCCTTTTGGTGCCGCTGGCTGCAGCTGGAGGAACCATTTTGAATTTGGAAGCATTGGCTCGGCGAGGGGCTGTGACGTTGAATCGTAAAACGATCATCGGCCAACCACCGGTCTTGTTTACATAGGGCTAACTTTACGAATTGTAACTAAACATGGAGGTTTCTCATGAGTATGAATGGAATGAATGGCGAGAAGTCAAAGGCACTGGAAGCTGCTGTTGGTGCGATTGAGAAGCAGTTTGGCAAAGGCTCCATCATGCGTCTTGGCAAGGATGGTCACGCCGAGCCGATTGAGGCAGTGTCCACTGGAGCTTTGTCCCTTGATATTGCCCTTGGTATTGGTGGTATCCCCAAAGGCCGTATTGTTGAGATCTACGGTCCAGAGTCCAGCGGTAAGACAACCTTGACGCTGCACCTTGTTGCTGAAGTACAGAAGGCTGGCGGTGTAGCCGCATTCGTAGACGCAGAGCACGCGTTGGATGTGGTTTACGCTAAGAAGTTGGGCGTGAATATTGATGAACTACTGGTATCTCAGCCAGACACTGGTGAGCAGGCTCTGGAAATCGTGGACATGTTGGTCCGTTCAGGAGCCGTGGATCTAGTGGTTGTCGACTCCGTGGCAGCTTTGACACCGAAAGCTGAGATTGAAGGCGAGATGGGAGACTCCCATATGGGTCTTCAAGCACGCCTCATGAGCCAAGCACTTCGTAAGCTCACCGGAACCATCTCTCGCTCCAACTGCTCCGTGGTCTTTATCAACCAGATCCGTATGAAGATCGGCGTGATGTTCGGCAACCCTGAAACAACAACTGGCGGTAACGCATTGAAGTTCTACTCAAGCGTACGGATGGATGTTCGTAAGATCGCGTCTATCAAGCAGTCAGAGGAAGAAATTGTCGGGAACCGTACCCGTGTCAAAGTCGTCAAGAACAAGATGGCAGCCCCATTTAAGCAGGCCGAGTTTGACATTATGTTCGGTAAAGGCATCTCCCGCTCAGGAGACGTGCTGGATCTCGCAGTAGCGAAGGACATCGTCGCCAAGAGTGGTTCATGGTTCTCCTATAAGGAAGAGCGCATTGGCCAGGGCCGTGAGAATGCCAAGGAGTTCATCGAATCTCATCCTGAGATGATGAAAAAGATCGAGGCAGAAGTGCTTAAGGTCTACGGTGTATCCCGCAACGGCAGCAAAGAGGAAACAACGACCGATACCACAACTGCAAAAGCTGGTGCGACAGCGGCCCCCATCAAGGGACCAACCCCTGTAGCCAAGGCTCCAGCGGTTGCTGCGGCGACAAAGAAATAAGTCTTGGACTAGATAAGAAAGAAGCCGCAGGATTGATCCTGCGGCTTTTTATTTTTTAACTGAGTATCGGATGCTGACGTTAACTCCGACGTCGGAGTCGGGTGTTGCGGGCAGACAGCAACCTTCGATCAGGCCTAAAACATCCATCCCATACGCAGAAACGTCGCAAATGGGAGCGGTTTAGAGGCGTAAGACTTAGCAGAGTCTTCCAAGTCTTTTTTCATGTTTTTGTATTCGTTGGTTTCCCGGAGGGCTGCGTCTGTCCCCTCAGGAGCTTTCGAAAAAGTCGCCGAAAATTTTGATTCTGGTGACATCGGCACAAGGTAGCCGAGGTCAAAGCCCATGGTGAAACCTGAGTCCCAAATGGAAAACCATCCAATGTGAGGGACGACGTAGTTTGCGGAAGCCGTAAGTTTGCCGTGGCTCGATACCGTGGTCTTACTGGTGGGCTCTTTGATATCGCGGTTCAGCTCACCGGTCATCTGATGCTGGCCGACAGCAACACCTGCGAAAAAGGACGTATCCATCGGAAACCATCGAAAACGAATGTCGAAGTGCTTCATATCCAAATCGACTTCGTTAATATTCCTTGTGACATTGCCGTAGTTGGCGGAGATGCCAAACTTGCGGAAAATTTTAGATTCGACGGCGAGATTCATAATATGTGGAAACGATAGAGACGCCGAAGCTCCGATCAGAAAGTCACTAGTCAGAAGATCGGACTGCACTTGATTGTTGGGATCGAGATCCGGATTTTGTTCGGGATTTAAATCGGTGCCACCTGTGGCGTCAGGATCGAGCTCTGGACTCGTTGGCTTTGGGATATCTCCAGTTTGAAAGCTATCGTCATAGCCTTTTGGTAGAGTTCCGGGATCAACAGAAGCGGGGGCTGGCTGAGTGGGAGATGTGGTTTCGGCTGCATTGCCCTGGGCCAAGCAAAGAGGGCTTACTGCCCATAGAGTAAAAATCACCAATGTCTTACGACGAGTGCCTAGCATCGAAGGTCCCCCAAGGAAAAAATCGACAGTCAAAATCAGATAATAATAAAAATTTTAGCTGAAAATGCGGAAGGTGACAAACGCCGCCAGCCAAGCCAAACTAAACATGTAAGCAAGCATCACAAGGCTCCACTTCCATCCACCAGTCTCTCGACGAACGGTGGCTATTGTTGCCATGCATTGGGGCGCAAAGATGTACCAGGCAATCAAGGCAAACCCTGTTGCTGGCGTCCAAACTTGAGTGAGCTTTTGACCAAGACTTAAAGCCGTAGCCTCTTCATTGTCGGATTGCTCAACAGCAAACACCGTCGCAAGAGCACTTACCATAACCTCTCGTGCTGCGAACCCAGGAACTAAGCCTGTGGCTATGCGCCAATCAAATCCAACCGGGCGAACGATGGGCTCAATGAAGTGCCCAATTTGTGCCGCGGCACTGTAATGTATGGCGGGCTGATCAGCGTCTTTGGGAGGTTTCGGGTAAGAGCTTAGAAACCAAATCGCTACACTTAAGCCTAGGATCACGGTTCCAGCGCGTTGAAGAAACGAGACAACTCTGAGCCACATGGACGTACCGACATAACGCCAGTGAGGCCATCGGTAGGCCGGAAGCTCGAGCATAAACGGTGTTTGTATGCCACGTTTTCCAAACAGTTTGATAACAAAGGCCGCTGCGAATGCGCTCAAGACTCCAGCCACAAACAATCCAAACATCACCCACGCCTGTGAGTTGATGCCAAGCGGCCCATCCTTTTCTGGAACAAATGCAGACACCAAAAGCGTATAGACAGGTAATCGAGCGCTGCATGTAATGAGCGGAGCGACAAGAATTGTGGTCAGACGGTCGCGGTCGTCCCGGATCGTGCGAGTGGCCATGATGCCTGGAATTGCGCACGCAAAAGAACTTAGAAGAGGAACAAAGCTTCGCCCCTGAAGCCCAACAGAAAACATCATCCTATCCAGCATAAATGCTGCGCGCGCCATATACCCGGAACCTTCAAGCAAATTGATGAACAGAAAAAGCATCATAATTTGCGGTAAAAATACCAAAACACTACCGACGCCGCCCAAGATTCCCTCGGTCAGCAGGTCCCGTAAAATGGAATCTGGAAGGAAGCTTCTGGTTAAACTCTGCAGAGCTCCGATGCCTGATTCTATAAGATCGGCAAAGGGAGTGGCCCACGTGAAAACAGTTTGAAAAAGGGTCAGCAAAACTACAACTAGAATCAAAGTTCCCCAAACCGGATGCAGAGCGATCTTATCGATCTTCCAGGTGAGACGATCAGATTTGAGAGCTGTCTCTGTCGCTTTTGCGAGAATGGCATCAACGCGCGTAAAACGCTGGGTAACAGACTCGGTCGTGGCGCGCTCCCAATTCGAGTGCAGGCGCGCCTCAGGTGCTTTATCAATCGGTAGGGCCTGATCAATCTTGGTCATCAACGCTGCAACACCGTCGCCTTTGGTTGCAATCATGGGGATGACGGTGCATCCAAGCTCGCGAGCAATCATATTGGTATTGATTTTGATGCCGCGGCGCTGAGCGAGGTCCATCATATTAAGAACCACGATCATTGGC
>JBIIGV010000109.1:0-9232 GCA_044236265.1 Oligoflexales bacterium
AGTGGCGGTTGACTGGGAAATCTCTTCTCAAACTTTACAGCCATGGAGTTGTCGAAATTTTGATCGTACTTTTCCCGATCCTTGAATTCTGTGCTCTCCAGGGATTTGTACAAATCAGCATTTTCTGTGTGCTTTGGTATCTTCATGGCTGACCCGTTTGCTGCTCCGTATTCCTATTAATGTCCCCACCATCCTGTAGCCCAGGTTTCCGAACTTAGAAGGTTCTGACCAACGATGTTTGGATGGAAACAATCGAAATCACTGAGGTGCTCGCGCTCAAATGGATATTCCGCAAGACGGGCGTTGTATAAAACGTGCTGTGAATAGCGAGCTGCGATATCTTTCAAGGCATCATTTGCGCTTTGCCATTGTTTTTCAAAAATACTGAGTTCGTCGCTTGAGATGCCATCGCGGAGCAAATTTTGACATATACCGTAGCGACTCCATTTGACCTGGCACGATGATCCGCTGCCAATACGCTGTAGGCGAGGCATGTCAGGAATGCTAACCAGAAGAATTTTGATACTTGGATTTCGCTCAATTAATTTTTGTATCGCGCGCTCCACGCGAACGGGATACTGCTGCATATCGGACTGCTTACCGTCACCGATAGGTTTACTGTGAGCGCACAGATCATTGGCACCAATCAGCATGGTCGCGTAATGGATCGGCACTGCTTTGACAGCCTCGACTTGTTCGTCCAAATCTTTTGATTTAGCACCCGTTTCGGCGACGTTGTGGACGACGATTTGCTTGCCACTGGTCTCTTCCAGTAGCTCAGCGTGACTCTTTACCTGGCCGCGTCGAAACACACCGACGTTGTCGCTGTTTCCAGTAGCCCAGCTGTTCCATGGATGATCTTTGGGTCCGTTTGCATTGAAGGCTCTGGTGATTGAATCTCCGAAGGCCGCCATGTGCAGGACCGACTGGTTGGCGAACGTTTTAACAGCTTGCGCATGTGCATCGGGGCTCTCTGCAGCCGTCGACAAGCTCGCCGTGAACAATGAAGCGCCCCCAAATAGAGTCCCGAGAACCATCCTTGGTCTAAACATAAAGCCCCCTCCGCTGGCGATGTCACGTCATGGACATCAGATGAGGGGGTATCGTCGGGGCGGGAGCTAAATTTAGATATTTCGCAAAATATTAATAAAAAACCAGTAAAATCAGCCTATTGCTTGATTGAGCGCCAGTCGCTGACCAGCTTGTAGCGGTTCTCAGTTCGCCCGCCCTTAGACGTGACTTGGTATTTGATCAATATTTGGCTACGCACCAGTTCATCCACAACTGACTCGGGGAAGCCCTGGGACTCAAGCTCTGCACGATTGATATCGCGCCCGTGGCGCTGTTTCCAATCGCTGAGTAATTTTTTGGCTCGTGCGGCAGTGAACTGATCAATCATGGGTTGGTGTTTGTCAGGAATCGTGGATTTTTTCATCAAAAAAATAACCGATGTAACACTAAAAATCGCTGATAAGGCGGATATTTAAGTGTAGACTAGGTTCCCCTGCTGAGACTTGAGGATAGCCCGAATGAGTCAGTCTAAAACCCTTGGTCAACCAATGACGCCCGATCGTTGTCGGGAGTGGGTTGATACAAAGGTTTTCCCACTGCAACCGGAATCCTACCGAAACACCTATCCTGAGTTTCCTGGCTCCGTTGGGCTGGAAATTGAAATGCTTCCGCTATGGTTAAAGAGTGGGGGACTTCCACAAAGCGTGCCTCTTCAAGGCGAGGCGAATTCCCTAGCTGCATGGCTGCGGACCATCTCTCGCACTCATGGTTGGCAGACAAACGAAAGTGGTACGGGAGCGGACCGCTTACTGATGGGCGTTAAACTCGATCAAGAGGATAACATATCATTTGAGCCCGGTGGTCAGCTGGAATTCTCATCTCGTCCCTATCACTGCCTGAGCGAAGCGATTAGTCGTACTCTTTATATTCAGTCATTGCTTGACCGAGAGCTTCGTGATGCCGGTGGCGTGACTTTAACTCAAATTGGTATCAACCCTTGGCATTCGGTAGACGATATTGGTCTCCAGATGAAAAAGCCCCGTTATCGCGCCATGAATGAATTTTTCTCAAAAATCAGTCCTTTTGGCCCGAAAATGATGCGTCAAACTTGCACGGTTCAGGTGAATCTCGATTTTGGTCGAGACGAAGTGACCATGGCAAAACGATTTCTTGCCAGTATGTTGATTGCTCCGATTAGCGGCGCGATTTTCAACTACAGCGCCTTTGAAAATGGCGAATTCTCTGGAATAACGGGCTTGCGTCAGCGCGTCTGGCGTCACCTTGATCCATCGAGAACGGACATACCTAAACTTGATCGCTTAATTGCAAAAATGGATAAACAGGCCTGTGTTGACACGTGGACTGATTTTCTGATGCAAGCGCGCGTTGTGTTTGTGACCAATCAGGACTACAAAGTCATGCACACACCGGTCACCTGGGCCCAATGGATGGATCAGGGAATAAATGGGCAGCGACCGGATGAGTCGGATTTTGAAACCCATTTGAGCCTCCTCTTTCCGGAGGTGCGTGCGCGTGGATTCCTTGAGTTAAGAAGTGTCGACTGTCAGTCGCGGGTTTGGCAGTTCGCTCCCGCTGCGTGGTGGACGGGGCTTTTATACGACCCGAAGGCTTTGGATCAAACGTTAGATCTAATGCTACCCCATCAGGCACGTGTTCGTGATCTTTTGGACAAGGCTGATCATGGCCTTGAGGATCCCTTGTTGGCTGAGCTTGCCAAAAAATTGATCAACGTTGCTTCAGAGGGCCTGCGCCGATTGCCTGGTTGTTATTTTGGGGGCGGAGCGTTAAAAACTTTGCAGGTGTTTGCTGACCAGTTCACGATGCAGGGCCGGGTGCCGGCCAGTGATTTGGTTGATGAATTTAAGCGATCAGGGCGTTTTGACTTTGCGTGTATCGAGAGGGTGGAGGCGCGTTGGCGAGACATCCTTGCCAATCGACCCGATCCCGCATCTTTAACTTGAAATATTGTTCAACAACCCGTTTTGGATAGGGCATAGACCATGACAATCAATGACAGCAACTTTCGAAACCAAGAAATTTCCGAGGACGAAGCATCGGGTGCATCGGCATCGGCATTTACATCGGATGCCATGAGTGGTGAGAAGTTGGATCAGTACATTGCTAACGTCGCAAAAACGGTGCGTGACAACATGAACCATAGTGTCGATGCCTTGACACCGTGGTTTTTCAACAACATGCCTTCAATCTACTATCAGACCACACCCAGTGCCGATAAGGTCAGCCATCTGCAGGCGCTGATTTCAAGTGATCTGTTCGAGACCAAGCAGACCCTGACCTTATGGAGTAAAGATCGTACTCAGGTCACTTTCATTGGTCCTGGTGGCGATGCGAAGATTTTGGGAGAAGTTGCAGCTCGACTCCATACCTTCAAGATGAAGATGGGAAGCCTTTACGTCAGTCGTGATGATCGGTTATTCATTGGAAGTTTCAGCTGTTCTGGTCATGTTGCAGTTGACCGTAAAAACCCGCGCATTGTCGAAAAACTTCGTTTGGCAAAAGAACTTATTTTGGCCGAGCACCCCTCTGAAGAAAAAGACGTGCAGCATTATCTGGATAACCTCGACAATGACTTTGTCATGTATTCAACCGCAGGTCGTATTCAGCTAACGTACCGCATGGTGCGCTACATGAAGTCTCATGAAGGTGCGCACACCTTCTTTGAACCGGTAGATGATCGTCCGACAGCACGACTGACCCTTGGTCTGAAAAATGGTACGCCAGGTGAGGCTCTTGAGCAGATCTTCAATCTTTTGAATCGATACGGTGTAGCGCTGAGCCGAACATTCGTGGTCACTTTCAGCGAAGGTTACGCAAGTCCAATTTCAATCATTCACTTCCATATTGCCACAACGAGCGGAGCGAAGATTGATGTCGGTGCGGTTCCGATGATCAAGTTGAACAAAGCTCTCAGGACCATGGGATGGGTTGACTCCGATGAGTTCTCTGCATTTATGGCGCCGCAGTATGGATATTCGATCAACGCTGTGAACCTCGTTCGGTCATGGGCCACTTGGATTCACGTCATGCTTGGGAAGGATAACTCGTACTACTATAGCAACTATAAAATCCGTACGACTTACTTTAAGTTTGCTGAGATTACGAAAGATCTAGTGGCTTGCTTTAGGGCGAAGTTTGATCCGACAGAGCAGCGTGCCCGTGAACAGGGTCAAGTCCAGAAGATGATGGAAGATGTGCACAAGAAAATTGAAGTGCTCACGGATGAAGTTGAACGTAATATTTTCAGTCGAACACTGGCTTTCATCGAAAACACAGAGAAGACTAATTACTTTAGTCAGACTAAGACTGGCTTGGCATTTAGAATTAACCCAGATGTTTTGGATAAGAAGCATTATCCCGAGCGTCCATTCTGTATCTTCTTTATTGTTGGTCGCGATTACCGCATGTTCCATACGCGTTGGAAGGATATTGCCCGCGGTGGTCTGCGTGTTGTCATGCCTAAAAACCCAACCGACTACGATGTGGCTCTGGCTGGGCATTATGATGAAGTCTATGGCCTGTCACACGCTCAGCAGCTCAAGAACAAAGATATTCCTGAGGGCGGCGCCAAAGGCGTTCTCGTGTTGAAGCCGGGCGGTGACCGCTTGGCTGCAGTCCGCGGAGGTGTGAACGCTCTCTTGGATCTTCTAGTGCGTGATGATGAATCTCACGAGGCAGGACAGGCGAAGATGGTGTCCTACTATGAAAAAGACGACATCATTTATCTAGGTCCAGACGAGAATATCACAAATGACTTAATTGAGTGGATTCCCGCACAAGCTGCGCGTCGCGGTTATCCTTACGCGGCTGCCTTCATGTCCTCCAAGCCAGGAGCTGGCATCAACCACAAAGAATACGGAGTTACGAGCGAAGGTATCAACGTCTTCGTTGAGAATATGTTGCGCTTTTTGCGTATCGACCCCCGTAAGCAGACGTTCACTATTAAGATGACCGGTGGTCCAGATGGAGACGTTGCGGGCAATGAGCTGAAGATTCTGCACCGTGAATATGGTGAAAACGCCAAAGTGGTGGCTATTTCTGATGGCACTGGTGCCGCTCATGATCCAGATGGACTTAATTGGCCAGAGCTTCTTCGCTTGTTCAAGGCTGGACTTGGGATTGCGGAATTCAACAAGAGTCTGCTGAAGGGCAAAGGAGCATTCCTTGTAAAAGCAGATACTCCTGAAAACATTAAAACTCGCAATGAACTGCATGGCGTCATCCCTGCTGATATTTTGATTCCAGGGGGCGGTCGTCCCTATACGGTTAACGACAAGAACTGGGATATTTTCCTCAAAGACGGACGACCCACCTGCAAGGCGGTTGTCGAGGGTGCCAACATCTTCTTCACAGCCGGCGCACGCAAACGCCTGCAAGAAGCAGGTGTGCTTATGATCAAAGATAGCTCGGCCAACAAGACTGGGGTGATTTGCTCGAGTTACGAGATTATTGCCTCGCTCACGATCTCGGAAAAAGAATTCTTGGATATTAAGCCTACCTATGTCAGTCAGGTTATCGACATTCTGAGAATCAAGGCCGACAACGAGGCTAAGCTTCTGTTCCGCGAATATCTGCGATCTGGAGGAAAACGCACGCTGGTCGAGTTATCTATGGATATCAGTCGCGAGATTAACGAAGTGACCGATGTGCTCCTGGATGAGTTGACACGTCGTGAAGCAGAGGTTGAGAAGGACGAGTTCTTTATGGGGCTTGTGCTGAATCACTGCCCGAAGATTCTGGTGGAAAAATACCGCGCGCGCATCCTTGAGCGTTTACCTCTTGCCCATAAGATTGCGATTTTGGCCGCTTATATGGCATCAAATATTGTCTACCGTGAAGGTCTTGGTTGGCTTGATCGGATTCCAGTGGAACAGCGTTATCCGGTCTGCTTGTCATACATGAAAAATGACAAGCTGCGTGGCGAGCTAATGTCAGCTGTTGAAACGTCAGGTCTGCCGCATAAGGACAAGATTATGGCGATCCTTCAGCGCAGTGCCACCCGCGATTTAACGATCTTGGGTTTGGAGCGTAGCTGAGTCGGATTGATCACTTATCGATCTTAACTCCGGCGTCGTCAAGCTCGCCTTTAAGTCCCCACATGCGATTTAAAAGCTGTGGGGCATGAGAGCCAACGTACGCCATAATTAGAAATTTAATAAATCGACCCACAAAAATTACAGCGCAAAGCTGAAGAAGTGGTGTTTCCGCGAGACTTGCCAGGATGACTGCGGGCTGCTGCATAATGGGTGTCACTGCTACTACGAAAACAACAACAAGACCGTATTGATGGAAAAATTCTTCAGTGAGTTTCCATGTTGTTGAATCGTGGAGGGCCGGGAAGAACTCCAATAGCCAGGGGAGGCCTAGTAGTTCAACGATAGCAGCGAGTCCTAGTGCGCCCACGGTTGATCCAATAGCGACAGTTAATGCTAGAACAAACCAGCGTTTTGGTGTGAGCATGGCGCTTGAAATGAGGATGCCATCATTGGGGATTACAAGAATTAGATTATCTAGAGCTGCAAGCAAACCGATTAGTGGCGGATACCAGAAGCGATCGGCGAACGCTTGCAAAGATTTTACGGCTTTCTGAATTTTTACGTGTAATTTGTTTGTCATGTGCCGATCTGTTTATCTGCGGGTCATGGTGCAGGTGGTTCTTGGTTCTTCTGAATAAACTCAGCCCAAGGAAGCCCTTCGATTAAAAGCAGATTCACTTGCGCCTCTCCATTTGATGCCACGGACAGTGTGACAGATCCCTGTTTGTTTTGCACTAAACGGTCAAGTCGAACGGCATATTCCTGAGGAATGTAATATCGCTCGACACCGGCTTCAAACCTTCGATTCTGGCAACTGCCCTTTATAAAGTATGAACAAGAGGCCGGTTTATCACCGGAAACTCTTTGCTCCTGTGGGCATAAATAAAAGGTTTGGCCTTGCACGTCAGGGTTTGTGCATAGACCGGGTACTCCATAATCGATCTGATAAATTAGATAGTGGCCAGATAATAGATCGCGCGGATCATAGCCAGTAATTTTAAATGTGACGATTCTTCCAATTTCTCTGATCGTAGCTTTGTTGATAGCTAGACCTAGTAGCGCCAGAATGGGGAATGCTAAAGCTGCAATGATAAATTTTGGTGAACGATTCATTGCGTGATCCTTTCCATCCATGCGGCAATTTGATGACGACGCTTATTCCAGACCGAGGCAAGGGCAATCAGTATGATTCCGGACAGGATTAGGCCGAAACCGGTCATCGCGAGCCCTCTTAATGCTTGCAGGAATAAAACAAAGAACCGTAGTCCCATGAGCATCAGCACGATATTAAATCGTCCACGAGCCTTTTGTGAGGCGTAGAATGCTCCCAGGAGGCCAAGCTCAATCAAGGTAAAGCACGCGCCGAGAAGATCCCCACTTAAGCGCGTAGCGGCCATGTTTACAGCGATTATATAAACAATGACAAGCGACGTGAGTAATACTTTCTGTACGTTTGAGTAGAGTTTACTTGCTGCCACTGGTGCGACAATCATTAAAGACAACACTGAAATGATAGACGTCCCTAACTGTCCAAAGTTGAGCCTTGGATGACCGGCGCTCCAAAACTCGACGGCTGACAATCCAATGAGGGCCCCAATCATCACCCAGATGTGCATGGCTTTCATAATGCCGGCAGATCCGCGCAACAGACGGGCGATGATGGCGAGTACTGCGGCAAAGAGTGGTGTGATGACTAGTATAAGTTCGGCCTGATCTATTTCGGGTATCTGTAAAATTTTTGATTCAATCAGTCCAAAAAGAGATGCACCAATAAAACTACCAGCCCAAATGAATGGCGCAAATGCAAACTCGGTTGTGATAACTACAGGCAGTGTAATCAAAGTCCAAAACATTAGGGCTTGATAAAGTTCACCATCCGTATGGTAAATTTGCGATATAAGTCCGATCGTCGCTAATGAAAGAGCTTGAAGAGCTAAAACGAGTACATCATAAATAACATGCTTGCTCGCTTTATTGGCTTGAAATGCAAAGATGGCTACAACGCTCAAGATGCTGAATGCTGCAAACAATTTGGCATAATCGCCAATTTGATGCCAGTTTGCAGCGATAAGCGAAATGATGCCCATTCCGAGTACGGATACGCCAAGCGTCAAGGTACCGTATAAAAACCAAGACGTTTTAGGTTTGGCGGATTCGTATCGGTGAATTTTGCCGGCTTGTTCTGAGTTGATGAAGCCCTGCGCGGTCCACTCTTGTAGTAGTTTGTCTAGTTTTGCCATAGGCAGGCTTATCCCTATCGTTAAAAATCCAAATTAGTCGATATGATTATCGCCTATTTTTAGAGCTCTCGCCAAGATTTCCGATTTGCCGCATGTGCAGTCGCACTTAAAATTGTGATCCGCACGTAGTTGCTGGACCTCCAGAATTATCATTAATCGCAGCCCAAACTAATGATTGATTTTCACCGTTAGCGTTTTTCGTGCGGACAATAAACCTCGTTGATCCTGCAGGTACCGCGGTGTTTGCTGGCACTGGTACAACATACTGAAGATTTGGTCCGTCCCAATACGTAGCGTCTCTGGCTATCGTCATGAATGGATTAACCACCGTAAAAGCATTGGAATCGTTTGCCCAGTAAACGACGAAATGCGAAATATCGCTACTCGTTGATGGGGAGACGCTATTGATGTGAAGATCACCCGTAATGCTGCCCTGAGTTGTGTTGGAATCAGAGAAGCATAATGATACTACGCTGGACATCGGAGGGTTTCCGCCGGAAGGCTGAGCGTCTGTGATGGCTTGAGATATACCTGTCGCCATTTCGCCAACGCTGTTTTTGGTGTAGACGAGAAAGTGAGTGGCACCAGAGGGAATGGCCGTATTTCCAGAAAAACCATGCTGGATGTTAACGCCTGTTTTTGCGCGAGTTGCGATGGCAGCTTGCCCCGCTAGTTTAGTAGTTGAGTTCGATCCCCAATATAATACGTAATCAGTGATGTTCGTTTCATCGGTTGCTTTTCCAATGGAAAGTGTCCCGCTAATTTGGCCTGTGTCACTATCACCGTCAAAGAATGTAATGCTAGAGGCAGTATAGGTTGGTGCTGTGTTGCCACTTCCGCCGCCAGTTCCGCTGCCTGAAGGTTCTCCCGTAGGAGAGTCGTCAGATGGAGGGGGTGGGGAGCTAG
>JBIIGV010000023.1:0-29877 GCA_044236265.1 Oligoflexales bacterium
CTGGAAATAGCGGGGGACCGGTCTTTCAGGGGCGAAATGTCGTTGGCGTAGCGTTCCAAGCTCTACCGAGAGCCCAGAGTGCTGGTTTTATTATCCCAGTTCCTGTTGTTGAGCGCTTCCTGAATGATTGTCGAGATGGACGCTACGATGGCGTTCCTCATTGGGGGGTTGAGACTCAAGATCTTGTTTTGAATAATTCGATGTCCGGTCGTTATTACCGTCTGCCGAAAGGCGACAAACGAGGAACTTTGGTCGCGAGAGTTCTCCCATGGTCCCCGGCACGCAGTGTTCTTCGGCGAGGGGACATTTTACTTTCTATATCGGGCAAAGATATCGGTGTGGACGGTCGAGTTGCGTTCGAAGGCGAACGGGTTGACTACGAGGCGCTTTATGATCTTCGGCTTAAGGGTGAAAGAGTTCGCCTCGAGGTTTTGCGAGATGGCGCGATCGCCAATCTTGAGGTCGATGTCGGCCAGGGATTGCCTCATCAGTATTCTGGAAGAATCTTCTCAAAACGCCCTCGTTACACGGTCTTTGGCGGGATTGTGTTCACGGCACTAACGATGTCGGTAATGGAGGTATGGGGTGATTCCTGGGAAAAGAAGGCGCCACTTCTCCTGCGGTATCTTGTACGTAACCCCTTTGATGTTGAGGAGGCTCTTGATCGCGAGGAACTCGTGATCGTGAGTGATGTTTTGTCAAATCGGGCAAATTCATTCGTGGAGATTACCAGTCCGGTTGTTGACAAAATTAACGGTCAAAAAGTGAAATCTGTACAAATGGTGCACGATATCTTGAAAAACTCGAAAGAGGAGACCCTCCGCATTGACTTTATGTTCGATAAGACGCCGTGGGTTTTCAGTTTTGCGGAATTGCGCTCTGTCCATGATGAGACGAATCGCCGCTATGGGGTGACACCTGCATATTGGCTTGAATCATACTCGGTGGATGCCGCCATTACGCGGGAAGGTGTCCAATGATCAAAGTTCTTTTGCTGTTATCCATCGCTGTGACTCTCATTAGCGCTAAACGGCCTTCAAAAAGAACGCTTGCCGACAACGCGGAGCAAGACGCTTCAGAGTATGAAAGAAGCGTCTTGCATTTGACTGTAACTCGCGCGGTGCCTGACCCAGACGCGCCGTGGTCCACTCAGAATTTGGACGTGGCAGGACATTCTGGGATCGTTGTTGGTGAAAACAAAGTGTTAACGCAGGCATCAATTTTGTCCAACGCTGTATATATCCAGGTGCAGAAGGTCGATGATGTTGAAAAAGTGCCAATGCGGGTCGTATTTGCAGATTACGAGGCAAATTTAGCCTTATTATCGCCAGTCGATGGGCGAACGCTCTCAGGTGTGAGGGTCATGCCGGTCGGGTTGGACATTGCAATTGGCAGTGACGTGGCATTACTTTCCATCGAAAATGAACGGCAGCTGCGGCGGGCAGATGGGCGAGCCATGGAAGTCCGATTAAGGGAGGCAGCCACTTCGGGTCTTGTTGTTCCCATGTACTCGATTGCAGGGCTTAATCGTCCAGCTTGCAAATCGGATCCGGTCATTAAAAAAGGGTCTTTAATAGGCATTTGTTTTGGAGTTTCTGAGGGGCAACCTTTGGCTGTTACAGCGGGTGTTCTCAACCATTTCCTGAAAGACCAACTCTCCGCAGAAACCTACCGCGGTTTTGGGAACCTAGGGTTGACGTTACATCCGGTAAGAAGCCCGTGGCAGCGCAAAATACTCGGCGTGCCCGCCGGTAAAGGCGCCCTTCGCGTTTCTGGCATGAGTGACACGAGTCCCTTTGGTGACTGCGTTAAAGTGGACGATGTGCTTTTGGCTGTTGATGATATTGCAGTCGACCATCGAGGTTTTTATTTGCACCCGCGCTGGGGCATGTCGCCCATCGGACACTACATTGCAGGTAAGTACGCCGGAGAAGCATTGAATCTGCGTCTGTCGAGACTCGGGAAAGTTACGAACTGTAACAGAATTCTCAGACGTTATTCCAATCAAGATCGTCTGGTTCCAGGTCCTAGTAACACGGCGTCATTGCCGCATCTGATTTTCGGAGGCTTGGTCTTCCAGGAACTGACGGTTGATTATCTTGCGACATTCGGCCGTGATTGGCAGTCAAAGGCACCGAACCGTCTTCTGTTCATATACAACTATTTGAATGATTCAACGCTGACGCGGAAGCGAATTTTGATGTTAACCAATGTCCTGGCTGACGAGTTCAATACAGGCTACGAAAAGATGACTCATTTGATACTTGATTCTGTAAATGGTCGACCGGTGAATTCAATTGATGAATTAAAAATAATCCTCAAATTGCCAGGCCAACAGCGATCCGGGGCGGAATATGCTCGGTTTCTCTTCAAAAACAGTTTCGAGGTGGTCATCCCGTATGAAGGCCTTGAGTCCAGTCACAAACGAATTGCCAGAGCTTACTCTGTGTCTCAGAGTTCAAGCTTCTTTGCGCGTTAGTGAGTTGAAGCATGGATGAATCGGATTCGCAGATTATAAAACGGTTACGCTCGACGGGGCTGGACTTTGCAGTTCATCGATTTCCCTACGAAGTTGGGGGAGGGACGGCCCGATCAAGTCGCTTGCTTGGAGTTCCGGAATACGCTGTGGTCAAGACGCTTGTATTTGAAGATGATCAGCGTAAGCCGCTGGTCGTTCTGATGCATGGTGACAAAAATGTCGACACGCGAAAGCTAGCACAGCATCTCGGCGTGACTAAAATTTGGTCATGCGCCCCTGAGGTCGCTGAAAGCTTAAGCGGCTGGCCCGTTGGATCGACCAATCCATTTGCGTTAAAAACGTTGATGCCGATCTTCATGGAGAAGTCGGTGCAAAAGCTACCGACCATGTATATAAATGGAGGTGGTCGCGGGTTGTTGGTTTCCATGGCACCCCTCGATTTTATGAAGGTCGTAGAGGTCAGGCTTGTTGATTGTGCGAAAGAAAAGCCTGTGGTAAGTTCTAAATCACCATAATCATTACTAGAGGTGTCGTTGGTATGAAGTCACTGCGCTGGCGTTTGATGTTGATTGCTGGGTTAACCCTCTTCTCATTTTACATCTTGATTCCCACTGGCATTTACATGTCGCAACCAGCTGAGCTGCGCAATGACCAGGATCACATGAAAAAAGTGCTTCCCGCTTGGCTCCCCAAGGGACACTTAAATCTTGGTTTGGATCTCCAGGGTGGTGTTCAGCTTGTGCTTGGTGTGAACTTAACGCAAGCCGTTGAGAATCGTTTGGGGCGAATTGGTACAGATATCGGCCACTGGGCAGAGCAGTCTGACAAACCAGCAGGTGTGAAGACAGCTTACGTGGTGAAGGGCGAGACCAAGCTACGGGTTGAGACCACGCCGGAAGCCGACAAGGATCTCATCACCAAAGCGATCGATAAAGAGTACCCATCTCTGCAAAAATCTGGCGGAGAAGGAACATTCATCGACTTTACATTCCGAGGCGACCAGATTCAGACCATTAAGGACGGTGCTCTAGAACAAGCAGAGCGCGTTGTGCGCAGTCGTGTCGACAAGTGGGGCGTTACCGAGCCTGTTATCAATCGACGATCTGATGGATCGATCATAGCTCAGCTTCCAGGATTTAAAGACCCAGAGAAGGCGAAGGAACTGTTGGGACGGACAGCTCAGCTCAAATTCAAAATTGTGGATGACGAGTTCCGCGGTTTGGAAGCTCTTGCTGGGAAACTGCCACCGGAAGTTCAGCTAGACCGTACAAACGGTATGGCACTTGTCAGCGCAAGTCGTGAGAAAATTTTTGAAGTTACCAAAGGCATCTTGCCTGCAGATCGCGAGTTGTTACTGGGTCGTGAGCTTCTTGCGGGTGGAAAACAGCAGTTTCGCTCCTACGTGGTCAAAGCAGCCACGGAGATCACTGGCGATGACGTGATGGATGCGATGGCTACTGTAAATCAGGACGGCATGGATCAGCAGCCGGCAGTATCTCTGCGTTTTACCACGATTGGTGGCAAACGTTTTGAAGAGGTCACTGGTGCCAATGTCAGAAAACGCATGGCTATCGTACTTGACGACATTGTTGAAAGTGCGCCGGTTATCAATGGGAAAATTCCAGGCGGTAGCGCCATGATTACCCTTGGCGCTGGCTTGGATTACCAAGCGATGATTGAAGAGGCCAATCAGCTATCGATGGTTCTCAAGTCAGGTGCGCTTCCAGCATCGATCACAATTCTTGAGCAACGTCAGGTTGGCGCGACTCTTGGACCTGAACTCGGCAAGTTAGGTGTCAAGGGCGTCGTGGTTGGTCTTCTGTTGGTCTTTACGTTCATGATCATTTACTACAAGCGCCCGGGCATGATTGCTTGCTTTGCGCTGATTCTGAACGCTATTTTTCTTCTTGCGTCCATGTCCATGTTTGGTTTTGCGCTAACTCTTCCAGGAATCGCCGGCTTCGTTCTGTCCTTGGGAATGGCTGTTGACGCAAACGTATTGATCAATGAGCGCATTAGAGATGAGCTTCGTGCGGGTAGATCCCCGCGGTCTGCTTTGGACAATGGATTCAAGCGAGTGTTCTGGACCGTTATGGATTCTCACGTCACAGCGATTCTAGCCTCTTTGGTATTGCTGAGCACGAATACCTCTGGACCAATCCGAGGCTTTGCAGTGACGCTGGCTATCGGCCTCGTTCTGTCGTTATGGACGGCTCTTTATTGCTCACACGTATTTTTTGATTGGGCCCTGTCCCGTCAAACAGACACAGCAGGAATCCTGGCTTGGCTGGGTGGTGAGAAGGCGAAGAAGGTCCACCATTTCAACTTCAACTTCCTTCGATATGACGTTCCCGCAACAGTCGTCGCGCTGCTCTTGTCGCTCGCTGTTGGTGTTGTCGGCTTTACCAAGGGACTGAATTGGTCGATTGATTTTGTCGGGGGTACCGAGGTTGAGGTCTCATTTGCTGAAAGTGTGACTCCGGATCAACTGCGCGAGGCAGCAACCAAGGCTGATATTCACGACCTTACAATTCAAGGACTCAAGGGTGGCGACAAGGACTACCTACTAAGATTTGAGGAGTCAAAAGCTCATTCGGGTGATTTGACGGCCGCAGAAAAAGACGCCGCACACGTTTCGGGTGGTGCCAAGGTCAATAAGTTGCAAGATATAATCAGACAGGATTTGGCGGCTAAAAAACCCTCTGTGACTCGTGTTGATTATGTTGGTCCGCAAATTGGTAAGGAGCTACGAAATCAAGGTTTTATTTCCATGGTTTACGCAGTCCTGTTTATCATGATCTATCTGGCTTTCCGCTTTGACTTCCGATTCGGATCCGGTGCGGTTTTGAAGTTGATTCCTGACAGTTTTGCGATGCTTGGTTTTTATTTGTTTTTCTGGCGATCATTCGATTTGACCGCGATTGCAGCATTGTTGACTGGTATCGGATACTCTGTAAACGATGTTATTGTGGTGTTTGACCGTATTCGTGAGCGAATGCATAACGAGCCAGGCAAACCGTTTGCTGAGCAGATCAATATTTCTCTTAATGAAACGCTGACGCGAACCATCAACACGTCCGTCGTCACGAACCTGTCATTGATTGGTATCATCATTTTCGGACCTGAAAGCATTCGAAACTTTGCGTTGGCGATGTCAGTTGGAATTATCTCGGCGACGCTGACGACAAACTTTGTGGGTAGTTCCTACTTGCTGTGGATCGATCGTGTGATGAGTGCTCGCAAGAAGGGTGCAGTTTCCCATCAACCGATGCAGCATGGTCGGCGGTCACCCGTTTAAATAAAGGCTAGACCCTAGCGGCATTTTATCCAGTTAATCTTATCTTGGCGCGCCAGTCTCGACTGTGCGCGTCATGATGCTTTTGGTCCGGCGTCTGAAGGTTGAACGGTCTTGGATTTGATTTCTTGCCATCGACTGCTGATGGCGGTGCTAGCGCGTGAGTTGGCTTGTCCAAACTGAGACTGACGATCTTCAAAATAGCGAGCGGTGGTCGGTTTGAATCGAATGTCTGTATTGAGTTTTTGACTGATAAAAATGGCTCCATCGAGGCCCAATGCCAGGCAATCGTCTGTGGTGCCAAGTTTTATAACAATATCTAGAATATTTAAAAGTAGATCCAGGTCTGAAGGCTTTGCATCGTCCCGGCGTCCCAGTGCTATGACTGTATCAAGCATTTTTGCATGTACAAATGGTGTCTGCATGACTTTGGGGCTATTTAGGGCATCTTTAACAATTTCTCTGACGAGTTTTGCGTCCTCAGAGTGCATGTTTTGGTAATTCATGTTGCTCATGAGAACCCACGCCTCCTCAAAGCGTTGGCTGCTGTGATTCAAAGCGTGAGTCTTCAGTTTTGGAATATTCCTGAGTTCGATCTTATAGACGTGAGCTTGATTCAGTATCTGGCTAGGGTAACCGATCTGGCTGATGGCATTTTTAATCAGATCAAGGAAGGACTCATCTTTAGCGCGGTCTGGTACGGTTGCGCTGGCTAAGCGCTCAGTCTCAGAAATGTAGATTTTCTGTAATAGTCGCAAAGCATGGTCTTTTTCCTTAAATCCATACCAGTTGTAACTGATGATTGACTCAACAACGCGACGTCTATCGTGAAGGTTTTCGGTGGACTGTGCCTGCATCGACAGGAGATTTAGAAGTCGCTGTGCTTCGGGTCTTGGGTCGTAATCGATAATTCTGCTTCTGACAGCATCTAGATCATAATAGCGCTGTAGACGCGGGACTAGCTGCTCGAATTTTATGGCAAATATCAGATGCTCCCCGTTGAATTCATCCTTCAAGACGTGAGGGGTTGTGATAGACGCGATATGGGGCGCCTCTTGGAGGATTCGGTCATGAGCCTCGCGACCAAGCCACAAAAAGTTACCAAGACTGTGCGTTTTTTTCATTTCGTTTAGAAGTGACCACTGAGTATCAAGCGGAATTAAATCCATTTGGATGCCATATCTCGTTGCGCTTGGCGTATTGATCAGGCTCTGATCAACCCACGTAAAATCAAAGTGAAAAAACCAATGGTTCTTGCGTAAAAGTGGGATGATTTGATTCGTGCTGACGATTTTTGCAAGACCTGGATTAACAATTGGCAGTAAAGAGACAAGGCCGGAAATTCGGCGTTCAATGATTGGTCCGGCGTCCAAATATAGCGCAGCAAATAGATTTAAAGCGTCGACACAGGGTCGAGCACTCTGCTCGGGATCAAACGTACCTATGATTTTTTGTCCCACGTTGTTTAGGTACAGTGTTTGACGTTGTGTTATCTGGTTCACCATATTCGTAATTTCATCGTTGCGAATTCGTAGCAGCGTGGCGGGAATGCTTTGAGTAACCTGCGATTCGGGGTCGTGATCGATTGTAAAGGATGTGGTTTTGAGACCAACGGTAGCGGCCCAAACATCATGAGGCGTCGTTTTACGACGAAGCATTCGTTTAGCACTGACTGCGGCCAGCTTTGCTAAGGTAGAGTAATGCTCTTTATCGATGCCGTACTTGGATATTTTTGCCCAAATAAAGACTAAGCTCGCACACACATAAAGATGGATGGCATTGAGCATCATTGGCCAAATTGCCGACGCTTCAGGCTTTAAGCCAAGGATGAAGGACAATAGGGTTAATGTTTGTAAGCCGACAGCAGCTGACGTGATAACCCACATGGATAGCTCGTTATCCTCGTTTTGCAAGCGATTGGCTAATGAGGCAATGGGTGTTTGACCTTTAAAACTAAATTTTGGGTGCCACGCAAACCACATCCAGACGCCTAGGAGAATGGTGAGAAGTGTGAGTGATTGCCAGACGACGATAGATGCTAGCAGTGTTTCAATGGGCCAAAAGTTCTGAATTGGCCATGCGAGTAGTCCCATTGATCCAGTAGAAATGGCGGCGGCCCAGGGTAGGCGAGTCATCACAGGATGCTTTACGTTGAGTCCAGGACGGGCGATTTGAATTAATAGCCATGACGTCCATGATTGCAGAGTGATCGAGCTGAAATAGAATGCTGCAGCTGGTATCATACTGCGCATGTATAGAGCTGTAGCCACTGCTTGAATGATGGCTGTATAGCTGATCAAGGTGTGATAATCCCTGAATGGATTACTTTGCTTGAGGAATATGCCGCGATAAAGTCCTGAATAGAAGGCGCTCGTTACAAGGGTTCCAAGTGAAAATGAGACAACGAGAATCGCAAGTGGGCTTGTGTCACCGGGGACTTGTGGTAATACCCGCAGAATCGTGAATGTACCCATCGTCGATAATGCTAATGCCAGCACTAGGGTGACAACTGCTGCTTTTGGCTTGTCTCGCCAAATCATTTGTTTGCTCCCCCGTGTTTTCGGAGGGTGCCACTAAATTTGATAGTGAAGATGGTGCCCCGATTTTTATTTTTGCTGACTTCAACGGTGCCGCCAAGGTCTTGAAGAATTCCATGGACGATTGACAGACCAAGTCCAGTGCCTTGTCCAGGCTCTTTGGTTGTGAAAAAAGGCTCAAAGATCTTGCCTAGGTGCTCTTGTTTGATGCCTGTGCCATTGTCGATAATCTTGGTCGTAAGGTAGTTGGTTTTACCAACTAATTCGTTACTGGTTTCCACTGTCAATGTGCCGCCCTTTGGCATTGCCTGAAAGGCATTGCTGCACAGATTTAGAAAAATTTGTGTGAGTCTATTGGGATCAGAGTTCAAGATATGATTTTCTGCATTTAGTTTAAATTTGATGTCACAGCGACGATCTTTGTTGTGTCCAAGGTTTGCAAATTTAACAGCATTTGTGATGACGTCGTGGACATTGCAATCTTCCAATTTGGGATTGAGAGGGCGTTGGCGCGAGAAATCGAGCAGATTTTCTACGATCGTCTTACAACGTTTGGCGGCAGCTTCGATTTCCACGACATCTTGGTAATGGGTACTTTTAGAATCCATCTCCTTGAGCAGCATTTGCGCAAAGACCAGAATGCCTCCAAGAGGATTATTTATTTCGTGTGCAAAACCTCCAGCCAGCTGTCCTACTGATGCCAGTTTTTCGTTCTGTGCTAACCGGTTTTGCAAGTTTTTCGCATCTGTTCTATCACGGTAGATTTGTACGGTTCCTTTCTGCCCTGACTCTGAGTGCAGTCTGCGGGTGGCTACTTCATACCATCGATCGTTTTTACCGTTAAAGATTTCGTAACCTGGCGTACTTTTACCTGGTTTTGACTTGATCATTTGGCAGTTTTCACAAGGGCTCGTGCGGCCTGCAAAAACACGGTAACAAAATTGGCCAACTAAGTCCTTCACGCTGGATTCGGCAATCTCTGCCATGGCCACGTTTGCTTTGGTAATTTTGTATTGGTCATCAACCATGATGAATGGGTCAGGGATGGCGTCAATTGTTTCGATCCATTGACGTTTGAGTTGCTCAACAAATTCAATAGTTGTCCGTTCGACGGGCAACGATGAGACTTTTTTCCGTGCAGCTGAGGCCATGTGTAATTCCCGGAAATAAATAAACTTTGGAAGGTGTATCGGTATTTTAGGGGGCTGACCTGAGTTGACGGGCTGTAGCTTATTGCTTGATGGGCTTGGTTAATTAGCAAGAACCGCCAAAATACCTCTATGGTTCCCTAGCTCTAGACGGGCGAGGGCGATATAAAAAGATTGGCTGTAAATCCGGGAGATTTACAGCCAATCGCTGAGAATGAGGTGAATCAAAGCGCCTTAGTGATGGATATGGGTGTCGCCTGCCGCGACTTCGCTTTCAGTGATTCGTTTCAGCTTCTCAAAAAGCGCATCCTGGCGATCTTTTTCTTCCTTCTTGAAGTCCTCCCAAGCCAGGGCGTGCATCAAGACAGAGTCCATATGATCAACGCAAACCACTTTGATCTCTTTGAGAATATTTTTTGGGATATCGATCAGATCCTTCTCGTTTTCCCGCGGGACGATAACCTTGGTAATGCCACCACGGTGAGCAGCTAGGATCTTCTCCTTTAGGCCACCGATGGGTAGGGCGCGTCCGCGAAGCGTAATCTCACCAGTCATAGCGACATCCTTGCTGACCGGGCGCTTTGTGAAAGCACTGGTCAGGGCTGTTGCCATGCAAAGACCCGCTGAAGGGCCATCTTTCGGAATCGCTCCTTCTGGAACATGAATATGAATATCGACCTTGTCGTAGAAACCCTCTTCCAATTCCAGGAATGCAGCGCGTGAGCGTACGTAGCTCATAGCTGCCTGAGCAGACTCTTGCATGACATCGCCAAGTTTACCAGTGATGGTCAACTTACCCTTACCAGGAACCGTTGTGACTTCAACCACGAGAAGGTCTCCGCCAGTCTCCGTCCAGGCCAAGCCCGTACAAATGCCAATTTCATTGGCACTGTTTTGCATACCGACACGGTGGCGACGGGGGCCAAGGTACTTATTGACAGATTTCTCAGTGATGGTCTCGGATATAGAAATCTTGGGTCGTATAACGGATCCTTCAGCTGTCGCTGACGATTCCGCGGACTCTTCCGCGCTCTCTTCTCCAAGTTTTAAAAGGTGTTTGTGAGCCACCTTACGGCAAACACTTCCGATCTCGCGCTCAAGATTACGTACACCTGCTTCGCGCGTGTAGTACGTGATGATTTCACGCAAGGCCTTTGGTTGGAAGGTTATGGAACTACCTCCCAAGCCATTTTCCTTCAGCTCCTTGGGAACAAGATACTGCTGGGCAATCGCTAGCTTCTCTTCTTCCGTGTATCCAGTCAGCTGAATGATCTCCATGCGGTCTAAAAGAGGCTTAGGAATTGTATGAAGGTTGTTCGCGGTGGCGATAAACAAGCAGCGAGACAGGTCGTAATCAAGATCAAGGTAGTGATCTACGAAATTATGGTTCTGCTCTGGATCAAGGACTTCGAGCATGGCGCTTGAGGGGTCGCCGCGGAAGTCTTGACTCATCTTGTCGACCTCATCCAGCAGCACCACTGGGTTTGATTTACCAGCCTTTTTTAATGCCTGAATGATCTTGCCTGGCATAGAGCCAATGTAGGTGCGGCGATGACCGCGAACTTCCGCCTCATCGCGAACTCCGCCGAGGGAGATGCGCACGAAGGGGCGGCCCGTGCTTTCTGCAATGCTGCGCGCCAGCGATGTCTTACCAACTCCTGGGGGGCCTGCAAGGCAGAGAATGGGCCCTTTCGCTTGTTCGCTCAAAGCTCTAACTGATAGATATTCGAGGATACGGTCTTTGACCTTCTCAAGTCCGTAGTGATCTCTGTTTAAGATGTCAGTCGCTACTTTAATGTTATTTTTTTCAGTCGCGTACTCTGCCCAAGGAAGAGAAAGAACCGTGTCGATATAGTTTCTGACAACGGTTGCTTCCGCGCTCATTGGTGACATCAGTTTAAGTTTGCGAAGTTCTTTTTGGAGCTTCTCTCTAGCCTCGGCCGATAGAGCTTTCTTCTTGATCTGCGCTTCGAGCTCTTGCATTTCTGCACGGCTATCGTCTTTTTCGCCAAGCTCTTTCTGAATGGCCGCCATTTGTTCGTTGAGGTAATATTCTTTTTGGGTTTTCTCCATCTGGCGTTTTACACGCGCGCGAATTTTCTTTTCGACACGCATAATTTCAATCTCAGACTGGATATAGCCATAGAGTTCTTCCAAACGAGCGCGAGGGTCCGTTTGCTCGAGAAGTCTTTGCTTATCTTGCAGCTTAAGGTTTGTCAGATGGGAGACCAATGTGTCAGCAAGCTTCGACTCGTCTTCGATGCCTGTAATGCTTAAAACCATCTCTTGTGGGATGCGCTTATTAAGGCGAACGTAATTGTCGAACGCCATTTTCACGGTGCGAACAATAGCTTCGTTTTCGATGGTTCCGGTCGACTTCTCCTGCAGTTCTTCTGCTTCAACAAAAAAGAAGTCATCGGAGTTGACAAATTCAGTGATGCGCGCGCGACGCTGGCCTTCCACCAATACTTTAACCGTCCCATCAGGAAGTCGAAGAAGCTGGATAATCGTCGAAATCGTCCCGACTTTGTAGATGTCGTCGGCCGTAGGATCGTTTGTTTTTGCCTTCATTTGCGCAGCAAGGAAGATTTCTTTGCTTCCGCTCATTGCTTGCTCGAGTGCGAGTATAGACTTATCGCGACCTACGAAAAGAGGCACGACCGTCGAAGGGAATACAAGAATTTCCCGGAGCGGCAATAGTGGTATGCGCTTGCGGCGGCCGTTCGGATCTTGCGGTGTGTTTGCACTCACGATGCACCTCCTTGTTCGCGTCCATAACCATAATTCAAGCCGTCACATCCATGTGAGGCTGGGGGAGAATTTGGCTAAAAAAATCAAAATTGACTCTGTAGCCAATTTTAGCAGGAAGTCATCACGACTTGAAAGACAAACAATCAAATAATGTAAAAAATTTTTGGGGTTGCGCATTATTTGTTCAACAAAAATCCCGTTCACCTCACGGGCGAACGGGATTCGAATTTTGTGCAACTGACGCGCAACGATATTGAGCAGCGCTCAAATATCGCCCAAGCCTTAGGCATCCCTAGCTTTTACCGCCTGCTTCAGCTTTGGTTGGCTCGTGCTCGGGTTTGTACACAAGGATTGGCTCGCCTTTTTTCAAGATGGCCTCTTCGGTAATAATCACCTCTTTGAGCCCTACGGTTCCCGGGATCTCGTACATCATCTCGAGCATCGACCCCTCCAAAATGGCGCGCAAACCACGGGCCCCCGTCTTACGCTCAATGGCTTCCTTGACAACAGCCTTCATTGCGCCATCTGTGAACTTGAGTTCAACGCCCTCGAAGGCGAAGAGTTTACGGAATTGTTTGACGATCGCATTCTTTGGTTCGCTGAGTACGTTCAATAATGCGGATTCATCCAACTCCTGCAGTGCAACCACGACGGGTAGACGTCCCAAAAATTCTGGAATCATACCGAATTTCATCAAGTCCTCGGTGCGGACTTGAGACAGAAGTTTGGTAACGTCCTTTTTGGTTTTGGACTGAATGTTCGCACCAAACCCAAGTGAGCTCGTGTCAATGCGGGCGGCAACGATGTCTTCAAGGCCGGCAAATGCGCCACCGCAAATGAAGAGGATGTGCGATGTATCAACCTGCAAAAATTCCTGCTGTGGATGCTTTCGCCCTCCGCGTGGCGGAACGTTTGCAATTGTACCCTCGATAATCTTCAACAGAGCTTGTTGAACGCCTTCACCCGATACGTCGCGAGTGATCGACGTGTTTTCACCTTTGCGGGCGATCTTATCGATTTCGTCAACGTAGGCGATACCCCTTTGTGCAAGTTCTACATCGTAGTCAGCATTCTGGAGCAAGGATAGAATGATGTTTTCAACGTCTTCACCCACGTAGCCAGCTTCGGTCAAGTTTGTAGCGTCACTGATCGTGAATGGTACGTTGAGAATACGCGCCAACGTTTGTGCGAGAAGTGTCTTTCCAGATCCCGTGGGTCCCACGAGCAAGATGTTGGACTTCTGCAGTTCAACTTCGTCCAAGCCCGGCATCGGTAGTTTGTGTTTGGCAGCGTCCAAGCGCTTGTAGTGGTTGTGAACGGCCACCGACAAGGTCTTTTTAGCTTGTTCCTGGCCAATGATGTAGTCGTCCAGAATCTTTTTAATGTCTTTGGGGTTGGGGATTTTGGCCGTAGGTGTGCTGATCTGTTCCTCTTTGGCCGCCTCTTCAATCAAGATCTGATTACAGAGCGCAATACACTCATCGCATATATAAACGTTCTGCCCAGCGATCAGCTTTTTGACGTCTCTTTCGCTTTTGCCGCAAAAGCTGCAACTGTGTTTTGATCCTTCTTTCATGTGTCACTCCTTGTAATCCCAACCCATCCATAGATGAATCATCATTTTGAATCGTTCACGTCGCGCTGACGTTATTTGTCCATATTTCCACGACCACCAGCCACGACTTCGTCGATCAGTCCATAGGCTTTGGCTTCGTCGGCTGACATAAAGAAATCACGGTCGATGTCTTCAAGAATTTTTGCGGTCGGTTTTCCAGTTAGATCGCTTAGAATTCCAGTCATCTTGGTCTTCAGTTTGATGATCTCTTCCGCCTGAATCGCGATGTCAGAGGCTTGACCAGTTGCTCCGCCGAGTGGTTGGTGAATCATGATTCGGCTGTTGGGCAGAGCATAGCGTTTGCCTTTTTCCCCTGCAGCCAAAAGCCAAGCCCCCATCGATGCACATTGGCCGATACAGTATGTTCGGACGTCACATCGAATCATGCGCATCGTGTCGTAAATAGCGAGACCTGCGGTTACGCTACCGCCAGGTGAGTTGATGTAGAAATGAATGTCCTTGTCCGGATCTGCGCTTTCAAGAAACAACATCTGAGCGATGATGATGTTGGCAATCTCATCGTAGACGGGACTTCCCAAAAAGATGATTCGATCTTTGAGCAGTCGAGAGTAAATGTCGTAAGATCGTTCGCCGCGACTTGTTTGCTCGACAACTATTGGTACCATTGGCATCTGAACATTCCCTTCTTCTTCGTTCCATTTGAACAACAAAGATCTAAAAAACTTCTGCATCTGCTTCCGTGACATTATTGCGAAGTAGCAGGAATGTTTAAGTTAAATCCATTTCCTGTCGCCGGCAAGTATCACTTTGAAGAGTCCTCAAGGGGTTATCGGGCAAAGCCCGACTGGCATTAGCTACGGCGAGATTTATGCTTTTTACCAACTCGGGGCAATTTGCTACAATGGCAGGCGTTTGTATGATAATTTATGACGTTGAAGCCTGTCTTTCTTACACTTAAGCCCAGGATACAACTCTATGGCCCGGTACCACCAACTCGAAAAATTGATCGTTTTGCCTCTTGTTGCATGGGGATCTCTATCCATGGTTTCTTGCCGTGCGACATCGCCATTGGCGGCGCATACAAAGTCATCTCCGCCAAAAGCTGAGGAGCCAGTGGCCGCTCCAAAAAGTGAAGCAAATTTGGCCGTGCTACGCTGGGTGGTGGCTACGAGAGCTGGTTCCAGCACTGGGGCAGACGCGGCTGGGTGGAGTCTTGATCTTAAGACCGACTCGGAAGTGTGGTGTGAAGCCCGCTGTTCAAAATTTGAGTTGATTGAGACAGTTGACGGAGACACCAACGACTTTGGAGTCAAGAAGACTGCGGTCGTGGGCAATACGTCTCCTGGAATGCTTGATGTAAAAAAGCAAGTTGGTGCTAATCCTGCCAAAGCCGCAAAAGTCAGGCTTTTGAATGTCGGAGAAAAAGGCCAGATTGTCGTTCTAGAGGACGTGGTCACTTCTGATCGTCCCAATTTTTATGCAGTTCCAATGAAGATTTCTGCCCAGGTTGACGGTGAGAAATCATCGTTAAAGGGAGAATTTACCGGTAAGACGGTGGAGCTTCGCCTTGAAAAGAATGCATCGCTTCCCGGTGCCGGCACCCGATCATCAGGTCCAACGGAAGCATTTGTCATGGGTAGTCTTGTGGAGACCAAGGATTCTGCAGGAAAAAGTGTTGAGGTCTTTTGGGCCTTCAAAGTTCTTCCCGCATCTGAAGAGTGAAAAGCTACTTAAAGCGTTCCACTTAGGGACTGAATCCGACGCCATCCGTCGATATCAAGTGTGATCGGTGAGATCACATCATAACCATGAGCTTTGATTTCCCGAGTTGTGTTGAAAATTCTAAAGCACCAGCTGTGATGCGGATCTTTATAATCACCCAAAGGGATCGTGACAGGGTTTCCTGAAGCATCGATCCAGCCGTTTTTGAATAATGTGCGGCACTGGTCGATGGGGATGCTTTGGCTTGTGTCATGACCCATACCAACTGCAAATAGCGCAAACCACGCGTCTGTTGCCCGGATGGGATCAATGCTAAGTAATCCCAAAAACTCGAGCGCCAGTTCATCAGCCTCCTGCTCATAGGTGTAAACACCGAGCCCAACTTTCGTTGCTGCCTCCACGGGAGATATGCCGGCCCGGTCACGACCAACCTTAAGATCACGGCAAAGGGTTTTAAGCTCTTCGCGATCAACAGGTTTATGCAGAGGATCATTAAGAAGGTAACAATAGCTGTAGTGATCTTTGGAGTCATTGACCACATGCGCTCGATAATAGTGCGCTAGTTCGTGGGCAAGAACTGCGACGAAACTCTCTTCGTTTGGCAGGGCTGAAAATAGGCCGCTGGTGATGATCACCCAATTTGGGGCAAGATGTGTGACAAAGCTTGGAGTCCACTGATTTGGTTTGAAGTAGGACTCCCGTCCGCAGTCAGCGCCAAATGCCCACTTGATGTCGCTGCGCTGAGCAGGTTGGATCGAGCAGGGTGCAAAACGTTTAGAAAACCATGTGCTAAATGACGGCGCATCATCAACGGTGATGTTGAGTTCAACTGGAAAAATATTGTGTGACAACTGATTGGGATTGGAAAAATAGAGGGGTCTTGTTTCTGATAAAGGGGCTGTGCTTTCAGATTCGTTTCCAGCCATAGCGACTGCCAAATTGTACGCGACGCTGCGGCGACGGGCGGCGAAAGCATCAGGGCTGGCCTTTTTCATCACGATTATCTGCGGCTTCGGGATTCCTGTCATTTTTTCGGGATATTTTGCAGCGACCGCGGCATGAATGCGCTCAATCCAACTCTTTGCCTTGAGACTTAATTCATGTGAGTCAGGAAGATAGTTCGATGGATTCATTTTGATAAAGCGTTCTTGGTCTAATTCGAGATAAGTCCAGCGTCCCTCAGACCAACTGACGTCTCCGAGCGTGTGCTTGATTTGCGATGATAATGGTTTGGTAGTCTTGCAAGCTGTCGGTAGGGCGACTGCGTACACTAAAGTTAGCAAATATAAATGTCTCACGTTGAGTATGTCTCCGAAACGCTTTGAGGTTTGAGCCTATATTCTATTGTCCGATGATTTCGAGTCTTTGGGAACGCTCCTATTCCAAGGGGCCGAGATCTTTGGGAATTGGACCTAACAAGGGTGGCCCTATACGAACTTTAGACACTCTGTTTAGACTGGCGACAAAACAGCCTCGTCGTTTTGCCTTAAGTTACTGAATTGATGGGGCTAAGCCTTTTGGCACGCTTCTTCCATAAGGCGAAGATGGATCAACACGAATCAGTGTTTAAAGTGGACCGGGACTGCATCAAGCGCCCCTTACCTTGGAGTGATTGGAATGACAACAGATCAACTTCGATTTTTAAGTATCGATGACCTGCTCATTCTTATGCACTTATCGCAGGAAGGAATGAGTGTCACAGATGTGGCCAAGCGCTTGAAGTTGACGCAGCCTGCTGTCACTCAGCGTCTTCGTAAAATGGAAGATGCGTTCGGACATAAAATCATTGAGCGTAAAGGTAGGGGCGTTCAGCTAACGACCTTCGGCCGTGGAATTTCTGAGCGCGCGACATTGGCGCTTTCAGCTTTGAGCGGCGACATGCCGCCACCTGTTGCAGACGCAAATCCAGTCATTTAATCGTGATTTCGTTTTCCCAATCTTCAAACTTATTCAGCTCGGTTTTGATGCGATTGATCGCTAAACCAAACACCGTGGCATCGTCCGTAAGACCTAAAATTGGTACGAAGTCAGGTATCACGTCTAGTGGGTCAAGCAGATACAAGATGGCTCCAACAACAATCAATAGTGAAGCGATGCTGACGTCCTTATATTTTCCGGTGGCCCATGCTTTTGACAGACGAAGCATGAGGTCCAGATCTTTTCTCAAGGTTTTAAAGACTCGGTCGTTAGCCCGAATTTTTTTCTGAGCTAGTGCCGCAAGTCGATTGACACCCTTAGGTTTGTTAACCCAGTTTGTGGCTCCTTGGGCTGCTCTTTTGTAGCTAGAACTATCTTCCAAAATCCACCTCGAGAACAGTTGCTATGAATCAAGTATACGTGGTGCAATAGGGTGGTGCATCGGAATTTTCACTTTTTGGGAAATAAAGCCTATGGCGTTAATAGTGGCTGGCGTGATTCGTTACCTGCACATGGCTGTCCTTGCGGTAGCGTTGTTGGGTTGGCTGGCACCATCGCAGGAGCTTTTGAAAGCTTATGCCGTCTTTATGATCTTGACCATGCTCCAGTGGTCGGTTTGTAACAATCGATGCATTTTAACAATCTGGGAACATAAGCTAACTGGGGTCGACTCCGGGCCCGGTGCTGAGTCATTCATCGGTCGGATTCTCACGAAACTTACGGGTCGAAAGCCGTCATCGCGATTTGTTGATGGCCTCTCTTACTCTATCGGAACCATTTGTCTACTATTGGCACTGTTCAGGCTCTACGGCATGGTCTCTTGAGCGTGTTTTGCGATCGGGCATGAACCTCGCTATCTCTTGCGTGGAAATTTACGAAAAAAAGGAGAGGCGGTTGGGCCTCTCCTTTTTTGGATTGCTATTGGGGATCTCAGATTGCAACAACTGTTTCCGACAATTTTGCCGATGCGATGATGTGATCTAGAGCCATTTCGAAAACAAGATTCTCCTGAAGTCTTGGCTTTACTTGTTTTACGAAGTCTTCAAGTTTTTTCTCTTCCCATTTATCGGTGCCAGGGACGTTGTCCATAATGTGTTTACGGACTAACTCGTCAGTCACTTCGAGTTTTTCGTCCTGGGCTACGCCCCAGAGGATCAATGTGTTTTGAGCCTTCGTCTTGGCGTTGTCGCGGAATGATTTACGCACATCTTCGTTACGAAGAAGCTTTTTCTTTTCCTTTTCGTCGCCGATGTTTAGCTCCATGATCATGCTGTCAATCACCTGATCTACCATGCTTGGAGGGACGTCAAAAGAATTGCGCTGACGCAGTTCATCCATGATCGAAGCCTCAAGTTTTTGGCGGCGGAGCTGCTTTCCGCGCTTTTCGAGCTGCTTATTAATTTCAGCCTTCAGCGCATCCATGGTGTCAAAGCCAACATCTTTGGCAAACTCGTCATTGAGTTCCGGCATGGCTAGTTCTTGAAGGTTCTTTAGGTTGATTTCAAACTCAACGGCCTTTCCAGCCAGAGCGGGATCATTGTAGTCAGCAGGCAAAGTGATGGTGGCCTTCTTTGTTTCGCCCTTTTTCATGCCAAGGATCGCATTCTCAAGGTCTGCGAAAATTTCCTTGAATCCTAAGGCCACTGGAAACTCTTCCACGTCCATATTCTCGATCAGGTTGCCATTCTGGTAAACCTTATGGCCGATAAAGGCCAAATGTCCTGCGGCTGCTGCGGCGGTTTCTTCAAGGTTTTTGGTCTTGGCGTGACGACGACGCAGGAAGTCGACTTCACGAGTCATGGACTCTGGCTTTACTTCGTACTTGTCTGCCTTGAGATCGAGCCCCTTCCAGTTTTTGACCTTGATTTCAGGCATGACGTCGACAACAGCCGAGAAGTTGAAATCTTTGCCCGTCGTTGGCATGTCCATGTTTTCAACAACAGGAGCTGCAATTGGGTTGATTTTCTTTTCCTTAAGAACGTCGAATAGGTGCTTGTTGATTAACTTCTCTCCAACTTCGCCGCGCACACTGTCACCGTAAAGCTTTTTGATGACATTTAATGGAGCTTTGCCTGGGCGAAAGCCTTGTAGTTTCGCTTTCTTCTGGACGTTGCGGTAAGCGTCTTCGAAGGCCTTCTCTACGAGATCAGCTGTCAAAGCGACCTTAATGCGTCGCTGTACGGTATTAATTTCTTCTACGGAGGTGGTTAGGGACATGGTTGGTCTCCTGTTGGTCTGTCTTGTGGCCCTCATCAGAGCCGGTTTGGATCTAAAAATTAGGGCCTTTCTGATACCAGTTAAAAGGCCAGAGGGAAAGGATTTTTCCCTTGATCAAGCAGCTAATTGCCCCCAAAATGAAAGGAAGAGGTCTTAGATAGAATAGGGGAGTGCTTCATGGCGCGTCTTTGGCGATCAGTGGCGTTTTTGGCGATTTGTTTTGCAGCCGTTGTGGCGATGCGTATCTACCTGAATAAACAGGTTGAATTGGCTAGGGCAACCCAAAATTACGACGGTGGGATCGAAACAACCCCTGCAAACCGTTGAATTCGGGTTGGCAAACCCTTAGTCGAGTTGGTGGAGCGATAGCTTTTGAAATACGGCGAGATGGCGCGCAAGCGTGCTGATTTCGCCCTTTGTTACCCTGAGTCCAAGTCCTGACTCCGAGGACGTTTTGGTTGGTTTTATGGTGTCTCCAAATCCCTGAAATGCAGGGATGTAGTCGGCCCAATTGGTTGTTGTCATCTGAGCAGCTGCGCCGGCATCCTTAAGTTCTTCAAGGGAGACGGTAAATTGGTCGTAGGGCGCCTTTGCCTCTAGTTTTACCAATAGCTTCATGATCTGTGGGATCGCTTCGGGAATTTCGCGAAGCTTCGGATTTGATTTTGTAAATGTCGTTACAAACTTTGCGAACTGGCTCAAAGCAGCGCGATTTGGCATGGACAACGTTGTGGCGCGGTAACTGTCCAGTTTGGATCCGAGAACGCCCTCGGAGCACAATACATCAAGAAGCAGTTTTACTTTTTGTGGTGGGTCACCAAAGACCTGAGTTAATTCGTCTTCAATGACTTTGCGCGCAATGTTCCACTCTTTGCCATCTTTTGATCCGTCACGATGCCATAAGAGTTCCATGGTATGCATCATACGCAAGGTGTTGTGGTAAGGTTTCGCGCTAACGCCCTGGGCTGGTGGCGGAACAGTTCCGCCTGCTGCTTCGATTACTTTCAGGCGATCATTAGTGACCCTTAGTCGGCCGCTTAATGCACTCATTAGGCCGACGAACCACTTTGGAATCTGGCGCATCAATTTACCGAAGTCGTCGAGAGAAATATGGGTGATCTCGGCATCCATCGAAGCTTTTACCGATGCGCTGCGAGGCATGCGGTCGAATAATGCCATTTCGCCAACCATGCCACCCTCTGGAATGCGCGCGAGGATAACTTCCTTGCCGCCTTGCTCGAAATACACAACAAGCTCGCCTTTACGTACGAGGTACATCCCGTCCGCACTGTCACCGGCCTTGAAGACAACGGAGCCGGCTTTCAACGATTTATTGGTTCCCGCCAAGGGTCTTAATCTCCCAAGAAGATACTTTTTCAATGAAGGCTATCGGCTGATTTGGGCCTGGCGTTAGTCCTAAGCTTAGCGCCTCTCAGGGTCCTTCAGAAAATGCGTGCTCTTTGTCGAATTCCCAAAATCCAGGCTTTGCTCGAGGATAACCCCCTATAATTACGCATAATAAGATTTATTTATATTAATATTTTTATAGACTTTAATAAAATTTGTGATACTATCCGGGGCGATTTCTAACAGTAGACACTGGTTGAGGATCTTATGCGTAAGCATGGAGCGAGAGTATTGAGCGCGATAGCCCTTAGTTTGGGGTTATCTCTTTCTGCATTTGCTGCAAGCTTGAATGACATTCAGCAAAATCCTGATCCTGCCTTTTTTGAAGAGCTTTCAGCGCGACTTGGCTGTGAGCAAGCGGCGCAATGGGTAGCTCAACCTGCCGGCGGTGCTGGTGAGTTTCTGGCAACTCTGACGACTATGAAAGATGAGGCAAAAAAGCGGTCTGGCCGCGAAGATCGTGCTCGCTCTTGGTATGCCTTAATCAAACAGAACTTTTTCAACAGCAAAAAAACTGCTGAACATTGTTCCCCTTCGAATGGGCGAACAAATAATGACGGTTTGTCAGCATTACTTAGCAAATTTCCGGAAGGACTGGTCGTCGTGGGGCTTGGGGGATTCGGTAGTCACACAGCCTCCGAAGGAACTCTGACGACATCCTTTGAGACGTGGAACAAAACACACCAGCAAGCGATTGCGACTGGTAAATTAAAATTTATGCGTGTTGAGTGTTCGTTTAGCTATTCGCCTGACGAATCATTCTGTGCAGCCGACATGCTTAAAACTATTGAATCCGCGCTTGCCACGCAAGATCCATCCGGCAAAATGCGACTTCTTTTGTGGGGCTATTCCAAAGGCGGAATCAGTGCCGTTGAAATGTTGAGGACAACGCCGTGGCTTAGAGATCGCACGGCAGCTGTAGTCAGTGTTGGTACGCCGTTTCAAGGTTCAGCTTTGATTGATCGTATGGCGGTCGCTGTCGACAAGTTCGTAGCCAATAGTCAAATTCCAGGAACTCCTGATGCTATGGGCGCAGACACCATCATGAAGCTAATTCAAATGTGGATTGGCGGTGCTAGGGCTGATGTTGACGACATCATGAAAAACTTTGCGAAAGTGCGCGAGGGCGTGCACTCGCTGACAACAAAGTCGCGCGCCGTTAGCCTGAGTCGAAACCTACCAACCGGGGCGTTTCTTCGCTCGAATGGTTCAAAAATTCCAGTATATCAAATAGCCGGGATCGTAGACCCATCCAGAATGGTCGGAATACCTGTGATGTCGGTTAAGGGTGGTAAGCTTGTTGCCGTGGATAGGTCTTACGACGTTCTGCACGCAGGCCAACTAACTGCCATGATGTCATCAGTGACAAAGCCGCTGTCTGATTCGTGCGTCGCGTTGGAGGATGCTTTATTGCCACTCGCTCCTGCTCGTGCTTCTGGATTAGACCCGCATTTTTTGACGGTGCTGCGCCTTGATCACCTTGGACTAAGGTTTCACCGTCTTCCTAATGAATTAAAACACGGCGTACCCGATCACGCTTTGGTTGATGCGGCGCTGGCGACGATTGCAAGGAGGTCAACACCATGATGATGCTGACCAGGCTATTCATCGTTTTTTTGGCGATGACCACCAGCAGTGAGCTGCGCGCGCAAAGCGTAGCGGCAATTAATGCATCTCCCGTGGCATTCACGACATTTAGGTCCTCGATGCCGGATGAAAAGGCAGCCCCGATTGTCGAATCGATGACCCGCCATTTGAGATCAGCCATTGTTGACGTTTATGCCAATGAGATGATCGGCAGTATGTCGGAATTCGCCTCTCAGCTGCCACCCGCTGTTTTGGGTAGCTCAGGCTACGCGATAGGGGAGATTGATAGAGCAATCGATACGCGAGTCATGCCAGAAATCAGGCCAGTTCTAGAGTCGTTGTCGGAAGATGAAGTCATCAAATTTGATATTGAATTTATGTGGGCAGACGCAGTCGCACTCGAGCAGTTGCCGTCCTCGTCTCTGTCGACGTCGGCTTTGATTGGTGTGCTGCGGATGAGTGGGCGCCAAGATGCGGCAACGCTGCTTGATATGCGCTGGCTTGATATTGATGAGCACGATCCCAAGGGTGCTCTGCGCAAACGGTTGCAGTCAGCTGAGCTGCTGAAACAACTCGTCTCCGGGCGAAAGGGCGAATGGACACCTTGGACGGCCACGGTAAAGATGATCATTGATCGTGACGGAATTCGAATTGATCAGGAAGGACTGCTTATTCCGGCAGGATTCTTTAAGCCAACGAGAATTGAAAAGCCGGGTGTTGTGGTTGAGATGGTGACCTATGCGCCGCTGCACTTTCCATATAATAAGGACGGCACGATCGGTCCGACAGATATGGCTCGTTTAAGTTTTAAACGTCATTATGGAAGCGAAGAGCAGCACAACGACAGTGATCTGCGCCTGGCATTTGGACAATGGACTCCAGAGGGTTTTAAAATTGTCGAGAGTGCTAAATGCGCACGCATGGTGGAACGCATTCCAACGATTCACGGACGTGTGGTCTTTGCGGAGTCTACCTGGTGGGGATCTGTGGTCGGTTGGCTCAGATCGTGGTTTGTCACACAGATTTCGACAAAAATTCTACTGCAAGATTTAAGCATCAGTTATGATCGGGACACTCATAAAATCTCAGTAGACCCGCGAAAAAGCATTATCCCGATTATCGTTTCATCCAATGATGTGTTTAGCGGGGGGAAACCTTACGTTCTTGATCCAAGGGCAGGGGTCTTCGGTATCAATCTTTATGAGCGATTTGTTGGTTCTCAGATCGCCGACGGTCTGTCGGCTGACTTAAATAAAACGCTAAGTGATGCTGATGCCGCTTTGTCCCAGATGATTATGGGTATCGCCGGCGGCATTGTGGAGTAAAGATTATGAATTTGTCGAAGCTTATCCTGGTCAATACGCTGCTATTAATGGCTGCCTCCGCTTGGGCCTCCGATCGTGAGCGTCTTGTGCCGCTGTTTAGCGATCGGTATCACAATGCCTATTTGTCGGGGCGCTGCGGTGATAATATTATTAATTTTCTGCGTAAGGCTAATGAGCAAGGTATAGATACGCGCAATATCAGTATGGTGTTGATTCAGAATAAAGGGTTTTCTGGCTTTGGTATGGTCAATGCCGAAGCCGCGCGTGACTCGGTTCGCGGTGTGCCCGTCGCATCAGAAAAAAATTGGTATCATCATGTGATCGCGGTTGATAGCGAGGGGTTTGTATACGATTTTGATTATACCGAGCGTCCCTTGATAACAGACCTGAATACATACGCCGAAAAAATGTTTCTCAACGAGCCTGAATGCATTGGGGGACGCCCATCAGGTGAGTTTTGTATTGGTCGAAGCGATAAGCTTAATGACTACAAGATCAAAATTATCCCGTCTGATGTCGCCATTTCAGGCGAAGATGATGCGACCGAATTGCCTTCAGTTAACTTGAAATCATTCCTGCAAAATTGGAAGGATCTGTTGAAAGGTCGGCCATAGGTCGTTTCCAGTGATTGCGTGTTCACCTAGCGGCTGTTAGAGTGTTTATGATGGTTAACGCTCACAAGCCCGCGAGTTGATTTATGAGAATTTGGAATTCACACTACATCTCGATTGCGATAATTGGAATTTTCATGGCAACGAAGGTTGGCGCCACCACGCTATTCGGCGGAAGCTTTGTTCCACTTGCTGTACCGTCATCAGAAAAGAAGGTCTCCATAAATAAAGCCCGCTTTGGCAAGCAAGAGCTTTGCGGAATCGAGCTTAAGTCCAATGTTATCGTGCTGAACACTAAAGTTTGGCAGCAATTGGCATCTTTGCTCGACGTTCAAGAAATTCATGATGACCGTGTTTTTCAGTCAGTTGAACCCTCAATTACGACAGACTATTCGCCGCGTCTTCGTTATGTGTTCAGTCGTCTCGATGCTGACTACAGCACATTTGTGTTTCGCTCAAAAGACGGATCAAATCTGAGAGACATTGCCAAAGCCTTGCTGGGTAAGACGTCGAGTGAGGTCGGCCTGGTTGCTGTTGGCTATTCATGTAACTAAATTTTGGTGTGGATCGTTTCCGCTGGAAAGGTCGGATTGCGGAAGTTTTTAAACTTACCCAATTATTCTGGATGCTTAGGTTTTTGTTTGAGAAAATAGATTGGCCTAGGCATTTTTTGGTAAAGAAATCCCCATAAAATTCCGAAATATTTTGGAAAAGGGGGAGCAATGACTTATCGATTAATCTCGAGTTGCTGCAGGATCCTGTATGCAGGAGTCGCCTCTTTGGCGATGGTTCACGTCGCCCTCACAGTATCGAGTTGCAAGAAAAATGTTGTCCAAAAATCCAAGCTAGCTGTTTATGGTGGTGAGGATCAGTTCTCCCAAGCTGTGTGCAATAAAAAAATAAGTGTGGCTCGATTTTCTCAAGTAAAAATTGGGTCGAAGACGATAGCAATGCTCTCCCCTGATTACTGTGTGAATCGCAGTAAGTCGAAGTATTCAGCACAAAATAAAGGTGAATTCGCGTTAGCTGGCGTTCGTTCTTCTGTGCCAGCGCCGAAGCCTGTTTTTGTTCATTATGGATACGCCGGTAACTCTAGTCATGACAGCGTTGTGCGTGATGGGGGTGCGCAAATTATCGACTGGGCGCGTGGTGCAGGGTATCGGGTTTTGAATGTCAGCGGAATGGATCTTGGGGAAGCGCAAAGAGTTATCGCCGATGATCGCAGGTCGCACCCTCGGGACTACGAAGGTGGCGGTCATGTTACATTTAACGTTGATGCGCACGGTGGAACCGATGAAAATGGAATTCACCGAATTTATTCGTCCAGCGAGTCTTCCAATTCTCGCGTTAATTCAAATCTGAGAACAACGGATGTTTTGAGTGCATTCGTAAATTCCGCTGGTTCTAGGGTCGGTACAATTGTTTGCAATGTTCAGTCTTGTGAAGGCTCTGACACAATAAGCGATCCGAACTTTGAAAATCTCCGACAAAATTCCGGGAATCCAGATCAAATGCGTGTCTTTCACTTTGGTGGAGGTCCAGGCACACCAGCTCAAACGCCGTGGGATGGTGCTGTGTCGGGTGAGCAAAGGTCGAAAATCGAACAATCAACCTTACTCATGCTTCAAAATGCGAATCCTGAGCGGGGATTGACAGTAGGTGGGTTCCAGGAAATTCAGGATGACAAGGACCTTCGTTTACTGCGGCCGGAAGTTACTTCATATTTCGTTCCTACAGCTCCGGGTGCAATATCAGACACCGGTAATCCTTTAGGCACAGAGTCTCACCGAGAACTAAAATATTTTGATGAGGGGGCTCAGTCGCCCACGCTTGTTGGGCCTTCAGAGGCTTATCTTATTCCACCAGGTGTTGCTCCTATTCAGGGGTTCAAGCCAGTTTTAGGTAAAGACGGCATCAATAGTGAGATTCAAACTATGCCATCCCAGGTATCCGGGGGGTTTATCCATAATGATGGCCTTCAACCATCGAATGACAGAAAAAGTGATTTGGAGCCTTGATTAAATCTTCTTGAGTTTGAACACTACTTAAGCAGTCACATTTTCGAACCAAAAGCGGCACTTTGACGCACGAGAAAAAAGCATTTTCTCCGTTGAATTGGCGGACTTGCGCCTTTGTTTGCTACTTGCTACTCTCAGGAAGCAATAAGCAAGGAGCAAAGAGTGATGTCTAATTTGTCATCTGGTGATGCAGTGCTCAAAGTCGAAGGATTGGTGACGTCCTTTCGTACTGATGATGGCACCGTGACCGCGTTAGATGGGGTTGGTTTTGATATTGGGCGCGGCAAGACCTTGGGCATCGTGGGAGAGTCTGGTTGCGGTAAGAGTGTCACCAGTCTTTCTATCATGGGATTGCTTCCCTCCGGTGTTGGTCGCATCGACGCTGGGAAAATTTTGTTTGAGGGGAAAAACCTTGCGACGCTCCCCGAAGAAGAGATGCGAGACATTCGAGGCAACAAGATTGCCATGATCTTTCAGGAGCCGATGACGGCGCTGAATCCTGTTTTCACAGCGGGTGAGCAGATTATCGAAGTGTTTATGACCCACCGTAATATGGACCGCAGCGCCGCACGCAAAGCGGCACTTGCCATGATGGAGATGGTGAAGATTCCTGATCCAGAACGTCGTCTGGATGAGTATCCCCATCAGATGTCGGGCGGGATGAAGCAGCGGGTGATGATTGCAATGGCTCTCGCCTGCAAGCCAGCCGTTATTATTGCTGATGAGCCTACTACAGCTCTGGATGTGACGATTCAGTCACAGATTTTACGATTAATGCAAGACCTCCAAAAAGAAACTGGAACGTCGATCATGTTCATCACTCACGATCTAGGTGTGATCGCTGAGATGGCAGACGATGTGGTTGTGATGTATGCCGGACAGGTGATTGAAAGAGCGGATGTGGTGACTCTTTTCGATCACCCTCTGCACCCATATACCAAAGGGCTACTGGCAAGTATTCCTCATGTCGGCCAGCATCGTGATAAGAAACTCAGTACAATTCGCGGTTCCGTTCCCTCATTAATGAATTTACCTGCAGGTTGCCGGTTTTACGGACGTTGTCCGTATCGTCAGCCCGAGTGTGAGAAGACGCGCCCAGCACTTGAGAGCTTTAAGGGTGCTCATGAAGTGGCCTGTCTTTTTGCAGGTCGCATCGATGCTGGAGAGATCAAGCCAAACTATGAAGCTTTGGGCGGTGAATGATGTCAGATGTTATTTTAGAGGTTAAAAATCTCTCCGTGCGTTTTCCGATCCGTAGCGGAATTTTGCAACGCCAAACTGGTGCCGTCCAGGCTGTTAGTGATGTGTCTTTGCAAGTAAGACGCGGCGAAACCTTAGGAGTTGTCGGTGAGTCTGGTTGTGGCAAGACCACACTAGGACGAGCTATCGTTCGCTTGTATGAGCCTAGTGATGGGACCGTGACTTTTCGTGGAGAAGATATCACCCACAAGACTCATAAGGAGTTGAGCGCAACCCGCAAGCACATGCAGATGATCTTTCAAGATCCCTATGCATCGTTAAACCCGCGGAAAAACGTGGGAGCAATTCTTGAAGAACCGCTACTGCTGAACACAAGCATGAATCGGGAGGAGCGCTTAGCGCGTGTACTGGAACTCATGGACCTAGTGGGCCTTCGTCGTGACGCAATGAATCGCTATCCGCATGAGTTCTCTGGTGGGCAGCGCCAGCGTATTGGCATCGCACGGGCGATTGCACTCAACCCCGATCTAATTGTCGCCGACGAGGCTGTTTCGGCGTTGGATGTATCGATTCAAGCTCAGGTGATTAATCTTTTAGTGGAGCTGCAAAAAAAGCTTGGCATGGCATATGTGTTTGTAGCCCATGATCTGGCAGTTGTGCAGTACATCAGTGACCGGGTGGCGGTCATGTATCTCGGGCGCGTTGTTGAGTTGGGATCCAGCAAGGATGTATATGCCAATCCATCACATCCATACACAAAAGCGTTACTGGCAGCGATCCCAGCAGCGCATCCCAAGGACCGCAAAAAAGTACAACCACTCACCGGCGACGTTCCGAGTCCAGCGAATCCCCCGTCTGGATGTCATTTTCATCCTCGCTGTCAATTTGCGACTGATAAGTGCAAAGCGGAAGCTCCTGCATTGAGGCGCCTCGGTGATGTTGATGTAGCTTGTCACCATGCTGAAAAAATCAAATCCGGTGAGGTGAAGGCATGAAAGAGATATTTAGTCGCCGCATGAAAACCCTCGGTATGATTATGCTGACGAGTATGGTGTTATCGTCTTGCAGCTGCTCGAGTCGGGGTGGTCTTGATGGCAAAACCAAGGTGCTCAGAAAGGTTCTGACTGCTAAAGGTAAAAGTCTTGACCCCCATCGGCAATTTGATGCTGCAAGTTCTGAAGTGGTGACCTTGATTTTTGACAGTCTTTTTACGACGCATTATTTGAAGCGCCCGATTGAGTTTGTACCAAATTTAGCAGAAGCGATGCCTGAATTTTCCAAAGACGGAAAAATGATGACGATTCGCTTGCGGCGCGATGTAAAGTTTCAAGACGGCGCCTGTTTTGCTGATGGTAAGGGCCGCGCCTTCAATTCTGCAGATGTGGTTTACTCGTTCACACGGTTTTCTGACCCATTTGTGAATGCTAATAGTTATAGCTTGATCGAGGGTTTAGTCGTTGGTCTAGATGACGCTCGCAAAGCCATGGATAAGCTTGGAGAGGGGAAATATAAATATGAGCAGTTTGACGTCGAGGGTCTTAAGGCGCTTGATGATTACACAGTACAGATAAAGCTTACGCGCCCCACCATGGTGCCGATGCAGGTTATGGCTAAGGCTATCATGTCTATTGTTCCGAAGGAGTGTGTTGAAAAATATGGAGAGGACTTCCAATTTCACCCACTGGGCACGGGAGCATTTGTCCTAAAGTACACCAATCGCCTCGGCGATGTTTGGCTCAAGAAAAATCCTGATTATCACCTGACATATCCCACCGAAGGTGAGGCAGGTGATCAAGAGAAGGGTCTACTGGAATCTGCCGGAAAACGACTTCCTTTGGTGGACGAAATCTATGCTCCCGTAATTGAAGAATCTCAACCTGCTGTTTTGAAGTTTGAACGAGGCTATTTCGATTGGATTGGTCTTGATTCGGACTCATTTAAACGATTGGCAGTGAAGACCGGGGACGGGCAGTTTGCCGTGCGTGGAAAGTATGAGAAAGACGTCGCATTGTACGCCGCTATGGACTCTTCGTCATTTTGGATCACGCTTAACATGCGCCATCCGTTCCTTGGCAAAAACTTGAAAT
>JBIIGV010000110.1:0-9130 GCA_044236265.1 Oligoflexales bacterium
GCCGGGTTACCGAAGTAACTTTGAGCCTCACGTGTACACGCCGCAAATGATTCAGCAAGATCATCCATGGTGCGTACGACCCGCATGCCACGCCCACCGCCACCGGCGGCGGCTTTAAGAATCATGGGAAATCCGATCTCCTGAGCGTGTTTGCGAAGGTCATCGACGTCTTTGAGTGGGTTTTCTGATCCAGGCACACACAGTACCTTATGCTGCTTCATCAGGTGTTTGGCTTCAATCTTATCACCCATAAGTCGCATGGCTTTTGCGGAGGGCCCTACAAATTTTGCGCCAGCCTTGGTAACTGCATCTGCAAAGTCTGCATTCTCAGAGAGAAAGCCGTAACCGGGGTGCACCGCATCTGCTTTCGAGGACTTGATCGCCGCAACGATGGCTGGGACGTTCAGGTATGTTTCAGCAGCCGTGTTTCCGGGTAATCTTACGGCATAGTCTGCAAGCTTAACGTGGAGAGAGTATTGATCGGCGTCACTATAGAGTGCCACCGTTTCAATGCCGAGATCACGTGCTGCGCGGATGATGCGTACTGCGATTTCACCGCGGTTAGCGATGAGTAGGCGTTTAAGCGGTAAAGATTTTTTGACTGTTGTCTTGTCCATGCAATGTTCCTGTCCCGCAGCTATTACAGCGGAATATTCCCATGTTTTCTCTTCGGGCCTTCTTCTCTTTTAGTTGACGTTGCTCGCAGCCCCTTGATCAGGTACTCGCGCGTTTCCTCGGGCAAAATCACCGCGTCGATATATCCCTTTTGCGCAGCAATGTAGGGATTGGCAAACTTATCGGAGTATTCAGCAATCACCTCTTTGCGTCTGGCTTCTTGATCTTTGGCGGCCGCAATATCACCACGGAAAATGATGTTGCAGGCACCGGCTGCTCCCATGACGGCAATCTCGGCATTCGGCCAGGCCAGGTTCATGTCGGCACCGATATGCTTGCTGTTCATAACGTCGTATGCGCCGCCGTATGCTTTGCGCGTGATCACGGTGAGCTTTGGAACCGTGGCCTCGCAGTATGCATAAAGCAGTTTTGCTCCGTGACGGATGATGCCGCCTTTTTCTTGCGCTGTACCAGGAAGAAATCCTGGAACATCAACAAATGTGATGAGAGGAATGTTAAATGCGTCACAGAAACGGACAAACCTTGCAGCCTTAACGCTACTATTGATATCGAGCACACCAGCCAGATGATTTGGATTGTTGGCCACGATGCCGACGGATTGTCCCGCCAAACGCGCAAATCCAGTGATGATGTGTGGCGCAAACTCTGGCTTTGTTTCAAAGAAGCTGCCAGGGTCTACAACCGAACGTATGACCTCACCCATGTCATAGGGGAGGTTAGGATTGGCTGGTACAATTTTTCCAACTTTTTGTTTTGCAGCCTCTAAGTCGGACGCTAACTGCGTGTCTGTCTCTGGTGCTGGCAAGCGCGTGGCGTCATCGAGGTTGTTGGAGGGTAGGTAGCTGAGAAGTTGTTTTACGCCCAAAAACATCTCCTGCTCAGAGGCAAAGCGGTTGTCGGCAACGCCGCTTGTGGCTGTATGTGTGTGCGATCCGCCAAGATCGTCAAACGTAACTTCTTCCCCCGTGACAGCCTTGATCACATCGGGGCCTGTGATGAACATGTGGCTCGTGTCATCCACCATAAAGGTGAAATCGGTCATCGCAGGTGAGTAGACGGCGCCTCCGGCGCAAGGTCCACAGATAAGTGATATTTGTGGAATGACGCCTGAGCTTTGGACGTTGCGATAAAAAATATCAGCATAGCCACCGAGGCTGGCGACGCCTTCCTGGATTCGGGCTCCACCGGAGTCGTTGATGCCGATCACTGGAGCGCCATTTTTCACAGCGAGGTCCATGACCTTGCAGATTTTCTTGGCCATCGTCAGAGACAATGATCCTCCAAACACGGTGAAGTCTTGTGAGAACACGTAGACGAGGCGACCATCGATTTCGCCAAAGCCTGTGACGACGCCATCACCCACAAATTTTTTGTCTGCCATTCCGAAGTCAGTGCATTCGTGAGTGACAAACGCGTCGAGCTCAACAAAGGTTCCACTATCGAGTAATAGGTGGATACGCTCGCGTGCGGTCAGTTTGCCGCGTTTATGCTGCTGTTCCAGCTTGTCCTTGCCGCCACCGTCTAAAGCTTTCTGTCGTAACTCAAGTAGGCGCGAAATTGCTGTTTCATTATCAAACATAGAAGCTCCTTGGTTTTACCTTCGGGCGATGTCACCGAAATACTTGTCTGCCTGGAAATTCAATCCAAATTGCATCGGTCAAAAGACGTCTTTTGAGATCGTCGACCGGTGGTTCTTTCATTTTGTCACGGGGAACGGATCCAACGAGGGCTTTATATACGACCTCTGCTTCACGACCACCGCTCCAAAGAAGTGAGCCGTCATTTGTGTCAATTAGCAAAATGACAACGGATCCGCTGCGAATTGATTGCAGAATCCCGCGATCATCTTCAATACGAGTATTTACAGAAAGAACGAGCGGGACCATCAAAGCGTCTGCTCCCTTTGTGGCCCGTGAAAAGTTCGCTAGCCATATCTGCCAAGACTTTCTTGTTTGTATGCTGCGTACGTAAAGTTCCGGCAAACTTTTACAATCTTGGCAATCACCTGCTTGTCCTTTCCACTCGGCAGTAATCGCTTCAAGGATTGACGGTGTCATTCCTGAGGAGGAATAGAGTTTCTCGATGAGGCGAGGGCTCAGGCCTTTCATGTAGGGCTGGTTGTCAAAGCCATCCGCTACATATTTGTCGAGATCTTCACAAAGAGTTGAAAGTTCTTCCCTCGGTCGATTGATGAGAGGGAGATATTTAACCTTTGTTGATCCGGCGGGCCAAGTCATACAAGGAATCAAAGCGATCCTGGCGGGAACAAAACCTTTGCGCGATGGATTAATACCAAATTTCGCTTCCGGCTCGGCCGTATGAAGACATGACGTCAGGAGGAGAAAAATGATTATAAATCGGATCACGCAAATTCCTCGAAGTGGTTGTAGGATCGGGGATTTACGTTATCAAATTAGGTCAGCCAGTGGAATGCGAAAAGGCAGGCAAGTAGTCTAAAATTTAATCACCACATCGCTGACAGTAAGCTTTACCGCGCGGTCCACTTTGGGCGTTTGATTATGTCGACAGATTATCGTTGCGCTTAAACCACAGTGAAAAGCCACATAGGAGCATTAACGAGTAACGGACCTCGCTGTCTTGAATGGCATTCTGAGTCAATCCGCCTAGTGCAAAGGCCACTGGCGTGCACATCATAGCCAGGCGAAACCACTCCTCTGTGGCGCGGTTTGTTTTGGCGATTCGAAACCACCACGCGAGAAAAGCCATTAGTGCAAGGCTTGCGATAACGCCGCCCTCCACTGCAGCCTGCAGGTACATGTTATGCGCTTCATACATGCGCTTTAAATGTCCCAGTCCGAGGGCCTCATAATAAGGTCGGCGGTCGGCGGCTTCGAGTCCGGTTCCGTGTCCAAGCCACGGAGAATCCTTGATCATCTCCCAATGTGCATGCCAGAAGGCCATACGGTCGTCCGGGTAGGGTGTCTCGTGATCTCCGCGTTGCCCAGTAAGCACCATTTGAAATTTGGTTTGGATGGGATTCGGTGTGCTAATCAAGGTCGCGACGGCCGTTACGGCAAGCAAAGTCGAGATCACTAAGTGTTTCTTTGATAAAAGTCGTGTCATCAGAAAAAAGACCACGAGGGCACTGACGCATAAAACCGTGACGGATTGCGTGGTTGTTAAAATCAATGCAAGCCCGAGAGCTATGACCCAGCTTTGCCACTGTTTGGGTCTAGCCATGACCCGGGCGAATCCCCAAGGCATGAAGACCAAAGCTACATAAGCGAATGTTAAAGGGTGACTGTAAAACCCCTGAGCTCTTTTGATCTGGTCAGCAAATTTTATTCCTTCAAGTTTCCATCCAATCAGCATCTGCGATGCGGCGATGACGCCCATGAAACCAATTAAAAGCGTTGCTGTATTCAGCAGAACATCACGGCGCATAAACGCTGCGCGAAGTCGCAGTGCACCAACGACCATGGCTGCTGCCATGACTTGCCCTAGAATAAAACGAGCGCTGTCCTGGATCGCGCCTCTTCTGATCGTGGCAATCGCAATAGGAATCGTGAATAGAGCCCAAAGCGTTATAAACTGTGAGATGGTGCCAGCCGCAAAAAATTTTTCCGCCTTACGATGCCCACCCTTAAAGGTCCAGAACAGAAACCCAATAATGGCGATCGCAAGGCCTGCATTTTGTCCTGCGACTCCGAGAGGCGTAACAATTAAAAGAACTAACACGATCGCTGTTGGGAGAATCTTGAAGTCAGAGGCGGGGACCATCGACATTCGCCTTACCTCGGATTTGAGCTGCGATCAGCGCGCAGGCGCGGAAGTTGTTGCGGCCAAGATGAAATCTGCCGGCAAATCCATTTATTGAGAAGTGCTTCTTGCTCACCAGGCGACAACTCATACAAGTCTTTCGGTAACTCTCGACGTACCCGTGAGATCAAAGAGTGCATTGTTATTGCTGCGCATACGCTAATATTTAAACTTTCGACAATGCCAAACATGGGTATTGTGAAACACACGTCAGATTTATCCCGCCAAGTGGCGTCAAGGCCTGCATGCTCGTTTCCAAACGCGACGGCAATCGGTCGATCTACCGGCAGCTCGTCCAGCGACAATGCTTTACCATGTGGAAATGCCGCTGCGACGATATAGCCTTGTTTGTGCAGGGAGTCGATGCATTGGTCGATTGTTTGATGCTTTGTAATGTCTACCCATTCGTCGACTCCTTTGGCAACGCTTGAGGCATTAAATTTGCTGTGGAGAGTCACGACGTCGATGTTTTGAATGCCAAAACCCTCCGCCGATCTGATACAGGCACTGACGTTATGGGGCTGATGAACATCCTGTACAATCAGCCGTACATGTCGCGTTCGTTGCGCAACTGTCGAAAGCATGCGCGCACGACGGCTGTCTGTTAACTGGGGCGACAAAAGAGACCAAGCATCGGAAGGTATAACTGATTCGCTCAAGATTCCGCCGAGTGACTATTTTCTGGGTTTTCAAGGGAGATATCCCCGGAGTCGTCTTGATCGAGGAGGGTTCCCCCAATTCGCTCAAGGGCTTCTCCGACTAGAGGACCGATGGATGACTGCATGAGCACCGGATCTTTCGGTTGTGCAACGTGGCTTGACGTCAAAATCCATGTTGAGAGTTTCCTCAGAGCGATCTCCCAATTTTTATTGCGCTCCTCAGTCATGTCGCGTAGGCTTTTCATGCTGAGATAGAGTTGCTCATTTTGAAGAGATTTTCGGCGAAACGCCTCTAAGTCTGATGAACTCTTGTCCGACGTCGGTGTCCTGTCTTTGATTTCTCTTTCAAGAAGAGTTAGACGTTGGCGTAGCTTCTGTACGTCTTCAGAGTTGTTCATGGCAGCTTTTTTGTTCGTGCGCTCAAGCTCCTGCTGGAGTCGGTCGCACTCCGACTCGAGGGTTTTAATAAGCTGCTCAGTATCGCTACGCTCGGACAGTAGATGCTCGCGTTCATCATTAAGAGCCTCGAACTTACCTAAAATGTGATCGCGTTGAGCTTCCGCGTTACCAAGTTTGCGTTCCATGGAAGCCTGGGTGTTCAGCAATTCGCCGACTATTTTCGCGTTGCGAGCGTTTTCCAATTCCTGCGACTGTTTCAGTTTAAGCAGGTCCTGTTCCATAACAGAATGAGAATCTGCGGCAGCGGCGAGTCGCTTTTTCAGCGAGCCTAGTTCTTCGAATTGATGCTGAAACTTACGGGCGCCCTCCGCAAGTATGGCGCGAAGTTCATTGGCCCTGCGATGATTTAGATAGGCATAAACAGCGCTAAGAAGCGCAATCGAGGCGCAGATAAAGGTAAGCATAGAGTTTCGTCCCACCCTTCAGCATGATGTGTCAAACTAAAGTGCTCTCTCATCAAGGATACCTGAGATCCATCGGTAATGAAAGCCGTATGCCTGCGGTGTTTGCGGCAGTTTCTCTGTTATCGCTGGGCAAATTTTTCCTGCACATAGCCTGATGCACGAGGAAAACAACCTCGTCTTAGGCAAAAAAGCCTCATCGCGTATGGCTTTTGGCAAACGCTACAATACCTGATAGGGGGCGGTGTTGAGTGCAAATCAATGCCGCAGCGATTGGTAAAATTTGACGAAGGATTTTAAGTGGAGCGGGTGAAGGGATTCGAACCCTCGACCTTCGCGATGGCAACGCGACGCTCTAGCCAACTGAGCTACACCCGCATGCTCCGAAATACCCTGGTAAACAGGAGACATGGTTTTAGGACAGAGGCGGGCTGTCGTCAAGAACATTATCTATGAGTGTCGGGTAGATATCGTTGCTACTTTATGAGGTGAACAAATGGCCATCTTTAAACGTCTGCAAGAGATCCTGAGAAGCACGAATCCTTTTCGTCATAACGGGGGGTTAGAGCCCAAGCGAAGAGACTTCGGGGCAGGCCGTCGAGGTCGCGAGATTGTCGTTTCCAGGGCGCCGCTCAGTGTGGATCGCTACCGGATTGATGATAATCCTCGTGATGTTGAAGAAACGTTCAATCGCGTGGTGAGCGGACTGATGGAGTTGTGTGATCGGCTTTCTATGGATGCGCGCCGAGGTTTGCCTGGTCGCGTGATTTTGCGTGAACAGGGTTCAACGGAAGATGGGCGCAGTTACTTGTTTATGAAGCCGATGAATGAGCACGGCTGGTTAATGGAAAAATCAGCAGTCGGTTGGCGCATCAGTCGCGCGGAGAAAATTGTCGGCCAAAATTTATTTTTACGCAGTAACGAGGCACCATGGGACATGGCAACGTTGTGGAGCGACGAAAAAGGCGAGGGCCTGAGGCGTGTGAGTAGCTCGCGGGTTGGCAAAGATTTGTTGTCAATTTCTGAGTATGAACGACGCCTTGTAGAGTCCCTTAAAGATTTGTTGGTTAATGGAGCCTTGAACTGATCTATGCGTCGTCTCGCGCTTATTTTATCGGCATACTTTTTGGGGTTGCTTGGTTGGGCAGACTCCTGTCGCGCCGGTTATCTCTTCACCCTCGGACCAAATTGGAACAACTTTGTATTTGAGGCTGAGCAAAATGAGGACACGCCGAACTATTACGGTTTTGGCGGCCGGGTGAGTTGGGGGTTTTCAGTTGCACAGGTGGCGGACTTTGCGCTTTATGCTCAGTACACCCCGGGGCGCTTAAGCTCGGCAACACCTCCGCGTACGGATGCGGTGGTCATGGATTACGGGGCTGAATTTGGGGTCAGGCTGCTGGATGTTCTCTACCTGGGTTTACGGGGCGGTATGTGGAAGTACCAGCTATTTAAAAGTTATGAGGAGCGCGAGATTGATGGCGCATGGCTGGGGCTCGGTGGTTCCGCATCATTAGGTATGATCATGCCTGTTTCAAAACGCATGGCTTGGCAGACAAGTCTCGATATTGGTCAGGCCGTATTGCAGCGTCTTCAAGGCGCACCAGATGATGCAGGTACAAACTACCGAAAACTTTCCCGCGTCGGTGTTACTCTGTCTTTAGTTTATAATGACGATGACGTATCATCGGTGGCAGACTCGTTATTGAATTCATTCTTTTAATTCCAAAAAGAGTTGGAAGGGGCGGAGATGGAAAGTCAGGCGGAACGTGGTTTCGATATTGTACAAAAACTTCTGGGAATTACCGTTCTCGGGACCGAGTGGGTTCTGTGGCTACTGATAATACTCAGTGTTGTTAGTGTGGCGATCATCATTGAACGAGCTATTTTCTTTTACAAAGTCAATCTCGATATGGTTGCGTTTACCGATCAGTTGACAAAACACCTTGAAGCCAATGACTGGCAAGGTGTGACTACGTTGTGCGAGAAGTCCCCGGCTCTTGCTTGCCAGACAGTCCTTCGCGGAGTCGAAGCGAAAGGTCGAGGAAATCACGCCATGGAGGAGACCATGACTGGTTACATGATTGGGCAAAGGCAAAAGCTCGATCACGGTCTTATGGTTTTAGGGACTCTGGGTAATAATGCACCGTTTATCGGACTGTTTGGTACGGTTTTGGGTATTATTATTGCGTTCCGTGATTTGGCCTTGAATCCCCAAGGTGGAGCGGCCGTGGTGATGAGAGGTATTTCTGAGGCGTTGATTGCAACAGCGGTGGGTCTCATCGTGGCTATCCCGGCTGTGATTGCGTACAACTTTTTTCAGCGGCTTGTGAAGCGCCAAATCAGTGGTGCGGAGGCCATCAGTCGGCTGGTTCTATCTCATAGAGAATGAAAGGCGGAAGTCATGGCTGGTGGAGCGTTAGAACCTCAAGATGACGGCGAGATTACGGGCATAAACGTCACACCCCTAGTGGACGTGATGTTGGTTCTCTTGATTATCTTCATGGTGACATCGACTTACATTGTTCAGCAATCAATCCAGGTGCAGTTGCCTAAGGCTGATACCGGTGAAAACACTCCTAAGTTGAAAAATCTCGCCTTCGTTGTGGATAAATCTGGTGTGATTTTTCTCGATGGCAAACAGATTCGTCTTGAGGATATAGCCACTCGCGTATCCTCGGAGAAATCGGCTGATCCCAATGTTCAGCTGCAAGCGCTAGTCGCTGCAGATAAAGAGACGCCCCACGGATTTGTCGTCGGTTTAATTGATGCCGTGCGTCGTCAGGGGATCACAGATCTCGCGATTAACGTCGAAAATTCTGGTCTCTGATCTAGTTTCCTAACTACCAATTTTATTAGCGTTTCGTCGCTTTAATCTTATTGACGATGTAGGCGTTGTCGATTTTTTCTTCACGAATCTCTTCGCGCCAGTTTTGTAAGTCTAGTTGCTGTTTGAACAAAACAGTTGACGTCACAATCTGAGCTTGACGAAGAGTTTCCAGCAGTTGCACAGATAAGTTTTCCCGTCTCTGCGCCAACTCGTGCCTCGACGACAGCTCGGCTTTGGTTAAATCAAGTGAGTAGATTACCGGTGGCGGAGGAACAGGGCTTTCAAGCCCTTTTTTACGTCGAACCAGGAATTTTTCGATCCGTAGCATCTCGCGGCCTTCAACGCGTTTCTCGCGCATCTCGTCA
>JBIIGV010000111.1:0-9122 GCA_044236265.1 Oligoflexales bacterium
GAAGGTACCAGCGAAATGTTTCCAGATGCCTGGGAAGAGTATGTAAAGCCCATTCCTCCGTCTGAGCGAAAAGATATGATCTCTGCCTATCATAAGCGCCTGACGTCAGATGATCGCAGCGTGAGAATTGCCGCTTGCCGTGCTTGGAGTATTTGGGAAGGATTTACGAGCGGGATGTTTACGCGCATCGATGATGTGAAGGCAAGTTTTGGTGAAGAAAGTTTTGCTGAGGCATTTGCCCGAATTGAGTGCCATTATTTTGTGAACAAAGGATTTTTTGAATCTGAGCGTTGGCTTCTCGACGGCTGTAAAAAATTAAGTAAAATTCCGACAGTTATCGTCCAAGGCCGGTATGACGTGATTTGTCCTGTTACGTCTGCATGGGAGTTACACAAAGCTCTCCCGAGCAGTGAGCTCTTCATCATTCCGGATGCTGGGCATTCAGCATTTGAAGATGGCAATGCCCGGGCTTTGGTTGCAGCGACAGATCGTTTCGCCGAGCGTGTGTAAGTTATCTGTATTGAGCACGCGACACGTGGTTAAAGCCTATGATGTATTCTTCAGCTCCCGTTTTTATTATTGATTGGTTTTTACTGCGCACCAGCGAGGTGAAGCAAAGTTATGAATTCGGGTAATCGCATCCTTTTAATTGTCGGGGTGATAACTGCAATATTTTATGCAGTGTTTATCACCAAGCGCTTTTCGGCTCCAAAGACTGCAAAGACACCTGAAAAATCTGGCCAGTCCTTGTTTTCTCCAAAGAAAAAGTATGACCTTCATATAGTAGGCACTAATAAAGGGGTGCCTCTGCCTGGAGAAGACACCAGGGTCTGGTGGGAGAAGTGCAAGGATATTAAAAATGATCGATCGGGGGAATGTCATGCTAAGTACGCAGGCGAGACTTTTAGATCAGCGGTGGAGGTCATTCTTAGTGATTTGCCGGGAAACATCGTATTGGTTGCAATGAGTGCCACCACAAAGACGCGATGGGATATAAAAAAACGCTCAGATGTTAATATTGCGAAAGTCATACTTATTGGCGACCATGAGCAGACTGTTACAGGTATTGATAATTCAACACAGCTTGAGGTTTATACGCGCGAGAATAGTCCTTGTTCAGGCTGCTATCGCGGTCCGTCTATTTCAGCGGTAACGACGTTCGACGAACGATTGCTGTCTTTGCTCGATCAAATTCGGGAGCTTACTGATGAAGATCCTAAAACAGTTCAGCTGACTGAGGAGGCGAGCTCGTTTGCTATTACTTCGAATATTCGTCAATTCAATCGCAAGGACTTCGAAGAAAAGATCCGGCAGAAGCGATGTCTTCAGCTGCAAAAATCCATTTTAGATGTTGATCGATACTTGCGGGACCCAGCCGAGCAGTCACACAGAGACTACTATTTGCGACGTTTAGAAGAATTGCAGAGCAATAGCAAAAAAGACCGGTGTGGCTGATCGTTTCTTGGCTTTGTCTTTCGTAAATTAATAAAAAGCGGGGCTGATGCCCCGTTTTTAACTTTCTATTGAACTTAAATTAAAATCTTCCTACGGCCACTTTTGCGGAACGCGCTCAATTTCAGATGCTTTAAATCCACGAGCGATCATTCTGTCAGTTATAGCTTTCAGAAGCGCTTCATCCATTTGGGGCTTGCGGGCCATAATCCATAGATAACCGCGATTTGGCGTGGCGACCACAACCCAGCTATAGTCCGGATCAAGTTCGACCGTATAGTAAGGAAAACTCAGTGGCCAAAAAGGACTTACCGTCCATTCGGCATTGTTAGTTCCAGAAACCATTTTTCCAGTCATATTATAAGTCTTCAACGGTCCGTCAAAAGCGTCTTTATAATATGTAAAGCGGATGGCAACTGTGCCGTCATCTTTTAGATCATAGTGCTCAATCGCATTGTGGGCGCCTTTTTCTACGAATGTGGGGATATTGGCAATCACATACCAATCACCCATGAATCTCTTTAGGTCGACGCTGGCTACTTTATCAAGCGGCGGGAGTTCTTTAGTCGTCGTGCAGGCTGCAGTCATAAAAGATGTGGTGATGAAAAGTAGTTTCTTTAACACAGGATCATCCCTTCCTTTAAAGAATAATGATACACTTCCCACGATAGCATGGATTTGACATGCGCATCCAACATTCTGTGAAATTGGAGTGGGCCATTTGCTGAAATCACGAATTAAGAGGCAAATCAGGCAATTTGTATTCGCCGATCGCATGGTCTGGCTCATGAAGCGGCCAGTTTTTTGGCGTCTTACCATTGTCGTCCATGGACTTATGCTGGTCTGTGCTTGTCTTTTGCTTTGGATGGAAGGCGAGATCAACCCTCGTGTCCGGGATTTGACCGATGCCCTCTATTGGGCTGTTGCGTCTGCCACGACCGTAGGTTATGGCGATGTCGTTGCGATTACCCCAGGTGGAAAGTGGCTTTCGATGTTTCTTATGGTCGGCGGTACACTTATTTCAGCGCTTTACACAGCTCTTTTTGCAGCCGCTCTCATGAAGCCTGAGATCGATGAAATTGAGCGTGAGCTGACCAGCGAGGAGCTGCAGGTGTCAGAGATGATGCAGCGCCTCGATGCGTTAACCGAAAAACAGAAAAATTAATGCAGCAGAATCAGGTTACCAGACATTGCTTGACTGACGATTCATCAGTCGCTGAAATCTGACCGACTTTTTGCAGGTAATTTACGTCATTCTGATTGTTTAAATTAGCACCGTGAGGAACGATTCGGCCCTCCGGAATATCCACGTTGGACACCTTTGCGCCACTGCCAATAAAACAATGAGCCCCAATATTAGCGTTTTCAATCACGGAACCAACACCCACAAATGAATGGGCGCCGATACGGCAGCTTCCGCGTAAGTCAGTATTACGCGCGATTGTTGTGTGTGACTCCAGTTCGATTTTTGCAATCAATGATGAGTGAACATTGCTTTGGCTTGTATGAGCCCATAGTTTGACGCCTTGCATGAGATCACAATGAGCACCGATGCGAATCGAACAGTTGTTTTCTGCTCGTAGCGAAGCTTGCTCGCTAACCAAAGCCGTCGGAGAAATGGTGACATCCCCTATGACTTCGCCGGCCGAAAACGACGGAATAACGATCGCAGTTTGTCGTGTCGTCTCAAGAGCGATCCCCGTATCGGGGGATTTTCTGGACGATAATTTGTGTTCGATAAAACTCACGACTCCCGCAGAGACCAGGCCAAGGACCAGGTGTCCTGTCATGGTCCCGACCGCAGCACATAGGAAAGCGGTGGCCTCCCATCTGTTGCTACGGATTAAATCGACTAATGTTCTTATTTCAATAAGACGCCATCCTACAATACAAAGTAGGCCCGCTAGGGCAGCGAGGGGAATCAGCTCCAGTAGATGACTGAGATAGACAATGCAAACGATCAGAATGATCGCATGAACAATCGTCGATAGCCTGGACTTTGCCCCGCTTTGTATGTTGACGCTAGAACGCACGATCACGCCCGAGACTGGCATGCCCCCAAAAAAACCAGATGCCAGGTTGGCTGCTCCTTGACCAAGTAATTCAAGATTTGAATTGTGAGGCTTGTGGGCATTCGTCATGCGATCCAAGGCCTGGGCGGATAACAACGATTCAACAGCAGCTAGGACCGCTAACGGAAAACATGTGACTAATATGGCAAGCCACGTCGATACTTGTGCCTGCGGTAGAGCAATCGGAGGTAGGCTAGACGGAATTTCTCCCACTCGCTCTACAGACCATCCTAATTTTACTGACACGGCGGTGATGACCACAATGCCCACTAGTGCCGCTGGAAAGCGTTTAAATTCTTTGAATGCAATGACACAAAATGAAACAAAGAGTCCGCAGACTACAGCAAGCCAAGAAACATGATTTAGCCACTCGGGCTGGTGCATCATGGCAGCGATTTCTGTGGTGCGATAATCGAAACCAAGAAATTCTGGAATTTGGCTGTCCATGATTTTAATGCCAACTCCAGTTGTAAATCCTGCGAGTAGTGACTCAGGAACAAAGCGGACCAAATTGCCTGCCGACATCGACATCAAAGCCAGCTGAACGAGACCAATCAAAATACAAGCTGCGGCAACACCGACGGGCCCAAATTTAACTGTTAGAGCCAGGACCATCACGTTTAGTGCGGCGGCCGGCCCTGTTACCTGAAAGGGTGCGCCACCGAAAATACCGGCAAAAAATCCACCAATAGCTCCAGCCACAAGGCCCGTAATCGGCGGAAGACCGCAGACTACAGCGAGGGCAATATTGAGAGGAACCGCGACCGCAGCAACGGTAAAGCCTGCCATTATGTTTTGAAGAGGTGCTGGAGTGCGAGCAGCATCTTTCCATGAAGATGTCCAGTCTCGATACATATCTCGAAATAAGGAATTGTTAGCGGTGGATTCTGAAGTCAAAGGTTTTGATTTAATATTTTCCAATTTTTGACTCCACGAATCGTTCAAAGTCACTATTAAAACATAAACGAGAACCCGACCTAAGCAGTCGGGTTCTCAGTTAAATTCAAGGCAAGTCATTACCAACAAGTTCCCTGATTTTCGCGGCAGGAACTGCGTAAGTTAGCTCTTTCCAAACATCTTCGCTCGCATCTTCGTAAATCTTTTTCAAGTAGGACGCATCGCGTACGACACTGTTTTTCGGGATTTTGCCGGTAGACAGAATTCCAACGACGGCACCAGTCTCACGGTCAACGATTGCGGAACCAGAGTCACCGTGGGAGACGTCACATCCGGTGGCAAACATCCAGGTTTTGTAAGGCCCTGGATTAAATTCGTCTGGATCGGCCATGAAACGAACTTCTCCGTCTGGTGAGAAGACTTTGCAGTCATCGTCCTGGCCGCTCATAAGATTTTTTTGTCCAGAGTTTCCAGCGACGCCGTAGCCGATTGTTAGTAGGTTTGTTCCTTTGCGTGACTCGCCATTGTCAAAAGACTTGGCGACATCTTGTAACGTCGTTTTCTGGTCTTCCGTTGCGCCAGAAACAGTAAAAATCGTTAAATCAAGATCTGTGTTCGTGTTGACGATCTTGTCGCAGCGTAAGTTATTGATGCTGAGCATTTCAAAAGAAATTTTAGCTGACGAGCATTCGTCATCCGATCCGATCACGTGGTGATTTGTTGCGAGAAGCGGTTGCCCATTCTTTTCGCCAATTACAAAGGCTGTTGCCCCACCGAACCCCAACCGAACTCGCGCTGTTGCTTTTGCAGCGCGCTGAAATGCTGGTGACCGGCTAGGTAAAGAGTCTTTGGTGACAATTTGTTTACCCCAGGTTGGGCCGATTTGATAATCAGATGTGCTGGAAATGGCGGCTAGTCTTGAATCAGGAAGTTGGCGGAGAGTTCTGGAGTCTTGGTTGGATAGTCCACATGCAGTGGTTAGAGAAACGGCGGAAATCGCAATTATTCTTCGCATTGCCATAGGGGCTCCTCACATTGTAGAAAAGTGTTTGAGTGAGGGGGTTTTATAGTAATCCCTTTAAAAGTCAATAAAATAAAATCTATTTTAAAGACTTTTTTGACCTTGTCCTTTAATGCTAAATCAGGCTGGAGTTTGAGGGGCGTGAACTTTAAAATCCTGTATATACTGACTTTCTTGTGGTTTTTGGAGCCTGTTGAAGCACGCTTTGATCCTTATGATAGTGATCAGATCGATTCTGAACAGCACCATAACACCGAGACCTGGAATGATAAAAACTCCTACCGTTACCCCATTACTTGGGAGCGGTCATGGACGGACAGTGTGATGGGTTACCGGGTCAATGCTGGCAGTTTGAATGTTTCCAGATTCAATTTTGAAGACGACATAAAAATAAGGCCGAGACCTTTGGATCCATTGACTGCATCCTTTGTGCAATCACGTCGCGAGGATTTGGTTGAACAATCTCTCGAACGCGAGTTGAGGCTCGGTTGGTCCATGATCCCTGGAATGCGACTCTCTGTATTGGGAGATGTAGATACCAGGAAAGAGTTTGGAGACCTTGGATTAGCCTGGACGCTTCACGAGTCAGCGGAATCGCTGACCGAAATTTTTGCGTGGAACGTTGATCAATATTACCAATCAAAGCGATCAGACGAGGCTGCCCACCGGGATGGAGAAACTAAAACATTTGGCTTTCGATCTGAAAAAAACTCAAAGAATAGATCAGTCGGTTGGCGTCTTCTGTTGGAGTGGGATACGCCTCTGGATTGGACGCTTCCTTCACAAAACTGGCGCTATCAGTACGAAAAGCGAACGCTGGATGCGCGTGTGGACTTGCCTTTAGCTGATGCCAGCGTTCTATATACTTCAGGTAAATGGCAAAGGAAATTTGAACGGAAAGAACTGCTAGCGCAGACCGAAAACTCAGCGGTTCATAAGTCAATGATCAAGGATGCCTTTGAAGCCGAGGTGGGTGTTGAGCATGGTGTAGATCAAGAAATCATGTATAGCGCGGCGTTGCAGAGAGTGTGGCGACGAGTTCATTACGATTTGAGTAAGGATTTTTCGGAAGCTTCAATACCAGGAGAAACAGTAAGTCCTCTGGATGTGTTGCGCAACGAATGGGGGTTCATATTGACTCGGCACGGTCCTGTGCGTCCTGATATCAGTCTCCAGCATGGAGTCATGGTGAATGATGTTTACGTGAAGGAGAATCAGCGCTTGTGGAAGACTGTAGAAGTCAAATATCAGCTCCTCTTTGATTTTAAGTTGAACGATCTGACAAAATTTGCAGTAAACACCACATGGGATGTTGATCAAATTGTCAGGGACTATCCATACCCAAAAAAGAGCCCGTTCAGGCCTTGGGGTGGTGGTGACTTACAATTCATGATGAAAATATAAATTGGTATTTTAATAAAAATATTCGTTGATAGCGGAGAGATCAGGCAATTGCAGTCTGGCATGAGCCTGGCGATAGACCGCTTCTTTGATGCAGTCCGAATTCTTCCGATAACTCCCATATGTTTAAAGAAAATTTTAAAAGATTTTTTCGATTCATATCGGACGATTTGTGGTTATCACTTTACGATCGTCGACGGCTGAATGCGTTTGAACTAAATAGCCGCAATACGCTCACGATTGCCTTCACGGGAACAATCCTTGCCCTGTTGTTAGGAGCTCTCAGTCTAAAAGCAATTTCGCAGCCTGATTTTCGAGCGTTTGTTGATGGTCGAGACGGGTTTTACTTCCTGCAGGAAAAGAATGTGCGCTATGAAGGAGTGCGGCCCAGACGAATCGATTGCACAACTGGCTGCGGTAATTCAGGGGTTCCTACGATCGCTGACAGCGCAGCGCTGATATCGTCTCCTGAGGATTTAAATGACATCAGCATTTCCAAAACTGTGCTACCGTCTTCATCTTTAGAACGTTTTTGGGCGCGGTTAGATGTGTTCATTGACCCGACTCCATTGAGTTCAATCAATAAATCCGAAGAGTATTTTGTCTTTGCATTGCCGCAGATCTCATATCAATTTGCCAGGGTCCAGGTGAACGGGGACTTTGCGGGAACATTCGCGAATAATACACCCATTAGGTTGACGATTCCGCGAGCTGCCATAGGTAGTGAGCCCTTAGCTGTGCGCGTGACTTTTTCATTACACAACAATGGGATCGCCTACCTTAACCGTAGCGACCTGATTCCGGCATATGTATCGACGTTCGCGGAATCCAGTCGTATGGAGCAGTACCGGATTTCCAGAAAAGACAACAGCGGTGCCATGGTAGGCATGATGTCTAGGGTGTTGATTGGCGTCTTTGCTTTGATGCTATTTATTTTCATTGATAGCGCCCCGGAGAGTTTGGGTTTGGCTCTATTTCTGGGATTTGAAGCCTTGGCCATTGGATTAGGTCAAGGATGGATGTCGTCCAGTTACAATCCGTTTATGATTCACTACAGCTATCAGATGGGCGATATTTTTCGGCTCTATTTCTTTTTGCAGCTGGCGCGGGTGGCGAAACCTAATCCAAGAATGTGGTTATTAATTGGAACACTGCTAAGTATCCCTTACGGCTTTGCAAAACAAATGGAGGTCGCTTGGCAGATCGACGGACTACCGATTATTCCTCGGATTCGCGATGCGACCGCTGGAACTTTGGGCGCTCTTGCGTGCCTAAGAACTCTGTGGAGTATTCGTGGCAAAAAATTGCCTTGGAGACGGATCGCCTTGATTCTGGGCGCAATAGGCAGTGCGCAGCAGGTGCTGGGTCCAATAACGCATTATTGGCCTGAGCTTAATGAGAGTGCGAACTTCCGGGGGCTTTATGTCGTACTTGAGGCGCTTTCCGTCTACGTTTTGGCGTTAAGTACGTTCACCAACATTTCAACTCTAGAAAACCGTGTACGTAGTCTATCGGCTGCAAAAGCAAAAAGTGATTTAATTGAGCAGGAGCTAGAACTAGGTCGAACTGTTCAGCGTGCGTTTCTCAATATTCCCAAAGTCCCACATGATTTTGAGGTCATCGGTAGTTTAGAAGCTGCCGTTTACGTCTCTGGAGATATTTACTTCGTTCATTGGGATGAGGTTGAACAGCGTCTCGCCCTGGTTTTGTCCGACGTTACGGGGCATGGGGTGCAGGCTTCCTTGAAGGCGACGGCTTGCTTTATGGTTGCACGTAACCTTTGGCAGTCCAGAGCGCCTCAAGAATCAAGTCAATACGGGATCGGACAAAAATCGAAGTTAAAAAGCTTTCACAGGCAGACAACAGATATTTTGGGACTGTTTAACCCTATTCCCGATATCGCCACATTTGTTGGCATTGAAATTTTTCCGCGTAAGCGACGTGCATACCTATATAGAAATAACTTCCATACGCCGATCATTCTTGCCCCAAATGATTCCGGTGCTTGGGATCTGGAAATTCCTGCTGTCGTCGTCGGTGAAGTATTCGAGTACTCAATCAAGCCAGGGACGGTGTTTGTTTTGTTTAGTGACGGCTTTATAACGGGTACGCGACAGCTCTCGGACATGAGGCGATTTATCAGGAGTAGGCTTGATAAGTTTGACGGTCATGCTGAAACGATGAAGAACATCATGCACGATTTTAATGAACAAAATCTCCAGAGACCTGTGGACGATCGCACGCTTCTCGTGTTGTCATGGAAGCGTGACGAATATATT
>JBIIGV010000112.1:0-9115 GCA_044236265.1 Oligoflexales bacterium
TCTCGAAAAAAATGCATTTTTTTGAGGGAACGCTCTTGATTTTTCAAATACAGCCTTTTATGATTTTTTGTCGGAACGATTTGTTCCGGAATGAAATTTTCAGGGAGGCCCATTAAATGGCTAAGAAGAAAACAACCGCAAAGAAGACCGCAAAAGCTAAAGCTCCAAAAGCAAAGGCTGCTGCACACACCAACAAATCACCTGTTGCGTTGAAGGCTGTTAACAAGCCACGCACCAAGAGCGAAATCATGACTGCTCTTGCTGAAAACACAGGTTTGACACGCAAAGACGTTGGCGCACTTTTCAACGCTCTTGGCGAAGTCATCGGTCTCGATGTGGGCAAGAAAGGTCCAGGAATCTTCACAGTTCCAGGCCTCATGAAGATCACACGCGTTCACAAGCCTGCTACCAAGTCTCGCAAGGGCATCAACCCATTCACTGGCGAAGAGCAAGTTTTCAAAGCTAAGCCTGCTCGCAACGTTGTGAAGGTTCGCGCTCTTAAAGCTCTTAAGGAAATGGTATAATTCCGTCCTTTTGAACTCTTAGGTATATTGCAGAGGGTACGCGTTCACCGCGTACCCTCTTTCTTTTGCTCTTAAATCCGCCTTACCTAGTTGATCTAAAGTGACCTGGGTGATTGAATAGGTCTCTAAATAAATTTTCGAGGACCTTTATGCTGTCTCTTCCGGAAATCAACTTTCGTCGTCGTCTTGATCAAGTCATTTCAAAACTTAACGGGCATGCTATGCTGATCATGGCTCAGCCCCAAGCGTATAGAAATAGCACGGTGGAAGCTCCTTGGCGTCAGGACGGTCTTTTTTATTATCTGACAGGATTTAGTGAAACAGACGCAGCATTATTAGTTCTTTCTCACCGTGGACCTTCGGAACCAAGGGTGATTTTATTTCTTCGTGACAAAGATCCTCATGCAGAACTCTGGAATGGTCTTCGCATGGGTGTGGCGGCTGCCAAGGAAAAACTTCCGATCGATGAGGCTTTCTCCTGGGACGATTTGTGGCAAAAATTACCGAACTTGTTAAACGGAGCGCAGGGTTTATTTTATTCCCTAGGCTTTTGGCATGATTTTGACCGTAAAGTTATTGAATCACTTCGTCGACATCGTGCCACGGCTGCTCGCAATGCAGCTGGAATGCTGACCATTTCCGATCCTTCGCTCATTGGCGGTAGTCTTCGCGTTCGCAAAGGTCCTGACGAGGTGGCGCGTATGAAAGCTGCCGCGAAAATTACGTCAGGCGCCTTCGCGCGCGTGTTGAAGGAGCTAAAGCCCGGTCAGTCTGAGCGGGATGTCCATGCCACTCTTTTGCACGAGTTTTTAAAAGGCGGGGCAGAAATGGAGGCATATGGCTCCATCGTAGCAGGCGGAAATAATGCCTGTGTTCTGCACTATCGTGACAACAATGCGATCTTGCGCGACGGAGAACTGTTGCTGATCGACGCTGGTTGCCAAGTTGATAACTATGCATCCGACGTCACCAGAACCTTTCCGATAAATGGTAAGTTCACTTCCGCTCAGAAATCTCTTTACTCCATCTGCCTTCAGTCACAAAAGGACGCTATCGCTGCGGCTAAACCCGGAGCGACTTGGGTTGATGTACAAGACGCAGCTTTTAAGACCTTAACGAAGGGATTAATTGATATCGGTCTTATCAAAGAGTCTTTAGACGAAGCTTTGCAGAAAAATATTCACAAGCAGTTTTGCCCGCATGGTATCAGTCACTGGATTGGTCTCGATGTGCATGATGCAGGCATGTACAAGCAAGGTGAAACTCCAGTACCTTTTGAACCAGGAATGTATTTTAGCGTTGAGCCGGGTATTTACATCAATTCCTCTGATCAAACTGTACCGGAGGAGTTTCGAGGAATTGGCATTCGTATAGAAGATGACGTTCTAATCACCGCAACTGGTAACGAGGTGCTAACAGCATCTATTCCAAAAGAAATTGCTGACGTCGAACGGCTATGAAGACCTTTCTGGTTGCCGTTTTATGGATTCACATGGTGTTGCTCGTCAACGCGATGCCGATTTTAGCCAAGTCTGATGGTTGTGTGGCCACACGTGCGCCACTAAAAACCTTTCGATTTCCTGTTGTGATTAAAGGAGCTTCATGGTTGCAAGGGCGATCTGTCCAATCTATTCAGGGATGGACATTTAGGTCCGGAAAATGGTCGAAGATTCCGATTCAAATCGATGAACTGAATGCTGATGAAAACTATGTTCTCGAGGGGGGGATGCCATTCACAAGTGGAACTGATGATGGGATTTTTGACAAAAATGATGAGCTCAGCATCAAAGGCGTCAGTCTAGGTGAGCCATTCAACAGTAAGAAGTTGTCCAAGGATCTTAAAGCATCATTAATCGATTTTGCGCGTGTTGATTTTTGCGGCGAGCGCGACGCATACTTGGGTTCAGTCTTGATCGGTGAAGTCAAAAGTAGTACCACGCAAGACGTTTTTCAGCCACTTTTTGATCCAACCTCGTTAGAAGTGGAAACCTCAAAATACAAATATGTGTTCAGATCGGGGCAGCCGATGTTGATTGGCGACGTGATGGTGAAAACGTCTGACGGTCCAAAGCAGGTCTTTGCAGGTAGCTCGTTTGTTATGCCGCTAATCCCTCGAGTCTTCGTTCTGCCGTCCTTTTACTTTGGTGAAACAGATTTTACATCAGAGGTTGAGTCTTGGCGCTCTGGTCCAGTGCGCAGTATCGTTGCGGTCGGCGCAAAGCTAAGACGATTTTTTGGCGCGCTGAATTTACACCTATTCAGTGAGCTTGTGTTTTATGACGACTATTTTCAAATCCCGACTAAAATAGAATTTGTGTTTGATCCAGCCTCTTACCTGAGTCGCGGATCAGGAATCGCCTATATATTGAGGTATCCAAAAGACGCCGCTTGGTCGGTCGATGCGAATTTGGAATTTTTGCCGGTATCTGGACCAGGTCATCATTCCCTAAAAAAGACGGCATTCGATCACAGCCCATCCGGAGTTTTTTCAGTCAGAGGGCACAGCAAAATTGGCAGTTTTCTGGCCAATGTTCGTGTTGATGAAAAGGCTCTAAAACAGGCCCCTCCGCCTTATCTGGCTTTGGAAAAGGACTTTTCAAACGAGGAGCTGAGTGGTCGTTGGCCGTGGTTAAAGTATGGTCCGGGAAGCCTGGCTGTTTTTATTGATATATCCGGGGTTAAACGGGGGCTTTATGATTTTGCGCTTGACGTAGCCCTGTCAAATCAGGCAGATGATGGGTTCACGGATTTTCAAGCCGTTTCGGCCCATTGGCATGACCCAATAACAAATTGATTTAAGAGTCAAAATTTTAACTCAGGTTTCAGTTAAAGCTGAACGACACCACACGTGATCGAGCGTAGGCTCGGAACAAACGGGCCAGATTCGGCCCATACCTTAAGGATCCATCATGGCTAAATTTAATCAGGACGCTGATAATCGCGGAAATCGCATTGACACACCGAATGATCAGGTTGCTCGTGACATGCAGGACGAGGAGCTGGAAGAGGGTCTTGACGAGGCGCCAGAGCCGCTGCCAGAGAACCTGACGATTCGTATTTCGAAGAATCTGCACAGGAAGCTTCGAGACAATGCTCGCGAAGAGGGTGTGACCATCGATGAGCTTATATCTGAACTGCTCGCCGAGGGGGTCGTTTTACGCGCTTGGGAGATCGTGGAGCGGAAGCATACAATGCGCGGCGGCAATCAGGGTAACTTCAATAGAAATCCTCAAAATGGCAACGTTAATGGCAATGTCGCCAGTGGGAACTCCCAGCAAGGCCATCAGCAACACCGTAGCCAATTTCAGCAGGGTGGAAATCGCCAGGCTCAGAAAAAACTTCAGAGACAGGCCCGCCAGCATGCTAATGCTATGGACCTTCTGCAAGATAAGGCGGCATTCCTTGAATATGTCCGCAATCAGGAAAAAAAGCGTCGTTAATTAAGTTTGTGGTCTGATTTGAGGGATTAATTCATGGATCTGTGGGTAACCGAGCAAGAGAGTGATCATATCCGAACTGGATGGGCTGTAACGGAAGTTCTTTTCAGTGGAAAAAGCGAGTTTCAACGTGTCGACGTTGTTGAAACCAAGGCCTACGGAACGATGTTGCTTCTTGACGGCTTGGTCATGATTACCGATGCCGATGAATTTATTTATCATGAGATGATTTCCCACATCCCTTTGTGTCTTCACAAAAATCCACGTCGCGTGGTCGTTATTGGTGGCGGCGACGGTGGTACTGTCAGAGAAATATTAAAACATCCAGAAGTAGAAGAAGTGATTCTTTGCGAGATCGATGCCATGGTCATTGATGCAAGCAAAAAGTTTTTCCCGCATGTTGCAAATTGTTTGAATCCAGGTGTCGACAAGCGTGTAAAGGTACGTGTTGGTGACGGAATTGCCTTTATCAAGGAATTGAAAGAGGAGATTGACGTCATATTGGTGGATTCCACCGATCCTATTGGGCCAGGAGAAGGGCTGTTTAGCCGGGAGTTTTACCGCGACGTCGCTAAGGCACTTCGCCCTGGAGGTCTAATGGCTGCTCAAAGTGAATCCCCGTGGTTTACTAAAGATGCGCTGGGGCGTATCCATAGAAACATCAGTGGCGGTTTTAAACACAGAAAAAGCTACGTAGCTCCGATACCGACGTATCCCCGCGGAAGTTGGTCATGGACAGTGGCGTCTCAGTCGCCGATTGAGCCTGCGTCCTTCGATAAAGCGCGTTTTAGCCGAGTTGAAAAAGGCCTTGAGTATCTGAGCTTGGATCTGATGACTGGCGCGTTTGCGTTACCGAAATTTTACGCTAGTAAAATTGACGGAAATTTTAACTGAATTATTTCTTTAAAATATCGCCGGCCAGCTCTTTGCTTCCTGAACCTTCAGGTCGCAGCTTCAGAGCCTCCATAAAAAGCCCATGCATATAAGACTCATATATCAGGAAAGTGTCTGTCATGCTGGCATCGGCTCTGTTGCGCGTAAAAATACCTGGCGTGATCCAGTCAAATACTTTTCCTGCTAATGTCTTTGCGATGTAACGTTCTTCCGAAAAAACCTCAAGACAAGCAGAGGGAACGCCAGCGCCCCACCATGCATAATCTTCAAAAGCACCGCCATCACCTAATGCACCGGCGGTTTTTACTTGGTAGCCAGGCATTGTTTTTGTTGTTTCACGTTCAACGGACTTTCTCCATTTCTCATAGGCCTCAACCCTTGTTTTATTGACGGCAGGGAGTCCCTGAAGTCCATCGTTTGGTGAAGTTGGAATTACGACCCAATTCACATAGCCGTGGACGTCTATTGAACCAGCATAGTTACGAGTTGTTAAAAGATCGCGGATAGCCCTTGTCTCACTTTCGCTAAATGCTTTTGGGCCAGGGTTTTCCTTGGTAGTTCCCCAGAGCACACCAAAATTTCTATTTAGATTGATCTTATTTCCATTGTAACGCGTGAATTGAATTGTACCGTCCGGGTTTGCAAATGGAATGAAATCGATTTCTACATTACCCGAGTTGATCGTATTGAGGAGGCTCTCTCCTTTTGCAAATCTTTTTGCTAGCCAGCCTACGTACTCACTTGCGAGTAGTTCGTTTCCATGTAGGCCACCTTGGATCAAAAAGCGCACGGTTGAGGCATCTTGGTTGGTATCGCTATTTTTAATCGTATAGACATGAATCGGGTTACCAAACTTTGTTCGATATGGTTGAGTCGGTTTGGTTATAACTTCAGCTGGCCTTTTAAATTCGTCTAGTCCGAAACCATCTTTGCCGTAGGCTTTGCCATCAACCAAAAAAAGACCAGCCAGGAACACGGTAATAATCGTGCGGCTTTGACATGTTGTTTTAGTCTTCAAGTAGGTCACGGCATTGGGCTCCTTGCCTGTATGATTGCAAGAGCAGTGCCATAAAATAAGCAAAGCTTATGAAAATTTATTAAGTAATATTAGGTATTTATATCGATTGAAGCGGCCTTGGGATGGCTAAAAGGTCCACACTGTCTAATAGGGCGACATTTAAGGGTGGGGGGTGGAAAAAGAGCAACCGGCATCCCCATCAAGAAACCATTTGTGAAAGGAGGGGAGCCGGTTGGTAGCTTTCAGGTCCGATGTCTCAGCTAAGAGACACGCACCTCCGCGCTACTAGGGTTTTGTTTACAACAACCCACAGCACCACCTCCTTTCCTAGACGTATAGTCTATGAGGTCTTTGTGACCTCATTATTATCTTACCAAAAGACGACGCAATACAGCAAGGATGATGCATGTTACTGAAATCTCGCCGGTTTATGGACTAGATATATCCAAATAACGTAAACTAGAGGTCAGTTCTAAAAGTCATTAATAGTGTGATCACCACAAGCAAAAAATTCCCAGGAGACAATCCTCATGTCATGGAAAGATATTAAAGTTCACGCCGGGGGCAAGTTATTCAAAGTCCACAACTTCACTTACATGGTGAAGGGCGTGACTTATCAATTAGAAATCGACGAATTCAGTGATGGGACCTTCACAGGCCATGGAGAGCATTCTACTGATCGCAATAGCTTTGTTGAGTCCGTCAGCGGTAAGTCGGTAGACGATTGCTTGGCTAATTTAGTGTCCAGGATCGGACAACGTCTCGGTCTGTAACTCTTGCAGGAACAATTATGAAATGTCTGGTTGGTTTGGAGCGTGTGTCGGCTGACAGCTCTTTGGCTCGATCGTGGGGACGATGTGGCCTGGTGTGTAATCAGGCCTCGGTCACCTCTGATTTTTTGCCGGCATGGGACGTTTTAAAAACAGTGCTTGGACCAAGGCTTACTGCGCTTTTTGGACCTCAGCACGGGTTTTACGGTACGAAGCAGGACAACATGATCGAGACTGGTCATGGGCAGTTTTCCAGATTTGGAATTCCGCTTTTTAGTCTGTATTCGGAGACTAGAGAGCCAACAGCCGAAATGCTGTCAAACCTGGATACAATAGTGATCGACTTGCAGATTGTTGGTTGTCGCATTTATACATGGAAAGCGACGATTGCTGGGTGCATGCGCGCAGCAAAAAAACATGGAAAAAAAGTGGTTGTTCTAGATCGTCCAAATCCCGTCGGTGGTATCGTGTGCGAGGGGCGAGTGTTGGACATGGATAGCACTTCCTTTGTCGGCGAGTATCCCATTCCCATGCGACATGGATTGTCTGCTGGTGAATCGGCGAAATTCTTTAATTCATTCATTGGATGCGAACTAGAAGTTGTCGAACTTAAAGACTGGGATCCAAAAAGTTATTGGAGTGACTTAGGTCGCCCGTGGGTTTTAACATCACCAAATCTTCCGACCATAGACCCAGTTTATGTTTATCCAGGTACAGTTATATTTGAGGGTACAAATATATCGGAAGGCCGTGGAACTGGTTTGCCGTTTCAACTGATTGGAGCCCCTTATATCCCCGAGGGTTCCGTGTATCGGGAAAGAGTCATGAAGCTTCTTGGTGGTGAGTCACCAGGTGTTTTTCTTCGTGATGCCCAATTCGAACCCACATCGCAAAAATGGGCTGGCAAAACCTGCAGAGGCATTCAGATTCATGTAACTGACTACAAAGCGGTTCGTAGTCTTGATTTGTCAATTGCGCTTGTGAGAGCTGCTATTGAGTTGGGTGAAGGAGGCTTTGCCTGGAAAGATCCTCCCTATGAGTATGATCATAAGACCTTACCCATGAAGTTGATTTACGGCAGCCAAAAGTCAGCGGAAAAATTCTTTAATAAGGACTTTTCGTTGTCTGATCCATTTTGGCATGAAGGAATTCAAGGATATGTCGAGAAAGTGTCGCCATTTCTGATTTATCCTCGAAAGCTTAGTGGGCCACGCTAAATTGCTTTGAGTTTCCATCGAACAAAGCTTTGAAAGAGGGCTCAGGTCTCAGTGATGCCAAGTCCTGATCCGTCTGAGCATGAATCATTAGTCTTTGATCCATTTCAAACGCCATTCCGAGTGCGATCACAGCATCTTCCTTGCGACCCAGTCTCGCCAGCGCACAAGCAAAATTGTAGCGGGCGGAGGCATCATCCGGATTCGCAAAAGTTGCGCTTTCAAAATCATTTAGAGCGACTTCAATGCGACCAATACCCATCCAGGCAAGTCCTCGCCCATTATAATACTCACTACGCATTGGCTCAAGCGTGATAGCATTAGTAAATGATTGCATTGCATCATAGTAGCGCCCAAGTTTTTCGCTCAGTAATTCAGCCTTTAAGGCATATCCTAAGTGAAGACCCGGGACGGACGTTTCGAGATCGTCAAGGAACGATAAGGTTGTAGCAACGGAGCTCTCTTTTCGATATGTCGCCAAGATTCCAATTAAAACGCCCTCGGTGTCGCTAGCACCCTTAATTGCATCGTACGCAGCCTTTTTTGCGAGCTCTGGTTGACGCTTTTCGCTTATCAGGGCAGTGGCAAGATTTGTCTGAGCAGCCGTAAGATCTCCTGGCAAGGTTCCATGTTCAATGGCTGATGAGAAGCGCTTGACTGCCAAACTGTAGTTTTTTAGTCGCATTGCAATGATGCCTTGATTGATTAAAGCTTCGATATTGTGTGGCTGTTGCTCCAGAATCGAAAAATATATCTTCATGGCAGCCTCATTCTCGCCACTAATTGCATGCGATGCAGCCAGCGCAAGATCCATAGCAACGGATTTACAGCGAGTTTTCCATTCTTTAAGCTTATTTATTTGCTCGTCACCATCATATTTTTCCAACAAGACTTGAATCAATACGGGAGAAATCAAGTGGTGAGAGGCGCGTGGGTCGCTTAGAGCATCCTCTAAAGCTTGCAGAACAAGTTCAGGGTTGTGACTACTTTGCAGGAGTTTGGCTTTAGCTAGCTTTGTGCGCCAGCCAATAGGAATCCCGCGTCTTTCAACCTCGTTGAGCATGGATAGTCCTCTCTCAGACTCTCCAGAAATTTCAAGAATATTTGCCAGGGCTGCGATCCCTAATTCATTCTTTCGGCTTAGGTCGTAGGTCTGTGCGGCCAAATCTGTACTTTGCTTAATGAGAATGAATGATCCAGGGTCGGTCGTGTACATTTTGAGAAGAAGCGTCGACATCAGATAATTTGCATGGATATT
>JBIIGV010000002.1:0-77279 GCA_044236265.1 Oligoflexales bacterium
TCCCGCTGCTTTTGGCGTCCTTATGAGCATGCTCATTTTGGTTGGCTATTATCTCGTGAAAGGAATGGCGATCCGGCTTACGGAAAAAATGCACTACGGCGTAACCGTTTTAAGCAACATACTTGTACCAGCCGAGGTGGCTAGCGTCATGCCTGTCGCCATGGCAGAGCCGATGCAAATGCAGATGCCCCTATCAAGTCCGGCAGAATCAGCACCGGCACCCCAGCCCATCGCCACAACGCAAGGAGCACCATCGGATGCAAACGTCGCAGACGCTGTCGTCCAAGATGTCAAGGACGAAGAAGAGATTATCTGACTCGATCATAAATGAGTCGGTGCTGCTGACACTTGCTGTTTGCGGTTTACTTCTTTTTTTGTCCTATTCAATACGAGTGATTTCTGTAGGCGGAGTTTACGGACTCATCTCGCTTGACATTCCTGTGGCTCAATTTCCCATTGAAGACAAAGGACTTCACACGTTTAGGGAAACCACTGCAAACACCATAAGTCCGCAGACACTCGCCATTGGCATTACTACAAGTGAAATGATTTTTGGCGATATGAATTCTTTTTCCAACGAACGCGACGATGTTCGAAATAAATTTATCATTCCTCATATTTCTGGGTCCCCTCAGACCGATAGCTTACTTCGTCAAGTGGAACAGTGGTCCGACGAACGCGCGAGAAAGAAGTCTATTCGACCAGATGGGCTTGTTGTCGTCGTACCTGATCCAGAAGTGCCGGTTGCCGTGGTTGCAGGTGTCGTCGAGTCTCTAAAGCAAGCAAAAAAATTTAGCCACGTCATGATCGGCGGAGGTCTTTTGTGAGGACTCACAAGCTCGGCGAAGCCATCTCCGCATTTGCGCGGCAAAAGGACAGATTATTCGACGATGGCTCATTCAAAATCTATACTTTGATTTTACCTTTTATGGCTGTAACGATACTCACGGTTTATACCAACCTGGAATTATCAACACGGCTATTTGGGGTGTCCAGTCCACTTGAACATCAGGCGGATGTCTCTAATCACTCAGGCGTTTGGCTTAGTATTGGAACTAAAAACGACCATGTTATAGTCAGAACTACTAACGGCCTTACCTTTTCATGGCCTCTTTCAGGCCCCTCCAAAGATCAACTTGGACCTCTTCGCGATTATCTAACGCTGGCCGCTAGAGACGTCGTCGAAAAATCTGTCTTAAAAGGTCAGATAACGACTAAAGACACCGTTGTAGCGCTATCAGTAGATCAACACTTAAACTTTCATCACATTCGCCCAGTTGTTTACGCACTTGCAGAGGTAGGATTTACAAAATATGGATTTGAGACACGGATTCTGCGATAGGCCCCGGAGCAATAGAACATGACCTCGCAAAACGATCGCAAAAACTTTCTTCAAGTAACCGTCTTCTGGGGTGGTGCAGAGCTTGGTTCTTATTCAAGGCCCCTATCCAGGGCTCGCGGTGTCTCGGCAGGTAAGAGCTGGTTTTCCAACATCAGATCCGTGGTGTGGCCACGTTGGGATCAATTAGAAATTATTCAAAATACAAAATCAGGACTGATCCTGAATCCAAACGTAGCGTGGAATGGAGTCATTGCCAATAGCAGAGGCTCTTATGTGTTACAAGCGGCAAAACCAAGTCGCAAGATTTTTGAAATCGGTCCTGGAACCACTGCCAGCCTTCGTATAGAAGAACTGTCCATCGCTATCAGAGTTGGTCCACTGCTTAGGAAATCGGAAAAACGATTAAAGCCGGCCCGTGGATACCTCGGCTCCCCCCTATCATTAGTCGCCGACCGAAAAGTTGAGTGGACGGCTCTGGCTGTGGCATTCTTTGCGGCTGGAGTCATTGCTCTCAGCGCAAGATCCACGCTTAAATCTCGAGACAACGACCTATACAGCGGTTTATCAGAGCTGCCCGATGTGAATCTTCTGCCATTCATCTCCACAAAACATCTGGCAGACGGGCCTACTGTCGTTCAGTTTTCATTGGACCGTTTTGATTATGTACACGATATCTGGAGATATTATTCGGAATTTTCTAAGACGCTGGGTTACGGAGAGGCCGTCGCTGAAAATCCAAAACTATTCCCGTCGGTAACTTTGGAATATAAAAATCACTTTGATGATCAAGCCAAAAAAATTCATGCTGCTGAAGCAAAACAATCATTGGACGCGCAATCTGCACGGGCCGGACGCGGACTCATCTCTATGCCGACAGTCTCTGGCGAGTCTGTGGACGGAAAAGTACTTCGTCTTCTTGATAAGATATCCGTCATTGCTGCATCATCTAAGGATCTAGAGCGAAGCCGCGTCTCAGTTTCAGAAACATTCGAAAAGGACATGGGACTCGTTAAAGAAGAAAAAGAGGAGAAACCTACTAACGAGGCGTTTGAAAAAATTGCACAAGGCTATCTCGGAATTGAAAGTGATGACAAGATGCAAGAATCCCTTGCAAAGTCATCTGCAGCTAAGGCTGCCTTAGCGCAGCTAGATCTGTTTGGAGATGAAAGACTTCTTTTTGGTCCGATTAACTGTTGCGATCCACCAGCTGGCTCACCAATTTATCAGGCTGGTCTAACATGGATTGCCGATGGAGGAAGGCGCGACCAAGAACCGACAACCATCGCTAGTCTCAAAGCCTCAACATGGGGATCGCCTGCTGTCGACGATACAAAAATTGTGGAGCCATTGGCTGGAAAGATTGAGCCTAGTCTGGTAGAAAAAACCATAACTGCTGGTCGCTACCAGCTGCGACTCTGTTACGAGCTAGCACTTCGCAGAAATCAGGCTCTTCGGGGCTCAATGGAATGGCGCTGGCAAATTAATACACAAGGACAGATATCAAATCTTGACCTGCTACAGACATCGATTAAAGACGACGAACTCGTACGCTGCGTTTATAATAAAATCGCCAATTGGAAGTTTCCAAAGCCAAAGGGCGGTAGCGTTGAAGTCCGCTATCCGTTCGAGTTCTCGCGAGATAAAGGATAGCTCACAGGTTGCTTTGGCAACCACCGAAGAAAGCATCTATGCAAAATCCACCGATCACGTTTTTCAAAAATAATGCGATTCGAATCATTCCATTTGGCGGCTGTGGCGAATTCGGCATGAATATGACCGGCTACATCTGTGACGATAGACTTTATATCGTTGATGCGGGAGTAAGCTTTCCAGATCCATCTAAGCTAGGTGTAGAGTCGATATTCCCAGATATGGCCCCGTGGATTGAACAGTTTGGCGGTGTGTACGCTTACATCATGACACATGGGCATGAGGATCATATTGGTGCCCTTTCATTTATGTTAGACCGCTGGCCTGGGCCTGTTTATACAACGCCCTGGACGGCTGCTCTGATTGACAACAAGTTGGCACGACGAGGCATCAGCGTCAGGTATCCGATTCATCGTGTTAACCCAGGAGACCGCGTTGAGTGCGAAGATTTTTCTTTGGAGTTTGTTCCATTTAACCACAGCATCCCAAACGCATGTGGGCTAATGATTCGCGCGGAAAAATTTAATGTTTTTCATACTGGCGATTTTAAGTTTGACTTCACGCCGGTACTTGAAGAGCCAGTCAACATCAAGCATCTTGAAAAACTTGGTCGAGAGGGTATTCATTTACTGTTAGCCGACAGCACCAACTCCCACATTCCTGGCTTTTGCCCCTCTGAAGCAACCGTCGTTGAGCCAATGAAAAAGGCTTTCGCTGAATGTCCGTCCGGCGCCGTCGTAGTCAGTACATTCAGCAGTAACTTTTGGCGAATCAAGACGATACTCGATGTCTGTGAAGCATCTGGTCGCAAAGCCTTAATACTCGGTGGTGGCCTCGATAATTGCATCCGAGTTGCGAGCGAACTTGGTTTTTTTCAGCCCACTCCTGGATTGATTATAGATTCAAGTATTGCCATGAATATGGACCGCTCAAAGCTTTGCGTCATCGCCACCGGAAGTCAGGGGGAATGGCGTTCAGCTTTAATGCGCCTTGCAAATGGTGAGCACCGTCAGTTCAGCATCTGTCCGGGTGATCTGGTGATATTTAGCAGTAGAACAATCCCAGGCAATGAGCGCGTCATTCAGTACATGATGAGCCTTCTTGAAAGACGTGGAGCACGAATTTTCTCCGTTCGCAACAACCCGAATATCCATGTAAGTGGTCACGGATACCGGGAAGAGTTAAAGCAACTTGTTTCTGCCCTTCGACCAAGAAATTTCATACCAGTCCATGGAACTTTTAGTCATTTGACCAGTAATTCCAAAGTTCCCGCGGAAGTCGGCTTATCCGATACGAGATCCTACGTCATTGAAAACGGTGACGTCATTGATGTGGAGGCGGATGACATCACTATCTCGGATAGAATTGACATTGATCACCTGTTTGTAGACAGCGGATCGATGGACCTCCTACCCTATGATGTTTTACGTGAACGCTTGCGCGTTGGGGAGCTAGGTCTTGTTATTGTCGCGGCCTGCTGCGATCTTGCAGATCAAAGTCTTATTGGGAATATGAAGATAACAGTACAAGGCCTTGTGCCCCCATCAGGAATGGAAGCCGCTGAATTTGAGTCCGCCATTCGCAAAGCAGCAGTTAAAGGATTTAAACATTCAGTTGACGAACGTGACAGCAGACTGGAAGACCTCGAGGAGAGTATGCGCGTCGAGGTGCGTCGCTATATGTTCCAAATGATGCGTAAAAAACCTGTTGTAATTTGCAACTTGGTATCAATTTGACTATGGGTCATCCAATTATCGCCAGTGCTGCAAAGTTTGAAACAAGCGAGATTGTCGAGCGATTGCAAAATTCGGGAGTCAACGCCACCCAACTTGTCGTTGGCGTAGGATTAACGCAGGCGGCAATTATCTCAGCTCGCCTGCGAGACCTTGTCGCTGGCAGAGACGTGTTTTTTTGCTGTACCGCTGGAATTTTGGGTAACTTTCGCAACGTTGAGTTATTTACAGCTTTGGGAGTTGACTTTGCGCCCGTGGATGTTCGTACCGGTCAGGGCTATCTCGTAACAAATTCTGAGGAGAAACTCATGCTGAACAGCTTGCAGCTTCCGCTTCCTGCCTGCTGGGTTCACAATAGCGCATCGATTTCTCTGAAGACGCAAAAATCTACCAAGGACCTGCCCGTTTTAGAAACGCTTGAATTATACGCCGTCGCCAAAAACTGGCTACCTGTAGCAAAGTCTTTTACTTGCGTCGTGGCTGTGACCAATGCTGTGGGTCCAGACGCCCATCAGCAATGGAAGGACCATTTTCGCGACGCAGCAACTTTAACTGCGGATTTTTTAGCAAATGAAATAAAAGTTATGGGACGTCGTTGGAGTTAGAATGCAAATTACTAATAAAAAATCTGTTCTTAAGACGCGGCCGTTCGAAGTAGAGGAGGTTGGATTTCGCCTCGAAAACGACCACGCCATCGAGGGTTACTTTCGGCTGGCAGCGCCAGACTGGGTCAATGTTTTACCTGTGGCTGCAAACGGGCAGATCATTTTAGTAAAGCAGCCCCGCGTAGGAACAATGTCGTATGTCTTGGAAACACCAGGAGGCGTCATTGATCCTGGCGAAAAGGATCCAACAATGGCTGCCGCTCGCGAGTTAGAAGAGGAGACGGGATTTATTAGCCAACGCTTTTTGCCACTTGGCGCCGTAAACCCAAATCCTGCAATCATGACGAACCGTTGTCATTTCTTCATTGCTCTGGGCTGCCTACCCGCAACGCAGCGAAAACATTTTCCAGACCCAGATGAACGCATCTCTCTTGAATTTATAAATCCTCAGGATATTGACTCCTTAATAAGAACAGGCCAGATCAATCACGCGTTAGCTTGTTTATGCCTTTTGCTAGGTGGTCGCTATCTGGCCAAGTCACCATAAAAATCTTGTGTTATAATAAGTGAGTGACGGGGAGACAGTGATGGCAATTCCGCAGTTTCAAATTAACGGAAACGGAAACACTCATATTGGACGAGTTCGTTCAACGAACCAAGACAGCTACCTTTGTGACAATAAGCGCGGCCTTTACATTGTTGCTGACGGCATGGGCGGACATGCTGGCGGCGAAGTTGCGAGCAGTTTAGCCGTCCAGAATATTCGAGCTTTTCTTGATTCAAATTCAAACAAAGCTGATGCTGCGTCTGATGAAAACGCGGGTGCCACCGCATCTTTGGTGGCCGAGGCTATTAACCATGCTTCAATGAAGATTTATGAGCGCGCCCTAGAAGAGCCTACATTGAAGGGCATGGGAACTACCGCTACTGCTATCAGAGTATTAGGCAGATCCGTTGCATGCGCCCATGTAGGAGATAGCCGCCTTTATCTCATCAGGTGTGGTTATATTTATCAAATCACGACAGACCACAGTTTGGTGAGCGAACAAATCAGAGCAGGCGTTATTACGAAAGAAGAAGCGGAGAACCACCACCTTCGTAACGTAATCACTCGTAGTGTTGGCTACCAGGAGCAAGAGGACGTCGACACCTACACCGTAGACGTCGAAGACGGTGACCTGCTCATTATATGTAGCGACGGACTACATGGCCGGGTTCCCGAGGAAGTCATCGCAAATTGCTGCCAAAAGTATGGTATTTTGGCCGTAGACCATCTAATTGCCGAAGCCAATCAACGCGGTGGCGATGATAATATTTCTGTCATTATTTGCCTAGCTAAGGCTAAATAATTTGCCCAGTTAAGTTTCTCTGCGCAGAGCCGAATCACACTCTACGGAATTTTTGTTCCATGAGGTGTGTAACGTGCGTCGATATACAATTGTCATCATTCCAGATAGCAAATCGGGATCCAAGCGGTACAGCATCACGTATCGCTCCGTATCGTTATTGAAGTTTATGATGGCAGTCGCGCTCATATTTTTAGGTTATGGCATCGCTGACTATTTCCATATGCGAAGTCTGCGCTCGTCATACTTACAGGCAATTCAGGATGACCGAGCGTTAAAGGGAGAGGCTCGTATTCTCATGTCCAGTTTAGATGAAGTGCGCTCATCGCTTCGCAAGGTCAAAGAGTACTCAGCCAAACTTGCAGAGATCACAAATCTACAAACCCAGTCCCTGACAAAAAGAACTGGTCTTTCATCCATTACGAGTACAAATCAGACCAGCTCAGGTCCGATTGAGCCAAAGATTGACCACCACTCATCTGTTCCAGGAAATGTTGACTTGGATCGATTGGTCTTTAAACCAGTTTTTGCACGTCTGGACTCCATTACTTTAAACAGTCAAAAAGGGGCTCTCGAGCTTCAGCAAATCATTAGCCGTCTCTCTCAGCAGAAGACACTTTTATCTTCAATCCCGTCCATGACTCCCGTCGATGGCTGGATCACAAGCAATTTTGGCTCACGTTCAAGTCCTTTCACAGGAGAACCCTCCAATCACAAGGGTCTTGATGTCGCCGCTCCCGTTGGAACACCAATCTATGCGCCGGCAGATGGGGTCGTGATTTTCTCCGGAAAACGTAATGGTTTTGGTAACTTTGTTATGATTGCTCATGGTTACGGGATTGTGACCGGCTATGGGCACAATGCTCAAAACTTGGTCAGCCCAGGCCAGGTCATTCGCCGCGGCGATCAAGTCGCAACGGTCGGGCAGTCCGGCCGATCCACCGGTCCTCACCTTCACTACGAAATTGCTGTAAATGGCAGAGTTGTCGACCCAAAGAAATTCATTCTAAATATCGACGACTTAGCAATAGCAGCCCACTAAGAAAAGTATATAATAGATGACCCCAGCTTCCGTGGTTCAATGCCGCGCCAAGCTTATTGTACGAGGTCATTGCACATGCTTACGTTTGCAAAAAAAATCTTTGGGACCAAAAATGACCGCGAGATTAAACGCATCCGCGGACTCATCGATCAAGTCAATGCGCTGGAACCTTCCATGAAGTCTCTTGCCGACAGCGACTTTCCGAAAAAGACTGCTGATTTCCGGGAACGTCTGGCCAAGGGCGCGTCGATTGATAGTTTAATTCCTGAGGCATTTGCTTTGGTTCGCGAAGCTGCGCTGCGGGTCCGTGGTGAGCGTCATTATGATGTTCAGCTCATAGGCGGCGTTGTCCTGCATGAAGGAAAAATCTCGGAAATGAAAACGGGTGAAGGGAAAACCCTCACCGCGACAGCTCCCGTTTATTTGAACGCTCTTTCAGGCAAAGGTGTTCACGTTGTTACGGTGAACGACTACCTTGCTCAACGCGACGCCGCGACCATGGGCCAAGTCTATTCGTTTTTGGGGATGACGACTGGAGTGATTGTCCATGGTTTAACTGACAGCGAGCGACGCCAGAGCTATTCCGCCGATATTACTTACGGAACAAATAACGAATTTGGTTTTGATTACTTGCGCGACAATATGAAAACCGATTTAGGTCGGTTCGTTCAACGTGGACATAACTTTGGCATCGTTGATGAAGTGGATTCTATTCTCATTGATGAGGCGCGTACGCCTTTGATCATCAGCGGGCCAGCGGAAAGTAATTTAGAGCTTTTCGTCAAGGTTAACGCGGCGATCCCTGGGCTGCAAAAAGATGTGGACTATATCGTCGATGAAAAAAGTCGTGTGGTATCGTTAACCGAAGACGGAATGAGTAAGCTCGAAAAGAGACTTCGGGTTGAAAATCTTTATGACCCAAAAAGCATCGACTATCTCCATCACGTTCAGCAAGCATTGAAGGCCCACGTCATTTTCAAAAAAGACGTCGATTACGTTGTGCGCGATGGCAAGGTGGTCATCGTCGATGAATTTACTGGCCGACTCATGCCAGGACGCAGATATAGTGACGGACTACACGGGGCGCTGGAAGCAAAAGAACATGTTGCCGTGCAAAATGAAACACAGACAATGGCAACAGTAACGTTTCAAAACTATTTCCGTTTATACGCCAAGCTTGCTGGGATGACCGGAACTGCCGACACCGAAGCGGTTGAGTTTAAGAAAATCTATAATTTGGATGTTCTCTGTATTCCAACAAACAAAAACATGATCCGAAAAGATCACCAGGATGAAGTTTACCGAACGGCTCGTGAAAAATTTAATGTGATCGCTGACGAAATCGAAAAGGCTCAGAAGAAGGGCCAACCCATACTGGTGGGTACGGTTTCTGTCGAGAAAAGTGAGCTGTTGTCGGCCCTCCTTAAGAAGCGGGGCATTCCTCATGAAATTTTGAATGCAAAAAATCACGCTCGCGAAGCCGATATTATCAAAGAAGCCGGTCAATCGGGTCGTGTCACAATTTCGACGAACATGGCTGGTCGTGGTACTGATATTATTCTTGGCCCTGGCTCAAGAGAGGCCGGAGGACTTTTTGTCATTGGCACTGAGCGACATGACTCACGACGGATTGATAATCAGTTACGCGGGCGCTCAGGACGTCAAGGCGACCCTGGGGAATCAAAATTCTTTTTAAGCCTTGAAGACGACCTCATGCGTATTTTTGCCAGTGATCGCCTTGGGGCCATCATGCAGCGCCTAGGTATGCAAGAAGGCGAAGCCATCATTTCTCCAATGGTAACGCGTTCGATTGAGCGCGCTCAGAAAAGGGTCGAAGAGCAAAACTTCTCGAGTCGAAAACATCTTCTCGAATATGACGACGTCATGAATCAGCAACGACAAGTTATTTACGGCCTTCGCAATGAAGCACTTCACAATAAAGACGGCCATCAACTGGAGTTCATTCAGGAAACGACCCGTAAACTCATTGACGCTATTGTCTCAAGCAACGCCGCCTTGGAAAAGGGTGGCGGGTTCAATCTGGACGGGATTCAAGATCAGATTAAATCTGAGCTTGGACAAAAAGTCGACTTGTTCCAAGTAAAAGGAGACGGAATTTCGGAAAACGAACTGGTTGATCTACTATCAAAGCAGGTCGCTGATGCTTATGACAGTAAGTTTAGACACCTCGGCAAAGATAATCTCGGCAGACTCGAGAGCTACGTGTTCCTTCAAATCATTGACCGGGCTTGGAAAAACAACCTCCTTGCCATGGATCATCTCCGTGACAGCGTAAGTCTTCGAAGCTATGGCCAACGCGATCCACTCCAGGAATATAAGAAAGAAGCGTTTAGGCTGTTTGAAACTATGATGACACGCATATACGACGAAACAGCTCAAGCCATGCTCCACTTGGAGGCCCCGAAAGCGCCGAACCAAATGGAAATGGAGGCAGACGAACCCGATGAAGAGTCTCTTACATTTAGGCATCCAGATGCACCCCAAACGTCCACTGCGCAATCGCCTGCAGCAGAAGAGGTCGCCTCGGAAGACGGCATGATTTATCACGGATCACGCGCTGGCTCTGAGCCAGAGCGCCCGGCCGCTCAACCCCACCGCAGAGCTGGCGAAAAGGTCGGACGCAACGACCCATGCCCCTGTGGATCCGGTAAAAAATTTAAGAAGTGTCACGGCGCCCTCGAGGCAGTTGAATAACTCCGCTGCCGTCTGGGCATTCTTGGCGATGTAATGCTACACTATTGATGAGCATTTTTCGAAAGCGGCCGGAGTTTCTAAAAAGATGACACGGATTCTTGAGTTTCAGCCAACAGATGAGCAGACCGTCGTGGCGCGCGTATTGGTAGAGCTGCATCAGGCTATTGATGTCAATTTTCCTGGGGCAAACCCATCTGCTCGCCAATTTACAAAGACGGTACTGACTAATCACGCCGGCGAATCAACTCGCATCGACAATGTTGTTAGCTCCGGAAGCTCTCCTGATGCAAACGACGCGGCCAATAATCAAGCTGCAAACTTATCAGGATCCGACACGCCTCGCTCTTCAAATTTATCTTTAACTCCGAAAACTGGCCATGGCCTCCGAAAACCGGAGGCGCCTCTAGCAACAGAAGAGTTGCGACAGCTTATGGGCGAAACAACAGCTGGTCGACGCATTCGAAGAATTCTTGTCGGAACACTCGTCGCAGGCATTATCATGTTTCTGTGGATATATTTTGCCGGTGCTGAGTCACTAATGGGCCTCAGTCAATAAGCCTTAAGCTTCTCCAACTTGGCCATCAGCAGCCTGGGACTGCGCCGTAAATACCGAGGCCAATGCCTCCTCTGCCAGATCCATGATCGCCATAACCTGGTCTTTAGTAAAAGACCCTTTTTCTGCCGTACCTTGGATCTCCAAAAATTTGCCACTGTGTGTAATCACAACATTCATATCTAGTTCTGCGGTACTATCTTCTACGTAGTTTAAATCACAAAGAAGATTTCCTTCCGATATTCCGATGGACACCGCCGCAACGCCATCTGTAAGAGGATTACGCTTTAACCTGCCTTGGCGAAGAAGGCGGTCACAAGCCATCTTGAGAGCGACATAAGCACCTGTAATTGACGCCGTGCGGGTTCCGCCGTCAGCCTGCAAAACATCGCAATCAATCGTAAATGTAACTTCCGGACAGGCAGTAAGGTCAATCACTCCACGCAGTGAGCGGCCGATAAGTCGCTGGATCTCTTGGGTGCGGCCACCCACACTTTGACGCTCACGCTTAGACCGCGACAAAGTCGCTCCTGGAAGCATGGAATATTCTGCTGTTAACCAACCTTGCGCTGGCGATGCATGTCGCAGAAATCCTGGCACACCATCCTCCGCAAAAACAGTGCACAAGACTTTGGTGTCACCAAATTCAACTAAGACGCTGGACGTTGCATTTTTTGTAAAATCAGGAGTGATACGAACCGGCCTCATTTGCCGAGAGGTGCGTCCATCTTTACGCATGGGATACCCTTTTAAGATAGGGAGGGCTACTTTTTGGAAAACAACCCAGGCCCATCCACATCTGTCGGCTGTTTTTCAATTGTTACGACACCGGTCTCTTCCGGATAATCGCCATTAAAACAAGCCATACAATACGACTTTCCTTCACTTTCCTCCAGAGCTTTACGCAGTCCGGCCTGGGAAATAAAGCCCAAACTATCAGCTTCTAGTGCGCGTCGGATAGCGTCAGTGGAGTTTTGGGCGGCCATGAGATTTTGACGATTTGGCGTGTCGACACCATAATAACAGCTATGGGTTATTGGTGGTGCGCCAATTCTGAAGTGAATTTCGCGAGCACCGGCATCTTTTAAAAGGCGCAATATCCTTGCGGCTGTTGTGCCTCGCACAAGTGAGTCATCAACGACAATCACTTTCTTACCGCTAAGGACACTCTTGACCGGGTTCAATTTAAGCCTAACACCAAAATCACGATCTGCTTGCTTAGGCTTTATGAAAGTACGCCCTATGTAGTGATTGCGTACTAAACCCATCGCCATTGGTATTCCGGATGCATTGGAAAATCCTTCGGCCATGGCTACGCCGCTATCTGGTATCGGTATGACAACATCCCCTTCGGCAGGGCACTCTGTTGCTAAGACCTCTCCGATTCGTCGCCGCCTAAGATAAATAGATTCACCAAAAAGCAGACTATCAGGCCTTGCAAAGTAAATTGGCTCAAAGCTACAAAATGCCAACCGACGCCGCTCTTGGGGATACCAAGAAGATAAGCCTTCAGATGTGATTTCTATAACTTCACCGGGATTGACATCTCTGACAAAGTCCGCGCCCATCAAATCCAATGCGCACGTTTCACTGACAACCACATAACCATGGTCGAGTTTTCCTAAAACTAATGGACGAAGGCCGCGGGGATCTCTTACCGCATACATTGCTTCGGCGGTCATGATTGAAAGAGAGTAGGCTCCGCGCACCTGTCTTAGAGCATCCCCGATTCGCTCTCGCATAGAGCTTGACGTACTACGAGCGATCAAATGCACAAACACTTCAGTGTCTGAGGTGCTGTGAAACACAGATCCACTCTCCTCAAGCTGCTTTCGGATCTCTCGGGCATTTGTCAAATTGCCATTGTGCGCGATCGCAACTGGTCCTAACACCGTTTTGAATTGAAACGGCTGAATGTTTTCCTGTATGGCCCCGCCTTGAGTGGAATATCGGACATGGCCAACACCACAATCACCCTGCAAGCGAGCAATGACAGACTCGTTCACACCGTCTGCCACCAAACCAAAATCTTTATGAAGGTGTAGCTTTACCCCTTCCGATCGCTCCTGGGATCTATCAAAAGTCACAAGGCCTGCTGCCTCTTGACCACGATGTTGGAGAGCAAAAAGAGCGAGATATAAAAGCTTACTGGCATCTTGCAGGCCAAAAACTCCAGCAACACCACACTCTTCTCGCAATTTATCACTATTTAACTCTGACAGATCCACTCAATTAGCCCCCAATCGGCTGAGAGGTTGCCAGTGCCTCATTAATGCGATCTAGATCTATCTCTCCAAGACATGTTTTAAATATCCGGTTATCGCCTGGCTTAACTTTAGCAATCATTCTTAGGACAAGTTTATGCTCTCGTGCGATTTTTTGTGCAAGCTCCTGACCGTCCTTCGTAAGCTGAATAAGATACCTAGGCTCGCCTTCTGCTAAAAGTTCACTCGCGTCTTTTACATCGAAGTCAATGCTGACCTTTTTTAGCATAATAGACGCAAGCATTTTCACAGCGGTAATGCCGAGCCCACCCTCTCCAACCTCGCGGACTGCCACTAATAAACCTGACTGTCTTAGTGAGTTCAAACACTCACTAAGCAAAATCTCATGAGACCAATTTATATTGTTTATCTTACCGAGGTCCGGGGCGATATTATGAACCTTAGCGCAAAGGCTTGCAGCCCACGAAAGATCATCTTGCTCGGCTGATAACACATAAAGATTTAAATCTTGATCCTCATTGCACACTGCAGGCGTTGCAAGCCGCACGTCATTCATTCGGCCAACCATTCCGATCATCGGCGTCGGATGAATACTGACTGAACCGGTTGAGTTGTAAAGACTTACGTTGCCACTGACTACGGGAACATCGAGCTCACGGCAAGCCATTGTAATGCCATCAACACTATCACTAAACTCTCGCATGACATCTGGAATTTCTGGGCTACCAAAATTCAGGCAATCTGTTATGGCAAGAGGCTGACCACCAGCGGCCCAAATCTGCCGAGCACACTTCAAAACAGCTTCAGCAGAACCAACAAGTGGATTATTTTTAACGCGGCGCTCATTACATCCTGCCGTCATTACGGCCCCTAGAAAAGGGACGTCTTTGGCCGCGTCGTCACGAAGCCACATAACAGCGGCACCTCCGTGCTCAGGACCCAAAACAGACCTGGCACCGATGTGCCGATCATACTGGCCGTAAAGTGTTTCCTTTGAGCCTGTATCGTGCAGGGCCTTTAAAAAAGTTTCGAGTGCAAATGAGGCGTCAGACTTTAGACGATCTTCAAGGATTTTTAGCTCGCTCGATTCCTCGTTATTTCTTTTTCGATCCGCCATCGGACGCTGATAAACTGGAGCCTCGTCTGTGAGTGGCGCCACAGGTAGATCAATTTCCAAATAGTTTTTATGAGAAATCTGCATACGACCGGTATCTGTTACCACACCAACAACAGCATGCGCCAACTGCCACTTCTGTAGAACCGCGGAAAGATCCTGCCAACGGCTCGGCTCAATCACCATCAGCATTCTTTCCTGACTTTCGGACAGAAGAATTTCGTAAGCATTCATATTAGCGGCGCGCACGGGAATACGGTCTAAATCTATATAGACACCGTTACCAGCTCTTCCAGCCATCTCAAAGGAAGAAGACGTCAGTCCTGCAGCGCCCATATCTTGAATGCCTACGACCAGGTTTTTTTCTAAGACCTCCAAAGTCGCTTCTAGCAAAAGCTTTTCAGCAAATGGATCGCCAACTTGAACGGTCGTTTCCTGCTTTACAGTTTGTGTAGCAAAAGAGTCCGATGCCATTGTGGCTCCGTGGATTCCATCGCGACCCGTAGCGCTACCAACGTAAACCACTAGATTACCAACACCGGAGGCAAATCCTTTAAATATTTTATCGTCATAGATCAAACCAACTGTCATTGCGTTGACGAGACAGTTTCCATTGTAGCTGTCGTCATAAGCAACGCTTCCACCGACTGTCGGAATTCCAACACAGTTACCGTAGTCTCCGATCCCTTTGACAACTCTGGGCACTAAATAGCTTGTACGAGGATGCTTGCGGCTTCCAAATCTCAGACAATTTAAATTTGCTATAGGGCGCGCGCCCATGCAGAACACGTCTCTCAGAATTCCACCAACACCGGTTGCGGCTCCTTGATACGGCTCGATGTAGCTTGGGTGGTTGTGGCTTTCCATCTTAAAAGCCAGACATAACTTGCCGTGTAGTCGCACCACTCCAGCATTTTCACCTGGTCCAACCACGACGCGCTCTCCCTTAGTTGGAAAGCGCTTTAAGTGATATCTTGAACTCTTGTAGCTACAATGCTCCGACCACATTGCGGAGAAAACACCGAGCTCTGCCAGAGTTGGTGGCTCTTTGGTGATCGATAGGATGGTGCGAAACTCTTCTTCACTTATCTTATGCCGGGTTAGCAGAGACCGAAGCTCCACCTGGTTTTCTAGGTTTATTTTGCTAGGTCGATTCATTTTGTGAGCAATACAGGCATGGTCCAAAGTGACGACTGCACCAGCATTATTGTCTCTACTGTTTAAACCAGACATTTGAGAGCCTTTTTGTGAATTTAAATCCGCTGAATAAACTCTTCCAGGACCACTAAACCATCATCACTTCCACCCATGATTTTGTCTGTTGCTCGTTCTGGATGCGGCATCAAGCCCAAAACTTTTTTGTTTTGTGAAAACACTCCAGCAATATTTGCTACAGAACCGTTGGGATTTTGTGCATGACCAGTGACCCCATAATCATCGGAATACCTGAAGGCAACCAACCCGTCCCCCTCCAGACGAAGAAGTCCATCTTCATCGATCCAATATCGCCCTTCGCCATGTGCAATTGGCATTTTTAGAATTTTTTTATTGTGGTTAATTAGGGTCGTCTTCTTACAAATAAATGTTCGTGAATTGTTTTTGAGCAAGACCCCGGGTAGCAGACCAGTTTCAACTAATATTTGAAATCCATTACATATCCCAAGAACGGCGCCTCCTCGTTCCGCGAAACGTTTCACGTCATTCATTATGGGTGAATGTGCAGCCAAGGCCCCGGAGCGCAAGTAATCACCGAAGCTAAATCCTCCAGGTATAATAACTGCATCCAAAGACGGAAGCTCCGCCGCCTGATGCCACACAACCTCGACCTTAATTTTGAAATGTCGGCTTAAAGCATCCGCGCAATCTGCGTCGCAGTTGGACCCCGGAAATTGCATGACACCTATGCGCGGAGTTCCAACGGGCGAGATGCGCTTATTCATGCATTTAGCCTCTTAATCGTAAATGTTTCAGAAACAGGGTTGGCAAGATAGCGGCTGGCAACATCATGCACGATTGACTCGGGTGCAGGTGTCTCGTGCGCGATGGAGACGACATAGCGTTTTGCTACCGTCACAGAGTTAATTGCAGAGATGCCGTGGGTTTTCAAAGTTTCATGGATGGCCCGGCCCTCCGGGTCAAGAACTTCGGCCTTAAGCTGAACAAGAACCTCGTACTCCATTTGCCGACCCCCTTCATGTGGGATGTGCACTTTGACGATAGGCACTTATGTTCCATAGGCTATCATGTTGTCAATGTCTGGACGGATGAAAATCGGCGTTGTTTCGAGGCTTAACAAAGATTTAACAAAAGAAAAGGCGGGCAAGAAGCCCGCCTTCATTCATTCGCCGCCATGCCCCTCTTTGGGCGTCTCTTCTCTCACAGCCGCTCTAAAGTATTCTCGATTCATACGAGCAATATGCTCGACCGAGATTTCTTTTGGACAAGCAGCTTCGCACTCGTATTGATTCGTACAGTTTCCAAAGCCTTCCTTTTTCATTTGATCAACCATAGCGAGAACCCTACGCTCTCGCTCAGGTTTACCTTGGGGTAAAAGGCTTAACTGACTAACTTTTGCTGACACAAAAAGCATTGGGGAGGCGTTCTTACATGCAGCCACACAAGCGCCACAGCCGATGCAAACTGCTGCGTCAAATGCTTTATCAGCATCCTGCTTTGGAACTGGAATGCAATTGGCATCCTGAGGCGAGCCGGTGTTAACGCTTATAAAGCCACCGGCCTGCTGAATTCGGTCAAATGCGCTGCGATCCACAACGAGATCTTTAAGCACTGGGAATGCTTTCGCGCGCCAAGGCTCGATGAAAATATTTTGTCCGCTCTTAAAGCTTCGCATGTGTAGCTGACATGATGTTGTCCCATACTCTGGGCCATGAGGCTCTCCGTTGATAACCAGCGAACAGCTTCCGCAAATTCCCTCACGACAATCGTGATCAAACGCAATGGGCTCTTTCCCATTTTTTTGAAGGTCCTCATTGACTGTATCAAGCATTTCCAAAAACGAGGCGTTCTCACTAATGCCTTTAGCTTCGATAGTCTCCATTTTGCCGGCGTCTTTGGAATTTTTTTGGCGCCAAACGTGTAGTGTCAGGTCCATTATTTGTAACTCCTTGTTGCAAGCTTCACATTTTCAAAGACAAGTGGCTCCTTATGCACGGCCGACTTCTGACCCGTCCCTTTATGCTCCCAGACTCCCACGTAGCAGAACTGATCGTCGTTACGTTTGGCCTCGCCGTCTTCGGTTTGGTGCTCAGTCCGGAAGTGGCCACCGCAACTTTCTTCGCGGTGCAAGGCGTCACGACACATGAGTTCTCCGAACTCAAGGAAATCAGCCACACGTCCAGCTTTTTCAAGAGACTGGTTCAGTGACTCACCATCTCCAAGAACCTTAACTGACTGCCAGAACTCGTCGCGTAGCTTTGGAATCTTGACAAGCGCTTCCTCCAGCCCGACCTTGTCGCGCGCCATTCCACACTTATCCCACATGATCTTACCAAGCTCTCTATGAAAGCTATCGACCGTTCTTGATCCTTTAATGGAAAGAAATGCTTTGGTTCTCGAACGGACTTCGTTTTCGGCGTCTTTAAATGCCGCGTTTTCTACGGTTACTTTATCGAGCTTTTCTCCAGCGAAATAATTTGGCAGCGTGTACGGAATCACAAAGTACCCGTCAGCCAGCCCTTGCATTAAAGCGGATGCGCCAAGACGATTTGCGCCGTGATCGGAGAAGTTTGCCTCCCCCAAAACGAATAGCCCTGGAATGTTACTCATCAAGTTGTAGTCAACCCAGAGACCACCCATCGTATAGTGAACGGCCGGATAAATACGCATTGGGGTCTTGTATGGATTTTCCGCTGTAATTTTTTGATACATGTGAAACAGGTTGCCATACTTTTTCTTGATGCCATCTTCGCCAACCCGCTTGATAGAATCTGCGAAATCAAGATAAACACCCAATCCTCCAGGACCAACGCCAAGCCCTGCGTCACATGCCTCTTTCGCCGATCTTGATGCGATGTCACGGGGGGCAAGGTTGCCAAAGCTCGGATACTTGCGCTCTAGGTAGTAGTCTCTTTCCTCTTCGGGAATTTGGTGCGCCGGGCGCGTATCGCCTTTTTTCTTTGGCACCCAAACGCGACCATCATTTCTTAGAGACTCTGACATGAGTGTCAGCTTTGACTGATAATCACCACTCACCGGGATGCATGTTGGATGGATCTGCGTATAGCAAGGATTGGCAAAGCCTGCGCCCTTCTTGTGAGCGCGCCAGGTCGCCGTCACATTGCAGCCTTTTGCATTTGTAGACAGGAAAAACACATTGCCGTAACCGCCGGTTGCAAGAATAACGGCATGCGCTGCATGAGATGAAATCTCTCCTGTTACGAGATTTCTGACGACGATCCCGCGCGCCTTGCCATCTACCATGACCAGCTCAAGCATCTCTGTTCTTGGATACATTTTAACTGAGCCACGGTTTATTTCACGGTTTAGAGCCGAATAGGCCCCGAGAAGCAGTTGCTGTCCAGTTTGACCGCGCGCATAAAATGTTCGGCTCACCTGTGCTCCACCGAAAGAGCGATTATCAAGCAAACCACCGTAGTCGCGAGCAAACGGCACGCCTTGCGCAACACACTGATCGATAATATTTCGACTCACCTCAGCAAGCCGGTGAACATTTGCTTCCCGCGCTCTGAAGTCGCCACCTTTGATGGTGTCGTAAAAAAGTCGTCGTACAGAGTCGCCGTCACCTTGATAATTTTTAGCCGCATTGATTCCACCCTGAGCCGCAATTGAATGAGCGCGCCTTGGACTATCCTGGAAGCAGAAGCATTTGACGTTATAACCTAAACCACCAAGCGTTGCCGCCGCTGACGAACCAGCCAGCCCGCTACCAACGACAATGACATCGTATTTTCTACGGTTCGCCGGATTGACGAGCTTCATGTCAAACTTGTGTTTTTCCCATTTTCCTTCTAGCGGCCCTGACGGGATTTTCGAATCTAAATTCATGAGAGGCCTCCCTTATTTCACTAAGCCAGCTAGTACCGCCAGCGGAATGCTTGAAAAACCAACAAAGACAATGGTCGCTACGATGGGTCCTAATTTTTCCGTCATTGGGTTTAAATTTCCATGATAAAGACCCAACGTTTGAAACACGCTGCTGACGCCGTGGCACAAGTGAAACGACAACGCCAACATTGCCAGGACATAAAATCCACTCACCGCTGGTGATGAAAATCCAGCGATAACCATCGCATAAATATCTCCTTCAGGAAGAGATGCGAAACTAGGATCCGTCCAGCGAAATGTGTAATGAGCCAAATGAAAGGCGATAAACGCTGCCATCATTAAGCCCGTGTGAATCATATATCTCGATGCAAACGAGGCTTGTATTGTCGCCTCGTGCGCGTACTTAACAGGGCGTGCTGATCTGTTTTCAGCGGATAGTTTAACCGCCAGATAAACGTGCAACACAAATGCGCCTAAAAGACCAAGACGAGCCACCCACAACAGAGCGCCCAATGACTTCAGCCCTGCTGCATAGGCATTGAATTTTTCAGCCCCGGCAAAAATAAGCAAATTGCCAGAAAGGTGCGCAAGAACGAAACCCGTTAGCATGAGTCCGGTGACTGCCATAAGCATCTTCGCGCCGACGGATGAGTTGAAAAGCCTGTCACAAAGTTTCATGACCCTCTCCTGAAAAGATAGATAACAGGGCTGTAGTTTAGCACAGCTTTGAACGGGCCTAAATCTTTATCCTACAAGGACTTTCCGCATTTTTTCCGGGTCAAAATATTTTGCAGCGGCCTGCCTAATAGTGGCAGCGTCCACACTCTCAACGGACTGGGGATATTTCATAAAGTCATCCCAACCCTGACCGTAAAGTTCCATGAGCGCCATAGTCATTGACTGGGAGCTCGTCCGCTGCAAGCCAATCTCATGACTACCTAAAATATAGGCCTTTGCCCTGGTAATCTCTTCCTCTGTAGGGCCTTCTGTTGAAATTTTGCGCAACTCCCGCTTCAAACCATCAAGAGCCTGCTCTGTCTTGTCGTGACTGGTGGCAATGTAGGCCCCAATCATACCGCCAAGCACGCCCTGTGAATGCAGCGGGGAGACAGAGTAGGCTAAACTCTCCTTTTCCCTGAGGGAGCTGAAAAGCCGACCACCATGTCCACCCATAATGTTGGTCAACACGTCAATCGCTGCCCGGTATGGGTCCCCCCACTTAGGGCCGCTACCAGCCAGAGCAAGGTGCGCCTGCTCTTGGTTTCGCCTTGGCTTTAACGGCACGCCCAGCAAAGATAGATCTTCTGTAAGCGTAGCTGCAAAATCCCGACGGGATTTTTTTGGTGAAAATCCAGCGAATGATTTTGTCATCACTCTTTCGACACGATCAACTGGGACACCACCTGCGATGGCTATGACCCATGGTCCTCGGTCGCGCCACGATTCAAAAAAGGTCTCTAACTTGGCAGCAGTAAAGTCTTTAACTGTGCGCTCAATGCCAGTCACAGGGAGTGCGTAGGGATGTTTCCCAAACACCTCCTGATGCAATCTGCGCATACATATCCATGACGCGCTGTCTTGCTGCAGTTTCAAAGATTCCAGTGTTTCCCTTCGATAGGCGTCCCACTGCTCTTCAGGAAACGACGGCTCAAGAATCGCGTGTGCAAGGCAATCGACCATCTCCTCCACTTGATCTTCAGTGCAATGCATCTCAAAGCCTACGCTGTCTTTGCCACTAAAGCCGCCCAAGACAGATCCAAGATCTTCGATACGCCCAGAAAAAATTTCAAATGGCTTTGTCTTTGTTGCAAGACCCAATAGCGTTGCCAAAGCATGGAAAATTCCGGCACTCGCCATGTCCTCACCACGAAGGCCTCCCTCAGTCGATGCGGACACACTAAACATTTTTGCACCATCAATATGACGGTAAATAACAGGAACGTCAGAGCCAACCGTAAATCGATGAACTGAGACGGCAGCATTGGCTGATGCCATCTTTGGCTTGGTCACTGCTTTTTTTTGCCCCTCGGCAACGCCTGCTCTGAATGTTTCCACCAGCCTCTGCTCGCTCGGAGCATGGGCTTTGTCGCAAAGAACAACAATCAATGCATCGTTGAAGTTCCAGTCTCTGCGCATAGCTGGAGGCAACTCATCCACCGGACTTTCGTTCAACAAACGCTCATAAACATCTTCAAACTTGTCTTTCATAGTAGTAGCAAGGCCGGACACCAGGGCTCTGGCCACGCCGTCAACCGTTTCTTCTCTGTGAATTTTTCCAATCCTGGAAGCCGCTCTCGCTCGATCGACTTCCTGCTGAGTTGGTGGTTCTGAACTTGTTACTAGGGACAACTCCCGAGCGATTGCAAATGTTGCCGCCTCAAAATTAGAAGGCTCCAACGCAGCACTTACTTCAAATACGCCCTCAAACACCGGCGTATAGGCCGAGGCACCAATAGCGTTGACGATTCCCTCTTTTTCTTTGAGCCGGCGCTGGAGCCTTGACACATCGCTTCCACCAAGGACATATGCGGCTAAATCAATTAGGGGACAGTCTGGTGAGTCCATCGGTGGAGCACCCAGAGCCACGTCCAAACGTGTTTGTTCAAAGTCACCAGTTATGACAATAGCTCGAACGTCGCCACTCTTTGCGCGGGAAAGACTGCGGTGCCGAGCAGGCCCGCAACTTATTTCTGGCAAATTTGCAGATACGTTCTGACCAAAATATTTTTTTGCATATTTTTGGGCGTCATCCTCTGGAAGATTGCCAACAACAACAAGCGACATGTTTTCCGGACGATACCACCGTCGCCAAAACCCAACGAGTGTGTCACGAGAAAAGTGTTTAACCTCGTCAGAAAAACCAATAACAGGCCGACCAGCCTCTGTGCCTGCATACAGAGTGGAGAAAATCTTTCGCCCCATCTGTGCGCCTGGATCATCATTGCCACGCTTTATTTCCTCAAGAATTACGTCTCGTTCTCGCGCGAATTCAACCTCGTCAAACGAACTGTGAAAAATCGCGTCCGATAAAATATCAAATCCAAGCTCCGCCTGAGAGGACGGCATGGTCAGATAAAAAACGGTCTTATCAAAGGTGGTGTAGGCATTAATGTCTCCACCAGCGCCCTCCACGAGCGAGGCGATCTGTCCAACCCCTCTTCTCTGCGTTCCCTTAAAAAGCATGTGTTCAAGAAAATGGGCAACCCCTCTCTCGTTGGCGCGCTCATCGAGAGATCCAGCCCAAACAATGCACTGAATCGAGACAACATTGGCCCCCGCTCGCGGGCAGACTACATATTCGAGGCCATTAGCAAAACGATCGCGCATAATTAAACTTTCTCAAAAAATATCGCCAGATCATTACATAGCGATCTCAAGGCCCAATGCTACAGCGTGATGAACGGATTCAACACTTGTATTCGGTCTCATCGCTTGATAGCTGAAATTAAATTGCTGATTTACTAAGGACACGCCACCGGCGACTCTTGTTGCCGATTCTTTTCCCGTAACTTCTTGCCCAACAGAGGCAATCAGACGAAGTAAATCGTAGACTTTAACCACGGCGCTACCGACTAATAAATTTTCTGGGACACTCTGAGAGTTTTCTGCAGTGCTGGCCATCGATAAACCTGGCGCTGTGCCTTCGTAGACACTAACAGACTCGCGACGGCGATAATCTAGATTCAACGTGGCAATGTCTCCGAGAAAAAAACTAGCGCCCGCGCGGTAAAAGGTCGGGGCAGCGAATTGAATTTTTTTGTTGGCTAGATTTTCGGCCGAAATACCCACGCGCATTGCGCGAGATACCTGAGCAGCCAGACCAAGACCAAGCGTAAAACTCTTCACTGGCTTTGAATCGTCAGACAAAAGACTGTCTTCTGGTGGGCGTGCTTCCACATAACTTCCTGACGCGCCAAGAAATGCTTTGCCCACGGGCACAGCAAACGCAAGACTTCCCCTGCGCAGCACAGGTGAATCCATCGAAAGAGAGGTCTCCTCACTCCCCGCTCCTGTTGCCTTGGTGTCGACTAAACCTTGGTATTGATCCATGGCACTTGTATAAAGCACACCGGCGGCTATGGAGCTTGTCTTCCCATCTACAACGCCTAGTTGATAGAAGTCCCGACCAGCTACGGGCCAATGATATGAGGCGTTTACAGAGTACTCACGGTCCATGCCAAGTACTGCCGGATTTGCGCGCACAGCGGAGACACCGCCTAATCCCGTCGCCACGGATCCACCAAAGGCAAGCGAATGGCCGCCCGTTGACTCATACTCTTCGGGAACCTTCGTGCTAGCTGCCATGGCAAACTTTGCGCCGAAAGCTGTGAGGAAAAAAATAAAACATATCGCTCGTCTTGGTCGATATTGAACCATGAGTCACCCCTCTTCTTCCACGCTACGCTTTTGGTCAAAAAACTTTAAAATACAAAGCCGTGCCGCGAACGTCTTTCAACATTCTAGCAAGATTGACGGTAAGGTTCACCTGACGCGCCGATGAATTAAGACTTTTACTCGGACTTAATGCCTGCAGCCTTCGGACTCTGTGATTCGATGGCACTTTTCAAAACTTTAATGACAGTGTCGCCCGCAACTTCAACGCTGACAAAGCTGTCCGCGACCGATTTCACACGACCAATGATTCCGCCCGAGGTAATCACCTCGTCACCAGCCTTAAGACTTGCCAAAAAAGCCTGATGATCCTTAGCCCGGCGTTGCTGTGGTCGAATCATAAAAAAGTACATTATCAATAGAAATCCCAATGGCATAACCAGCATCTCTAAAGTTGAAGGCCCCGGTTGACCCTGGGCTTGGGCGGCGGCCGCTGTGCTCATTAGAATCATTGCGAAAAAAGTTGCTAATCTGGACATGGCTGAAATGTTACTCCCAAGGGTGACTAAGTATTTTTAGACCGGGCTCAAAACTACTGATGAGCGGGTGCAAGATCAATCCTAATGTGGCATAAAAAGCCTTAACCATAAGATTTTCCGTCCAGGCCAACATGTCTCCACGAAGGCAGGCGGCGGAACTTAATTTGATTAGCAATCATTGCGGCGGTTTTATTAATTTCATGATTGATTTAGGCACGTTAAATCCCGAGCAAAGGACCGCAGTCGAGACTATCGACGGCCCGGTCCTTGTGCTTGCGGGGGCAGGCACAGGCAAGACTAAAGCTATAACCATGCGTATGGCCTACATGATCTCCATGGGCATTGCCCCGGAGGCGATCGCCGCCATGACGTTTACCAACAAAGCAGCTCGCGAGATGGCCGAGCGCCTTCGACAGCTGGTCGGTGAAAAAACCGCCTCCAAGGTGAGGCTTGGGACGTTTCATAGCTTTTGTCTTAATATTCTTCGTGAGTTTGGTGACCGCATCGGAATTCCTAAGAAATTTTCTTTAGCAGGAACCGGCGACCAACTTGATTTACTTCGGCGCGCACTTCAAGAAGAACTCGCACTTGCCGCCGTCAACGTCGAAGCATTGCATGCAGAGATCAGCCGCGCAAAGAACGCCCTGCTTACTCCAGAAGACTTTTCTAAGAGGGCCCTGCACATCGCCATTGGTGTCGAAGCCGAGCTGATGGTCAAAGCCTACGAACTATACGAAAGACAACTAAAACTAAATCGTATGATCGATTTTGATGACTGTATTTTCAAAGCCGTCCAGATTCTTGAACAGTTTCCAGAAGTCAGAGGACAACTGGAAAATCGCTATCGTTATTTTATGGTCGATGAATTCCAGGACACAAACGCGGCCCAGCTGAAAATTTTGGAGCTTCTCGGCAGCCGGCACAAAAATGTTTGTGTCGTCGGTGATGATGACCAATCTATTTACAGTTGGCGCGGGGCTTTATTTGAGACCCTCGAAAAGTTTGAGACCATGTTTCCAGGAACGCGCCTCATCAAGCTCGAGCAGAATTATCGATGTACCAATGTGATTCTTGATGCTGCCAACGCAGTTATAAAAAATAATACAAAACGAAAAGATAAAACCCTTTGGAGCGCTAATGATGGTTCATGGCCGATCCAAGTTCAAACTTTAGCCTCTGATGAGGAAGAGGCGAGATTTATTGCCGACAAATGCATGTCATTTATTGGCGAGGGGTTTAGACCTGCAGACATCGCGGTGTTGTATCGTGCCAACAATCAGGCGCGCGGCATTGAACTAGCATTAAGGGAAGTAAACATTCCCTACGAAACATTTGGAGGCGGAAGTTTTTTTGAAAGAAAAGAGGTTAAAGATTTTTTAGCCTACGTTCGCGTACTGGCAAGGCCTCACGACCGTATCGCGTTCTACAGAATTATCAACACTCCTAATCGTGGCATTGGGATCAGATCACTAGAAAAAATTGAGGAGCATTCCAATAAAACAAACGAGTCACCATGGTCAGTTGCACGAACCTCTGGTGACAAGTTGGGCTTAACCGGGAAGTCCCAACAAAGTCTTCAGCAATTTGTTTCTGATATGGAGGAGCTCGCCTCTCAAAACCTAACAACTCCTGAGGACATAGAGTCCCTTGGTCACGAAATCATAAAAAGATTTTCTTTGGCTCAAGATATCCGAGCGCACACAAAAGACCCGGCCAGCCAAGAACGTAAAATTGATGCACTTAAAAGCCTGCCGAAGTGGCTTCATAGCGCAGCCAAAGACGTTTTGAAAGAAACCGGCACGGCCAATATTCATGACCTTCTTGATCGACTGACTTTAAATGATCGTGACATCAGTGACCGCGATGAAAACGGTCGTCCTAACCGGGTCTCACTCATGACAATCCACGCCTCCAAAGGCCTGGAGTTTCCGGCGGTCTTGGTTTGTGGCCTGGAAGAAGATCTTTTTCCGCACAAAAACTCGTCTTCAAACTCCCACGGCGTGATGGAAGAGCGAAGGCTATTTTACGTAGCTTTAACCAGGGCAAAATCGAGACTCACACTTACATGGGCTGCCGAGCGCGGTGTTGGGACTATGAAATCGTCACGTCTGCCCAGTCGGTTTTTATCTGAACTTCCTTCCGAAGTGTTTCAGTCAAACCAGTCCGCAAGGACCGCCTCTGAAGAAACGGCGGATCGCCAGAAGAAAACGGTGTCCGCTTTGAAGAATCTTCGAGCAAATCTCAAACCGAACGCGAGAATTTGATCAAGCGTCGATGGTGGTCATAGCTTCATCGTCCATCAACTCGGTCAATGTTCCTTTTTTGCGAACAAATTCTTTAAGATTTTTGAGGATTCTTGCCTCAATCTGACGGGCGCGCTCTCTTGTAATTCCATACCGGTCGCCAATCTCTTGCAGTGTCAGAGGTTTTTCTGCCATCAACCGCTCATTAAACACGTCGAGATCTCGCCCCTTCAGCGTGGTGCGAAACTCGATGAGATGCTCTTCAAAAATCTCAAGTAGCTCCGAGTCTGCAAGAACGTCATCGGCCGCCTTTCCAGTACTTTCGACGTCGATCACATCCGCGTGAGTACGATCACTTCCATCCGCAATGGGGGCATCAAAACTGACGTCACGAGCATTTAATCTCTGCTGCATGGCGACAACGTCTTTTTCCTTAACGCCCAAGTTTTCTGCCAAAAGTTTTGGATCGACCGTGTCGTATTCGCGCAGAAGTTTTTCAGTTTCTTTTCTCAGATTATAAAAAAGCTTTCTTTGCGCTGCCGTTGTACCTATGCGAACCGGTCCACGAGTGTCCATCAGGTATTTTAAAATATAAGCTCTGATCCACCAGGCCGCGTAGGACGAAAGTTTAACGCCCTTATAGGGGTTAAACCTCTTGACCGCTTGCATCAGCCCATAGTTTCCTTCCTGGATGAGATCCAGAGCGGCAGCTGATGCCGTTCGAAAATCATTGGCGATTTTAACTACTAGTCTGAGATTGGACGTTATCAGCCGCTGAGCCGCCTCTTTGCTTTGATGTTCAAAGTGAGCCACGGCAAGTTCATATTCTTCCTGTGGGGACAATAAGGGATAGCGATTAATTTCCCGCATATAGGATTGTAAAGGGGTTGGCCGAGCCGGTAACTGCTCGGTCTTAATGACTAAAGATTTATTATCGTCCTTACGTTCAACCACGGCTTAAATCAACATTCTCGTTTGGTTATTTGAGCAAACAGACCTATATTACATGTTCTTTCTATCAGGAAGTGGGAGATTCTGCGAGATGCCCGGCATTGGAATCATCACAAACCCGTTTTCAAAGCTGAATAAAAAGAGCCCTGCACGCGGCCGGCTGTTGGGCTACATCGTTGGCCAGTTTGGCAATCTAGAAATTACAAACTCCGTTGACGACATTGGGCGCGTGGCGGAGCTATTCAAAACTCAAGACATCGACATCCTGGCTATCAATGGCGGTGATGGCACTATCTCTCGCACATTGACCGCATTTATTCGTACTTATGGTGACGCTCCACTTCCAAAGATTTTGATACTTCGCGGAGGTACCATCAACATGCTTGCGGATAATCTGGGCATCTTTGGAAGCCCGGAGGAAATATTGGTGCGCATGCTCGAATGCCAAAGCGGCCTGCGCCCGAGGGTGATTCAGACCTATGCCACCCTATCGGTTGGTGGGCAGTATGGTTTCTTGTTTGGAAATGGCTTTGTGGCCCGTTACTTAGCAGAGTTCTATAAAAACAAGACAGGCCCGGCAGGCTCCATCTTTTTGATTTTAAAAATCTATTTTAATTGGCTTTTTTCCAAAAGCCGCTATCAGCAAATTGTTCACGATGAGTTCTACCGCATGTCGGTAGATGGCCATGCTTCCATGGATGAGACCATGAGCCTTGCGATCATGGCTAGCACCGTTGAAAGGATGCCCCTGGGGTTTAAATTTTTTCCCGCCGCAAGAAATAACTTAGCAAAATTTCAAATGTTTTCTCTTCAGATGACCTCCGGCTCACTTCCCTGGCGGCTCCCATTATCATGCCTTCGAAACCGGCCCGGGACGTTCCTCGGCAAGGTCACGCGCCTAGCATCGTCCGTCATTTTGGCTACAACATCCGGGCGTCAACTCTACACCCTAGACGGAGAATTGTTTGAGGCTCCTGAGGGACGACTTGCGATTGAGGTGGGACCGGTCGTACAATTTGTTGTGGTTTAAAATATAATTCGACAGGTGATCGTGATGTCTCAAGTTCCTGGACGATTATCCCCCCCGCCCCCTCAAGCCGTGGCCGACGCCCTCGGTGTTGACCATTTAACTATTGAGTGGCTCGCGGGTGACGGGTCTGACCGTTGTTATTTTCGCGTTCGCTCTCCAGAGCTCGCTCGAAGTTTTGTGCTCATGCAGCTTTCAGGTAACGATGCGGAAAATTTGAAGAAAGGGCGATACGACTGGGTTACCATATCTAACATACTGAAATTAAATGGAATTTCGGCCCCGGCAAGCGCCGCGATTTTGGCTGACCATGCCGCTGTTATAATAGATGACTATGGCGACATGATGCTAGAGACCGTGGTTCTTGAACTTGCCAAAAAAGGCATTGTTAACAGCAGTTTACCTCTTTATTTAGACTCCCTCAAAACCGTCGCTCGCTTTATTTCGATTGCGGCAACCCCTGGCGACATCTGGACGACGCGCTCATTTGACCGCGAGCGTTTTGAGTGGGAGCTCAATTTTTTTGTCAGTAAATATCTTGGCCCCGTAGCCCATTACTCTTTGTCGCCGCAAGAGGCTCAAGATTTCTCTAATGATGTTAGGGCGATATCAAGTTATTTGTCCGAGTCATCAAAGTACTTCGTTCACAGAGACTTCCACAGCCGCAACATTATGATTCACGAACAGCAAGTTGCGGTTATCGATTTTCAGGATGCGCGCCTGGGCCCACCCTCGTACGACCTGGTCAGCCTAGTCTTCGACAGTTACGTGCCTCTGAGTCCGGACACGCGGATCAAACTTTTAAACGAGGGTCTTGATCTCATAAAGGCTTCGGCCAGTGACGCAGTATCGGAGCGGGCTCGGCAAGAATGGAAGCCCATGTTACTTCAGCGGCAACTAAAGGCAATCGGAAGCTTTGGCTACCTAACCATCGATAAAAACAAGGGTGACTACATCAAAAACGTTGCGCCAGCCCTGCAGACCCTCCTTGATGCTGGAGTTCAAGATGCTCGATGGCCATTTCTTAGTGGTAAGCTTCTCCAGATTCTGGCCAAGACTTTACCAGATCGGACCTCTCGCGGGTACGGCGCTAGCAATAAACTCGAGTTGGCGAGGGCATCCTCGTCACCGCGTCAGTCCTAGAAGGGCGCCGCTTGAGCCATAAAGATAGTAAACCATTGAAAGCCCTGGTTCTTTGTGCGGGCCATGGAACAAGGCTAAAGCCTTTAACGGAACTCCTACCAAAGCCATTGGCGACCGTTTTAGATGTGCCGCTTGTCGATCTTGCGATCAATCGCTGTGTTGAAGCTGGCGTAACTGACGTTGCCATTAATACTCACCACCTTGCCGACAAAATGGGGGATCACGTTCAGGCCCGCCACCGCCAACTCGGAGTCTCAAGCCTCCATGTTTCCCATGAAACACCTCAAATTTTGGGGACAGGAGGTGCTTTATCTCAGGTCGCAGATTGGTGGGGCGATAGCCTCCTACTCGTTTACAATGGCGACATTCTTAGCAATATAAGCTTTGAGCAGTTGATATCCGCTCACCGACAGTCAAAGGCCATTGTTACGATGGCTGTCACAAGGACCCCGCCCGCCCAAGGGCGCTCGGTGTGGGTGAACTCAGGTGGAATGGTAAAAGCCATCTGTGAAAAGAAAGACCTTCCGTCATCGCTCAAGGTTAATGATCTTAGCGAGTGCGGCTTTGCCTGTGCTTACGTTGCAGGCCCAGAATTGAGAGCCTATTTGCCGAAAAAACCTGAGTTTTTCGATGTTATAGTCGCATTTCAAAAGGCTCTGACTGATGGTCATCAAATCAGTGTGACGTTCCATGAGGATATTTGGGCTGACGTCGGTACGCCCTTGGCCCTGTGGCAAACAAATTTAGACATAGTCCATCTAAGTGAAGCCAGAAGAAAGTCGCTCTTTGGAAAGCTGGCCTCATGGCAGGCTTCATGGATAGGCCATGACTTTCAAGTTGATCAAATCTCGGTCGTAAGTAGATCGGCCATCGTTGGTCGGGGGGCGCGCATATCTCAAAGCGTCATTTTGCCGAATGCTGCCGTTGCCGCGGGCGAGGTCGTAGAAAGATCCCTTCTAGGGCCAAATTTTAAAATTAAATTTTAGAGAGCAAGCCGAGCACTCACTCAAAGTGACTAGGCGCTAACGTGACTAATCAAATGTTTTGACTAGGCACCTGCTCACAAGAAGTCCGTCATCTTTAACACTTAGCCTGATTAGGCAGGTGAACAGTAGTGATGACTATTCAAAAACATAGACTAAACACAGGCACTTATCTGAAAGAAAGAGCGTTAGGTGTTTCGGTGAGGTTTAAGCTTCTGCTTTTTTTCTGCGAGCCTTTGCCCGGGTGGCGCCTTTTTCTGCGGCTCGTTGAAACAATGGCTAAACCTTTAAGCTCTACTAAAACACCAAATGCTCGAATCGTCTCAATCATCTTCTTTCCAGGTCTTTTGACGAGTGGCTCTTAAGTATCGGTTGGTTCATTAACTTAAGGCGCTCTGGTTGTCTTCCCGTCTTTTCTCTTGAGCCCTGGTGACAGTTTTAGCGTTGTCGCGCGTAGTTGTAAGTTATTAAACTGCTGGAACCGGTGTAAAGAACGCCTGAGTCATCAGGTTGATAGTTTTATTGACTTTTTTCGCTACTACTTTGTTAACATTTAAATTTTTCAGGGTGTTGAAAGCTGTCTTAATTGAACCTGCTTCTACGTAATAGACGGTCATGCCCGCCTGCAATACATCTGGATTGTCGATATTGTCATTTTGACGCCAGATGTGTTTCCAGAGATTGGATTTACCATAAACTCTCTTGGAGATGGCAGCTAGCGTGTCGCCTTCGCGAACAGTTTCCTTGGCGCGACGAATGTTTTCATAAGTCTGAGCAAAGTTCATGCTTGCATCTTCAAGGGTGTAGTAAATCAGATCGCCTGGATAGATTTGGTTCGGGTTATCAAGGCCACTAAGGCTTGCGATATCCCTCCAGCGCTTTTGATCGCCGTAAATCTTCTGAGCAATCTTACCTAGTGTGTCGCCTGCCTCCACAACGTAAGCCATCTTGGAGCCGTTTTGCGGCATACCAGCTGCTGAAGCTGCTGGGGCTGGTGCAGCTTCCGCAGTGGCTGGTGCCGGTGCTGCCTCAGCTGGTGCTGGTGTAGCTTCCGCGGTGGCTGGTACGACTTCCGCTGGAGCTGCCTCAGGGGCGGCTTGACCTTCAGAAGGAGTATTACTCATTTCTGAAATAATACCGGCTACATCACCGTTTGGAGTCGTCTCTGCTCCCGCTACCGCTTCATTAGTTGTAACGTTTGAACCATTGCCGACATTTGCGGTTTCGCCAGCATTGTTTCCTTCAGCACCACCTTCTTCGTTCGCGGCAACTTCGTTACCGCCATCTTGGGTGGCCTCCTCTTGTTGTTGACCTTGAGCCTCAGCCGTTTGGCTGTCCTCCTGGCCCTCACCTTGTTCTTGTCCCTGAGCACTGACTTCTTCGTCCATGCCTTGCTGTTCTTGCTGGCTTGAACATCCAGCAAAAGACAGCAACGAAGCGGTGGCGAAGGCCGTCAGCACTAAGCGACGTCTCCAATTAAACCTCATCGTTTACCTCCATAAAAAGTTTTTTGAAAACAAATCCACAGTATGGACGTCGGCAAATTTCTTTCCTGCTTTAATTTTGAAATAGAGCCAAGTCAGCAGCAATGGGCAAGGCTTTCACGTTCTGTGTGGCCACAAAATTAAACTAACGACCCTGTTCACGTCTAATCAGCTTAAAACCATTCGAAGCCAAGGGATCCAGAGCCTGGTGATGGGTCTGATTAACCACAAATTGGAGCTCTACTAGGCATTTTTTTTACAGCCAAACGGAAAAACATCTAAAAAAATTTTTTTATCAGCTATGATTTTTTTTGAAAATCACAGGGACCTTGTCCTCATTAAACAGATTTCAAGTCAGGCGTATTGATTTTGGCAAAACATTCAGAACAAAAAACTTATCAGCACACACCAGTTCTATTCCATGAGTCGGTGGACATCTTGAGTCCAATGCTTGGCTCTACACTCATTGACTGCACGCTTGGCGGCGGCGGTCACACGTCTCTTATGCTAGAAAAAGTTGGCCCTACCGGCCGGGTGGTAGCTTTTGACAGAGACCTCAAGGCGATCGATAACGCAAAGGCAAAATTGTCGAGCTCATTGGCGTCCGGAAAACTTGAAATCGTTCATGCAACATTTGGTGACATCCTTAAACATGCCGAAAAACTTAATTTAGTCGGCGCCGTTTCCGGTGTACTTGCCGATATTGGAGTGTCCAGTCACCACTTGGATGAGGATTCTCGTGGGTTTTCATTTATGCACGATGGCCCCCTCGACATGCGCATGGATCAGACGAGTGGAATCACTGCGGCCGAATTTCTTCGTTATGCCGACGAAAAAGATATTGCGGATGTCATTTGGAAATATGGTGAAGAACCGAAATCTCGTTTCATCGCCCGGCTCATTTGCGAGATACGAACGAAGTCTCCCCTTACAACGACAAAACAATTGGCAGACCTCATTTCATCAAAAGTTATTTGGAAGGAGGCTAGTCGAAAGCATCCTGCAACGCGAACATTCCAAGCCCTCCGAATCCATGTAAACGACGAGCTCGGACAACTCAAACAACTACTGAAAGACGCGCCCAAGGTTCTGGCCCCCGGTGGAATTCTCGCAATTATCACTTTTCACTCCCTTGAAGATCGCTTGGTTAAGGAGTCCATGTTAGAGATGAGCGGAAAAACCAAACGACAGTCGATACCGCGAGATCTTCCCCTGACGGATGCGCAAGTCAGCCAAATGAGTGCCAGCCAAGGAACAATCCTTAAACCTTTTCCAGTTGCTCCCAACGAACAAGAGATTCGGGACAACCCTCGTGCACGAAGCGCAAAGTTAAGGGCTATCCGTTTCCAGTAATAAATGCGTATAATGGTTTTGAGAGATTTAAAAATTACATTGATTGGCACATTTTTCTGGGGGGTCTATGCGAACCTTAACTATTCGCTTAGCAATTCTTTGGACCTTTGTTCTTTCTATGTCGGCATTCGCCCGCGTACACTTTCGCAGTGTTACAACGGGAGTCGCCTACGACCTGGGTCAATTAAAGACCCGCGAGGGCAAACTCCTTGAAGAGCGAAGCGAGCTACGCGGCGAGCTGGCGCGTCTGACCACAAAGAAAAAACTTGAAGATTTAGCTCAATCAGCAATTAAGCCAGCAAAGACGAGTAACAGTGAATCCGGAGCGACACGCCAGTGACTGCAAATGGGTCTAGGTACAGTTTGGCAAAACTGCAAAAACTCCTTAAAAAATCCTTTGAGACAAAAGAGTCCACGGGAGGGTTTGATATAACGAGGGCATCTTTTCTTGCCTTAATTTTACTTGGTATCTTCGGTGTTTTGATTGGGCGCGCAGCAGTCATTCAGTTATTTCCCCCATCCGCGGAAGCGCTTCGACGCATAGCGGCCCGTCAATATGAGCAACATTTGGAGCTAGCCCCTTACCGAGGCCCGGTTCTAGATCGCAACAGTCACCCCCTGGCCATAAGTGTAAAAAAACCATCCGTCGCGATAAACCCGCGCGTGTTCAGGCCAAACGCCCAACAAATGAAGCAACTGGCATTACTTCTTGATCTACCTCGCGAAAAGATAAAAGACGTCGCGTCCAAGGACGCGTATTTTGCATGGCTTAAACGAAAAATCGACCCCGCCGTAGCACAAAAGGTAGAAGGTCTGGAGCTGAAGGGGCTCTATCTTGTCAATGAGGCCACCCGCCTCTACCCTCTGCAGTCAACGGCCGCCCATCTACTCGGAGCCGTAGGCAGTGAAAATCAGGGTTTGCTTGGGATTGAGCGCCAATTCCAGCAACTCCTAGCCGGAAAGACCACCGCTGTCAGTCCTTCAAAGGACGCCAGAGGAAGAACTATTCTATATTCGAGTGATATGGCTGCACCAGATCTTCCCGGTCATACGATTCAACTCAGCATTGATCACGCCATTCAGGAAATCACTGAAGAGGCTTTAACCTCTGGCGTTATCGCTGCACGAGCTAAAAGCGGATTTGCGGTTGTAACCGATCCGCACACAGGAAAAATCCTTGCTCTAGCAAACTATCCGACATTTGATCCCAATCAGATTAGTAAAGCTAAAACGGAACACACCAGAAATTATGCGCTCCTAGATCTCTTTGAACCCGGATCGATCATCAAGCCATTTGTCGTAGCCGGAGCCCTGGAGATGAAAAAAACATCCCCCCATGAACTTCATAATTGCGAAAATGGTGTATACCGTGCCGGCGGCGTTGTTTTCCGGGACGACCACCCGGCACCGATGCTGTCTACCGTCGAAACGCTCGTAAGGTCGAGCAATATATGTACTTTTAAAATTGCAGAGCGACTTGGCAAGCAAGGTCTCTACGACATTTTACAGAAATTTGGTTTCGCTGGTGGCATCTCAATTTCTGAGTTTTTCCCTCCTACCATGCGAGGAAGCATTGCAAAGCCAGGGTCCTGGAAGCCGATTAGATTTGCAAATGTGGCCTTTGGACAGGGATTTACAACCACTGGAATCGAAATTGCCATGGCATACGGCGCATTAGCCAATGGGGGCAACCTAATGCGTCCAATCTTAGTGGATCGCATCACAAGTCCAAGCGGTGAAATCGTTTACGCTGCAACCCCCGAAGCAAGTGCCCATGTTCTTTCGATTGATCACGCTCGACAAATGAGAGATATCCTGGCGCGTGTCGTCACGGACAAAAAAGGGACCGCCTCGAAGGCTGCGACAGAAGACTACACAACTGGGGGAAAGACCGGAACCGCCGAAAAAGTTGATCCAGTTTTAAAAGCTTATTCACCAGACAAAAGAATTGCCAGCTTTGCTGGCTTTGCACCTGTTGCAGACCCTTACCTGACAATTTTTGTCATCATCGATGAGCCCGGAGTAAAACCGGCTTATGGCGGTCTCTGGGCGGCACCCGTATTCGCAGATATTGCGGAAAGAAGTTTAAGATATTTAAATGTAGCGCCCGATAAAAAGCCAACTAAGATAACCTCGCAGGCACAGGCAGCAAAAGTCTCCACTGCAAAGCCAACGCCAGCTAACGAGTCAAATGAAAAACCATCGCGCAGATTTTGATCAAATTTTTCGTGAGCTTGATAGTGTCGGCCTTGAGCCAGAAATTCTATCCAAAGTGGGCGGGCGACCGCTTTATTCGGGTGTAGCCGCAGACTCCCGACGCGTTACAAAGGATGACATTTTCTGCGCCATAAAAGGCGCGAAAAACGACGGCCATGCCCTACTTCAAGACGTCGCAGAAACTTCCACCCTTTTGATTGTTGAAAGAGCAGTCGACGTTACAACGCTTGCTAATGCGAGCATTATAAAAGTTAAATCTACGCGCGGAGCCTGGGCCACATTGGCATCTTTCTTCGCAGATCACCCCGCCAATGAACTCATTATGGTTGGGATTACTGGAACAAACGGCAAAACAAGTACGACATGGTTGCTTCGGGAAATCTTTACGGGACTTGGGATAAAATCAGGAAGCATCGGAACCCTTGGGTTTTTTGCTGGCGAAGAGCACATAGAAAGCGCGCACACAACACCGGACCCGGATGTGTTGTATCCAATGCTTTCGTCATTTGTCACAAAAGGCTTAACGCACGTGGTGATGGAGGTATCCAGTCATAGCTTGGCGCAAGGTAAGGTTTGGCCGATCATGTTCGATGCCTGCGCCTTTACCAGTTTTAGTCAGGACCATCTCGATTTTCATTCGTCTATGGATGAGTACCTGACCGCTAAACTTTTGCTTTTTTCTAGGCATCTCAAAGATGGCGGCATCCCTCTAGTCCACCAAAAGGTTCTCGAATGGCCAGCAGCTAAAATGGAGATGGCTCGGTTGCCGCACGGCTATCTTTCTTATGGCCATCATTCAACGTACGCAAACTTTCGTGTGCGCTCTGATTCCAATTTTAAACAAGGTTTTTCGCGCGTAGTAGTCGAAAGCACTGAAGACATGTCAAGCACTCTTACATTGCCAATGGTGGGCGATGTTTTTTGTGAAAACTTCTCAGCCGGCTTGATACTCGCGACACAATTACTTAATTCAAAGCTTTCGATCATTAGTCAAAGAATCGGCCAGTCTCAAATAAAACCAGTTCCAGGGCGCTTAGAGCTTGTACGGACGTCGCAAAAACCATGGCGGCCATCTGTTTACGTAGATTATGCGCACACGCCTGACGCTCTTGAAAAAAGTATTGCCAACCTATCTTCTACTCCAAAGTCGATCATTACCGTTTTCGGATGCGGAGGTGAACGGGACAAAACCAAGCGCCCGATCATGGGTGACATAGCTGCAAGATTATCATCAAAAGTCACCATCACTAGCGACAACCCAAGATCTGAGAATCCGGCAACGATCATTGAGGACATTTTGGCAGGTATAGTGGACAAGTCTAACGTCGACTCCATTATCGACCGCAGAGTTGCCATAAGACAATCCATTGCTGGATGCACAGCACAAACACCAATTTTGATTGCTGGGAAAGGGCATGAACCATACCAGATCATCGGCTCAAAATCGTTTCCTTTCAGCGATCAAAAAGAGGCGCTAACTGTTCTTGAAGAGTCAAAGGCGTGGCTTGTGGTGGGAGCAGGAGTCACCGGTTTCGCCGCGGCAAAGTTGCTTAGTCAGGCTAAGGAGAAGGTTTATCTTTACGACGATAAACCAATTCAGATTCCTGAGTATCTCAAAGACTTAACGTCAGTAGTCACGGCTGAAGATGTCCCGTGGTCTAAAGTCGATTTTGTTGTTAGCAGTCCAGGCTTTTCAAGAGAACATCCGATACTGATGGCGGCTGCTCAAAACAGTAAGGAAATAATTTCTGAAATCGACTTGGGCCTTGACCGCTACCGGGGGTCAATCATCGGGGTCACTGGAACAAATGGCAAGTCGACGACTGTCTCTATGATCGAATTTATTTTGCGCAGTAAAGGAGTCGATGCCGATGCCTGTGGCAATATCGGTATACCACCATCATCGATTCCTATTTGGAAAAAGTCTGACCGCCACGTCTGCGTGTTGGAACTATCAAGTTACCAGCTAGATGGAAGCTCTGTCTGGCCAACAAGCGCGGCTGCGATCACAAGCTTTTCGGCAGACCATCTTACAAGACACAAGACCATGTCCGGCTATTTCGCTGCCAAGTGGCGACTTACAAAGTGGTTAGAGCCATCATCCGTACTGGTGTTGGCGCAAGATGTTGCAGAATTTGCGCTCCGAGAGGGCTCTCTTTGGCCCAACTGCCGTACAATTATTGTCCGCAAAAATAACGCCATCATCGCTGCTCCAGCCGGTTGCGAATTTGCGGAAATCATCGGCGGACAATTGGAGTTTGGTGGGTGGCAACTTCAATTTAACCATCTAGGAATCCTGGGAGAGCACAACCAGTTTAATGCTTTCGCAGCAGTCATTCTAGCAAGCCACGTAATGGGTCTTTCACCACAAGAGCTCATGCCAATTTTGCGTCAATACAAGGGATTGCCATATCGATGCGAGGTTGTTTTTGAAGATGGTCGGCGATCAATCATAAACGACAGTAAATCGACAAATTTAGAGAGTACCTTGGCCGCCATGAGCATGGCAAAACGCCCAGTTATTCTTATGATGGGTGGCCAAGGAAAGGGTGAGCCATACGATGACCTTAGCCAGGTTAAGGATAAGATCGCCACCTTGATTACATTCGGACACTCCGGTCGAATCATCGCTGATCAGTCCCCAAGCGGGGTTCCTGTCGAATCATTTGACAAAATGGCCCCGGCCGTCTTGCGCGCACTAGATCTTGCGAAACATCATAATCTTGACGTCATCTTTAGTCCCGGCTGTGCCAGTTTTGACGAATTTAGAAACTTCGAACATCGCGGCGCTGTCTTTACACAAATGGTCGCAGACCATGCACTTGTATAGAGAATTCTGTATAATAGCAGAAGGAGTTGCCAAGTATGACTAGTGTAGCCAAACCAAGCTCAGCCACTTGCGAAGTGAATAAACTTCAAAGCGCCGGACAACTTCTATTTGCCACCACTCTTTTGCTCGTTATGTCTGGATTGATCATGGTCTATGCGGCCAGTGCTCTGAAGGGCGAACAGCAGTTTAATGATGCGTTTTTCTTCATTCGCAAGCAAGGAGCCGTTGCGCTGGCTGGATTTGCGTCAGTAGCTTTAATCGCAAAAGTGCCTATGCGATTCATAGAGCGCATGACGCTTCCTTTGCTAGTGGGTTCACTTATTTTGTTAGCATTAATTTTTGTACCCGGTGTTTATAAGACCGGCGGTGGTGCGGCCCGATGGATCTCACTGGCCGGCTTTCGATTTCAAACATCAGAATGTGCCAAATTAGCCCTGGTTTTTTTCTTAGCTAAAAATCTTTCGCGAAAAGGTTTCAATATAAATTCATTCAAGTCTGGCGTTTTGCCTAATGTTTTTGTGTTTTGTCTGTTTGCTCTATTCATGATGAAACAACCAGACTTCGGCTCTACAGTTCTGATGGGCACCGTCATGGTTGGAATGCTTTTTGTCGCGGGATTAGATTTTCGGCTCATTATCGGTGCTTTTTTTGCGGCTCTGGCCGCAGTCGTTGCTGCTATTTTAGTTGCGCCTTACCGTCTAGCGCGTCTCACAAGTTTTTTGGATCCTTGGGCTCAAATCAAAGGCGGTGGATTTCAAATTATTCAGTCGTACTTGGCATTTCAAAATGGCGGGCTTATGGGGTCAGGACTAGGAGAAAGTCGGCAGAAGCTTTTCTTCCTTCCGGAAGCTCACACGGACTTTATTTTGGCCGTGCTGGCAGAGGAGCTTGGATTTCTCGGAGTGACTTTCATTTGCCTTGCGTTTGCGTACTACTGCTTTCTTGGCTTTCGTATTGCCTTCTTGCAGACCCACCCGTTTAGGATGTACCTTGCGTTCGGGCTCACCTCCATGATCGGTTTTCAGGGGGCAATTAACATGTGCGTCGCGATGGGAATGCTACCTACAAAGGGAATTCCGCTTCCATTTATCAGTAGTGGAGCAAGCAGTCTTTTGATGAGTCTCGTGGCGACCGCTCTTTTGTGGCGACTGACGATCGAAGATCATGACGAACAAAAACGACGATCTTAAGGTAGAATTGGCATCTATTTCGCCAATTCATTTTATTGGTGCTGCGGGTAGTGGCATGAGGCCTCTCGCCGAGTTTGTAGCGGGCCTCGGCATTCAAGTTTCTGGAAGTGACTCCAAAGCTGACGGTATTAAGGCTAGTTTTCCATTACATGTTGAAGGATCACCTGAGGATCAACAGCGGCAGCTGTTGGCAAAAACGATCGTTTATTCTAGCGCTATCGGTCCTAGTCATCCTGCTTTTGTGACAGCTAAAACTTCGGATAAACGCACGCTTCATCGAAGCGAGTTACTAGCTATTATTTGTAAGTTTTATCAGACCATTGCGGTCGCGGGTACCCATGGAAAATCAACGACATCTGCAATGGTGGCGCATGTTTTGAAGCAGATCGGCGATGAACCCTCATGGATAATCGGAGCGCCATTTGCTTCAGGAGAAGATTCCGTTCGCATCGGCTCTGGTCCTTGGTTAGTCATTGAGGCTGATGAGTCGGACGGGTCCTTTTTGCGCTACGAAACACATGTTTCCGTTGTTACCAATATTGATGCCGATCATATGGACTACTACCAAACGGTTGATAGGCTTAACGAAGCTTTCAAGAAATATTTAGGCCAGACCAGCACTCGAGGAGGCATTGTCTTCTCTGCTGATCATGGCTCAACCGCAGTAGCGGCTGCTGACTACAGGGGCTTCAAAATATCCTATGGGCTTTCGAACGAAGCAGACTTGCAGGCCGAAAACTACCGTGTCTCAGGCTTGTCGGCCAGATCGTCTATAAGTTTTAAGGAAGAACGCGCTGAACTTACATTGCCACTACCCGGCAAACACAATACGTCAAACGCACTGGCAGCTATTGGGGTCGGACTTACTATCGGACACTCTCTCCCCAAGCTTGCTAGCGCTCTCGGCAACTTTCCAGGTGTCCAGCGTAGGCTTCAACGATATCCAGGCAGCTCAAATGCAATTATATTCGATGATTACGCCCATAATCCCCAGAAAATTCAAAGTTGCATAAAGGGTCTAGAAGAGGCCTTCCCAGGGCGCAGAATTATCGCCTGCTTTCAGCCACATAGATTTTCTAGAATTTCAAGTCTCTACGGTGAATTTATTGCATCCTTCAAGGGTAGAGACATTGTTGTTGTAGTTCTGCCCGTTTACGCATCTGGCGAGGCGCCCATAAAGGGGTTTGAGGCCTCCCGCATCGCCTCAGACATTGCCAGAGTTTCAGGGGCCGAAACTTTTTCTGAGTCGACTTTTAAAGGCTGCGCCGAATTGATAAAATCAATGTTAGACCCAAACAATGACGTCGTAGTTACGATTGGGGCCGGCGATATATGGAAAGTCGCGAGGCTTCTATCCTTGAATCTCTAGATAATAACTTTTGAGAGGAACCATATGATTCGTTTTCTAAAGCGTAAGAGCGGAAAGAAACGATCGGTTCTCGAAAAACAACGTATTTCTAAAAATACTGGAAAAAAAGGCCTCCTTGACACGTCCTTCTCATGGTCACTCGGAGCAAAGTCTTTGCTCGCTGTGCTGTTTGTTGTTGTTATTGCCGCACTTTCAATCAGAGTGATTGACAAGATTAATGGTGTTATTTCCTATGTAAACTCCCTGATCGTCCTTTCGCCAACCGAATGGAAAATTGAAGTTGTTTCTGACGGTGGCGTACCCTTGCCCGAAGACGTAAAAAAGGAAGTATACAAGGTTGCTGGCAGAGCTTTAAAAACTGGTGCCTCTGGTGAGTTAAAAAAGCTCTCCAAGCTTGTTGAATCCCTAGGAATGGTTGATCATGTAAGAGTCATTCGTCCGGTTGCAGACACGGTTATACTCTCGGCCCAACTTCGGCGCCCCGTGCTTTTAGTTAATACAGGCGCAAAGACCAGATATTTATCCTTGGATGCAACTGTCTTTGGAGACAGCGCAGATAGCACTGGAAACCCCTCTGGCGCAAGCCCAGCGGTTATCGTGACTGGCGTATTCGATCAAAGACAAAATCCAACCATCGATGATTCCATGCGCGTTGTTACAACGACCGAGGAGCGCCGTCATCTTGCGGATGCTTTAGAGGTCTGGCAGAAATCAAATGAGTCGATGATTGAGCTGCGTCAAATTAATTTTCAGAAATTTCGCGGATACTCCATTACGCTTGCCGACGGAACGGAGGTCGTTCTGGGAATCAAGCCATTCGATTACAAATTGAAAAAACTACGAGGAATTCTCGAAAACTTAAAGAAGGATGGTTCGGTGGCTGCGCGCATCGAGCTCGACTATGAAGGCAAAGCCTTTATTAAGGAAAAAAAGCTATGACAGGCCGGCTTTCAAGAAAAGACAAGCGCTTGGCCTTTATTGACATCGGGCACGGGACACTACGCATGCTCGTCACAAATAGTGACGAGTTAGAGGCGTCAGCTTATGAGGCACCTTGCCTTGGTTTAGCCAAAGGAAAAATAATCGACCCATCAGCTTTCTCTACGTCGATCAGCCAGCTTTTGAAATCAGCCAATATCTCCGGGGATGGCCTGCGCGTCATCGTTTCTGTGCCCACGCTCCACACACGCATCATCCGAAGGACTATAGAACACCGTTGTAGCGGACACTATAGATCTACGGACTATCAAAGCTTGCATGACGCCGCTATTGACTCTTGCTCAAGCGAGCTTGACGAAGTTGTCGACGTTCTTTTAACTCAGGCTTGGCTTGATCAAAAGAGCATTGACCCCTTATCGTTTGGACATCAAGGCCGCAATCTGCGAGCTCAAGCTCTACTTGCGACCCACCCAAAAACCCTACTGGCAGATATTATTTCTTGTATGAACTCCGTTGGCCTTGAGGTCTCAGAATTTCGATCTGGTTTTTTTGGACTGTTTAGGGCTGTATTTGCCCTGCGGCCTGGGATTGAAAATGCTGTTTTGATTGACGTCGGGCACAGCACGACATCTGGCGTGATGATTATCGGTGGGTCGGCGCAACAAGTTTTCTCTGTCGGAGCTGGAAGTCACCACATTACCAAGGATCTTGCCGTCGGTCTTGGTGTGGAGACCGCCGAGGCCGAGTTGACCAAGAGGCAGGTTGGTGTCTCCCTGGAGAACGGCGGTTCAAATTTTTCAAAGTTCATTCGCCCGCGGGTCGCCGAGCTTTTCGCTCTTAGTCTTAAGCATTTTGCCATTTACGCGAAAGCACTTGATGGTGGGCTTATGTTCTGCGGAGGCGGCTCCCAGCTTCCAGGTTTTTCGAGTTTTTCGGAAAAAGCCATGGGCGTTCCATCTCCGTTTATCTGCAATCTTTCAAATAAATCGGCAGCAGCCTTTCTGGATATGAAGGTGACAACGAACTCCACCCGTATTGACTCAAGCTGGCTTGCAATTCTTGCTCACGCGAGATTCAGACACGAGGAAGAGGCGGTTCGACGATTCGAACGCGAATCTGGTCCGCTCGCGAAACTGAGACCTTTGTGGACATGGCTATCTGAGTTGTCGAGATAAGCTTTTTTAAAAGTAATCATTTACAGTCAAAAAGTTGACACGCTGTTTCAGCAGTCCTTATAATTTTACTTATATTTTGTTTTATCTGTTTACTAATCGGACGGTTGTTAATCTTAGGACCACTTAGAGATTAACGCCTGCAAGGAGGCTGACCATGTCATTCAATGCTTTTGGAGCAAAAATAAAGGTAATTGGCGTCGGCGGAGGTGGCGGAAACGCTGTCAACACAATGATTCGCTCTGGTCTTGAAGGCGTTGATTTTATCGTAGCAAACACTGACGCTCAAGCACTCAAGGCATCTCTTGCTCCTCATAAAATTCAACTTGGTAAAGACCTGACAAAGGGCCTTGGAGCCGGCGCAGATCCAGATATTGGACGTGACGCCGCTCTGGAAGACCGCATGGAGCTGCAAGATTATTTAAGTGATGCCGACATGGTATTTATCACAGCTGGTATGGGTGGTGGCACAGGAACCGGAGCTGCAGCTGTTGTCGCTCAAATCGCTAGAGAGCTCGGCGCTTTGACAGTTGCCGTCGTAACAAAGCCTTTTGCTTTCGAAGGAAAAAGACGTCGCAAGCATGCTGAGCAAGGCGTTGCTAGACTTCGCGAGTGTGTCGACACGCTGATTACAATTCCCAACCAAAGACTTCTTCAGGTAGCAACTCCTGACTTAAGCATGCTCGACGCATTTAAACTCGCTGACAATGTTCTTGTAAATGCAGTGCGCGGCATTAGTGACATTATCAATACGCCTGGCTTAATTAACGTCGATTTTGCAGACGTTAAGACAGTGATGAGCAGCATGGGTCACGCCCTTATGGGGATTGGTTACGGCTCTGGGACTGAGCGAGCCCTGTCAGCAGCAAAGCAGGCTATATCGTCACCCCTTCTTGAGGACGTAGATATTGAGGGCGCCACTGGCATCCTGATCAACATCACGGCAGGAACAAACGTTTCTATCATGGAAGTAAATAACGCTTGTATGGTCATCCAGGAAGCGGCCCATGAAGACGCAAATATCATATTTGGAGCCGTCATCGACGAAACGTTGGGTGACGAAATTCGCATTACAGTTATTGCAACAGGGTTTCCCGTTGAAGAGGGATTGCCTGTTGATGACAGCGCAGGCCTCACCACTAGAAGCCTTGCCTCCTCCAACTCGCCGCGAGTGATAGGACACACCACACCAGTCCCACAGAGACTGGTAAGCCCGCCACGGCTGACGTCTCCTTCAATTGTCACACCGAAGGCTGCGCCGACGCCCCAAGTAACTGCTCCTCGCACAATCTTGACGCCGCCACCTGCGGTCGTGACTCAAGAGGCTATTGCGCCGCAAGTTGTTGCTCCAGTGCAAACGGTGCGTGTCGATGTTTCGCACATTCAGCGACCAGCCCACACCACCCCACAGGTACCCGTAGTGAGCGCTCCAGTCGTTCCAGTCATCGAAACTCCTAGTGAAATCACGGCAAAACCCATCGATGCTGCTTTGGAAGCTGCCGCTCTTGCGCAGTGGACTTTAGAAGAACAGGGCTTTAGCCATCCAGACATGTCAGATGAGCTGGCTGAACTTGAAATTTCACGATCAGAGGCCCCTGGAACGCCTGTTTTTGCTCCTTCCACACCTGTAACGCAACCAACCAAGACCGTTGCTGAGCTTGTTTTTGCAGACGATACAACCTCGCCATCGATTGAGGCCAATAATGAGGGCGTTGAGCAAGAATTTGAAATGTGGTCTAGTGAGCTCCGCGAAGAGCGCGCTGGGGCGACACTCGCGGCATCAGAAGCGCCTTGGGAGTTTGATGCTCCAAACCCTGAGCTCGTATCCAACGAGATCGATCGCCGAATTGACGAAGCGTTGGCTCTCGCTGGAAAAATGAGTCAAGTAAAGGCCGAGACGAATGCGGTTGCAGGAGCCTCAGAGCAGCAAGAGCTAGACATGGATGACCTGGATCTTCCAGCTTTCTTGCGCTATGGATCTGATGCGCGTCAGGGCAGCTAAGTTCTAGAAAGACGACCGAGCATAAAGCCCCCAAGGGAGATCAACCCTTGGGGGCTTATTCATTTACAGGGAATACAGTCTTTTAAAGAGCGTTTACCGGAGTCATTTTCTGCCCGCGCTCTTGGCCAAATACGACCGGAGGCACGCCCTCGACTGGCGGTTTTTTTTCTACTGTTCCAGCATTAAAATAGTCAGAAAGGCGTGGCTCTGAAGACTTTGCAGCACCAAATCTTGACTCAGCCCAACGAAAGAGGATGTCTCCAATGGAGCCGCCAATGGTTAGTCTTCGTTTACCCCATATTTTTGATTCCATTGCAGAGATTATGGCAGCGCCGCTTAATGGCTCCGTCGAGGTCAAATCTATGATCCGGCAGTATGAGCCGCTATCCTTAATTTTTAACGCATCATCAACAGCCAGTAAAATGTCTTGAACCGTCGTGAGCACCACGCCGCCAAGCTTTTGCGGAAGAGGCAATATCAAGGGCATCTTTGCAAGTGAGGCTGCAGCCTTGATAAACCCGCTGTCAGAGAGCCCACCGCTGATGACACCTGCACGAATAATGATCTTTTCTGGAATTGAAGAATTTAAAATAATATTTTCAGCCCAGTATTTCTCTCTAAGCACTGTGCTATTAGCACTTCGATCGACACCAACCCAGCTTAAGAAAACTATTTTCCTCGCGTTAGACCGTTCCATGGCCCGTACAAGATTTTGTGTCATGACGACATTCGAGGAAACCTGAATCTGAGCATCTGAAGGATAATGGCCATGAAGGCTTGGCGCTCCCAAGACATCACCCTGCCAAGCGAGATGGATCACGGTATCGGTGGACTTTAGCGCAGCCATGGCGCTGTCCGGTTGTAACAGATCCCCGCAAAGCGGAAGAAAATTATTTAGCGCTTTGGGCAGCTGATTTCTATAAAGGCCAATGGCGTGTTTACCTTGGCTAGATAAATGTTCAGAAATTTTTTGACCAATCTGTCCTGCGGAACCGGTTATGAATGCGGTTCTACGATTAGACGACGAACTTGTCATGACCTAAGCCTCCCCAATCAGCATTTAACGCTACTAATTGCTTGGACTATTATAGCAAGGAGTCATAAATCTTGAGAGTTTTTTGAGCTATTTCCAACCAGCTGGGAAGCCGCAGTTGATCCAATCCCGTTGGGGCCTTGCCCACAAGGGCATCGAACGCACTAATCCACTCATCCACCGGGGAATCTGGCTTCATGGCTTTTACTTGTTTTTTTCCATATCCCGCCACCTCATCAATCCCAGATCCCCTGCAGTAAAGCAATATGAGGCCCCGAGCTAAAGCGTCAGAGGCTGGCAGGCACCACCCTTCATAAAGTGACGGGTGAATTAATATTTTTGAGTTCGAATAAAGCTCTTCTAGTTCAACGTTTGAAACGTTTTGCAGAACAGTCAAATTTCGCGGAGAATTTTGCAATGATTTTGCGCCAAGAGCATCTGTAACAACGGTGAAAGATCTGTGACTTAGTGCGGATGCTATCTCCGAGATAAAATGAAGACGCTTATATCCTTCACCTCGCGAAATCGTAAGCCCGTCAATAGAACGTGCAGACCATTCTTTCATTGGGGTCTGTGAGGGCGTTGTGCCGTAGCCTAAAATTTCAATTTTTTCACTAACGCCGATTCCGTAACGCTCAAGAATCTGAATTTTTGTCCATTGCGATGGGGTTAGAATCTTATCAGCTCGTTTAATCACGCCTGGTAACAACGTTAGGTATTGAAGATAGAGCGGAGTGATTTCTTCAAGATTAAGAGGTGTTAAGTCATGGACTGTTACGACAAAACGGTCACCAGTTCGTTTACGGGCGAAGACTGGTAGATTGATGTTGCTTAGGCCGTGAAAAATAACGCTTTGATTATTCCATCTTTCTTTGGCGGCCGCGTATGTCACGCTTGGATAAAATGGCTTGAGTCGTTCCAATTTTGAAAAAAAAGTGCCTTGGCGAGCTTGGATTTTTATCCTTTGCTCCTCAGCAGTAAATTCGATCGCTTCATCAGTAAACGCAAGAATACTTGGCTGGCAACCAAGCTCATTCAAAGAACTACATAGATTGCGACCATAAACGCCAACGCCGCTGTTGGGATGTGCCAAACCGAGACCATCCCAGACAATCTGTGGACGACCAACACGCTCCACATCTGTCGGCAACGATGTAGTCATTAAAAAACCTAGTTAATGCAACGCTTTCGTAGCGCCAGCGATTTCAAGACGGTGCTCAGCACGCTTCTTTGCGCTTAGTGCACGCGGCACGTCAACTCCCCCAGATTTTGCCTGAAGCAGTTGCTCCTCCGCTTTTATGAGAGCTTTTTTTGCACGATCCACATTTATTTCCGTTGGCTTTTCGATCACGTTTGCCAAAACCGTCACTGCGTCACGTGAAACATCGACAAAACCACCGGACACGAAAAGCTTTTCTGCAGATGTTGAGCCACTCTCTAAAACGAGGGTTCCTATGCCCAGCTCGGCAACCATGGGCGTGTGCCCAGGCAGTAGCGTCATGTAGCCAAGCTCACCAGGAAGTCCCAGCGCCCTCGCAGGTCCGCGGAAAATGATTCGCTCAGGAGAAAGAACCCTGACTTGTAATTCGCTTTGTAGCATCTAATAGCTCCTAGCTTAGTCAAGCACCCCGCTATTTTAGCGGGGGCTCACTTCGTGTTACTTCATCGCTGCGGCTTTTTCGAACGCCTCTTCAATGGTGCCGACGTAAAGGAACGCTTGCTCAGGAATTTCGTCCGCTTGGCCCTCGCAGATCATCTTGAAGCCTTTGATGGTATCCGCGAGTTTTACGTATTTACCTTTGTTGCCAGTAAACTGCTCGGCAACGGTGAAAGGCTGGCTGAAGAAGCGTTGAATTTTACGAGCTCTAGAAACCGTCAGTTTGTCCTCGTCAGACAATTCATCCATACCAAGAATAGCGATGATGTCCTGAAGATCCTTGTAACGCTGCAAAATAGACTGAACTTTACGAGCAACCGTATAGTGCTCAGTTCCAACAACCTGCGGGTCAAGAATTTTGGAGCTTGATGCAAGAGGGTCAACGGCCGGGTAAATTCCAAGCTCTGCAATTTTTCGCTCAAGGTTTGTGGATGCGTCCAAGTGCGCAAATGTTGTCGCAGGAGCTGGATCTGTATAGTCGTCGGCCGGAACGTAGATGGCCTGAACAGATGTAATAGAACCGTTTTTTGTCGTCGTAATGCGCTCTTGTAGCTCGCCCATCTCGCTGGCAAGCGTTGGCTGATAACCTACCGCCGACGGAATACGCCCAAGAAGAGCGGACACTTCAGAGCCGGCCTGTGTAAAGCGGAAGATGTTGTCTACGAACAGCAACACGTCCTGATTTTCTTCATCACGGAAATATTCTGCGATCGACAGCCCCGTTAGAGCAACACGAGCGCGCGCTCCTGGTGGCTCGTTCATCTGACCGTAAACTAGAGCTGTTTTTGACAAAACGCCCGATTCTTTCATTTCGTGATAAAGGTCGTTACCTTCACGCGTACGCTCACCCACGCCTGCAAATACGGAGAAACCACCGTGCTGCGTTGCGATGTTGTTGATAAGCTCCATAATCAATACCGTCTTGCCCACTCCCGCACCGCCAAACAATCCAATCTTTCCGCCCTTCGCGTAGGGTGCAATAAGGTCTACGACCTTAATGCCTGTTTCCAAAATCTCAATCGAGGTTGAAAGATTTGTAAATTTTGGTGCGGAGCGGTGAATTGGGTAACGTTTTTTAGCTGTAACACTGCCGGCTTCATCAACAGGATCACCGATTACGTTAAGAATACGTCCTAAAACCTCACGGCCAACTGGTGTTGTAATTTGCTCGCCAGAATCTTTTACTGCGACGCCTCGTGCCAAGCCATCTGTCGTATCCATAGCGATGGTACGCACGACGTTTTCACCAAGATGCTGAGCGACCTCGAGTACAAGGTTATCTTGTTTGTCGTTAATTTCCTTGTTTGTAAGCTTTAGGGCGTTATAGATCGCGGGAAGATGGCCTTGCGGAAACTCCACGTCTACGACTGGGCCCATAACTTGTACGATTTTTCCTGTTGCTGTTGTCATTTCCGTCTCCTCTGGGAGATATTTGTTTTAAAGTTTTTCAAAATTAAATTTAATTTTCACTGTTTCTACAATGCGTCAGCACCGCTTGTGATCTCGATCAGCTCCTTGGTAATTGCCGCCTGACGTCCACGGTTATACTGCAAGGTCAGTTTTCGAATCACTTCTTTTGCGTTTTTAGTCGCCGAATCCATAGCCGTCATGCGCGCGCCATGTTCGCTGGCCGCTGATTCCAACAGAATACGGAACATTCTTGAAACAACGAGTTTTTGCAAAAGAGGCTCAAGCAGCTTCTCAGCAACTGGCTCCACAATAATATTGGATCCCACATCATTTGCAGCACTGGCCTTTGGCGTTACAGGCAGTACTTGTTTGATAACAGGAACCTGACTAAGGGCGCTCTTAAACTCAACAAACGCAACGTGCACTGCGTCGTAAGTGCCATCGAGATACGTTGTAACAACCTCGTTAGCAAGGTCCAGAGCGACATCGTAACGAGGCTTCTCTGTTACTTTTTCGCGTTCACCAAGCAGACTCCAGCGCACTTTACGGCAGAACATGCCTGAGCGTCGTCCCCAAGCCATGACGTCAAATTTAACGCCCTGCTCCTGGCGCTCTTTAATGTAACGATTCGTTACTTTAAAAAGTGCTGAGTTTAAGCTTCCACAAAGACCTCGGTCAGTGGCCACTAAAACCAATAGTTCTTTTTTATGCTGGCCTCTCGTTTCGGTTAGGCGCGACGGAACGTCGCCAGCTGCCGCGACGACCTTTTCCACCATATCCTCGAATCCATCGCCGTATGGACGAGCGGCGATGACAGCATGATTTGCTCTCGCAAATTTGGCCGCTGACACCAGCTTCATCGCGTGCGTAATCTTCTGCGTGTTTTTCACGCTGACGATTCGACGCTTAATGTCCTTTAGACTAGGCATTTACTTTGAATCCTTTCGAGAACTCTTCGATTGCTTTTTTGAGATCGCCCTCAACATCGGCAAGTTTTGCCCTTTGTTCGATTTTCGCTAGAACAGGGGCGTACTTCGCATTTAGATGCTCAGCCAAACCTTTTTCAAAAGCCAAAACCTGAGAAACTTCGACGTTGTCTAGATAGCCCTTCGTAGCGGCATATATAATTGCGACTTGAAGTCCGACGTGCATTGGGACGTACTGACCCTGCTTTAGAATTTCTACAAGGCGCGCGCCGCGGGAGAGCGCTCTCTGTGTTGCGGCGTCAAGGTCAGAACCAAACTGCGCAAACGCAGCTAGTTCGCGATACTGTGCAAGCTCAAGACGAAGGTTACCGGCAACCGACTTCATTGCTGGCACCTGCGCAGAACCCCCTACCCGGCTTACAGAAAGGCCCGCGTTAATGGCTGGGCGAATTCCGGAGAAGAATAAGTCGGCTTCGAGGAATATCTGTCCGTCAGTGATCGAAATTACGTTTGTAGGAATATAGGCCGAAATGTCACCTGCTTGAGTTTCAATTACAGGGAACGCCGTAATCGATCCTCCACCCAGATCATCGTTCAGCTTACAAGCGCGCTCCAAAAGGCGGCTGTGAAGATAGAAGACGTCTCCTGGATAGGCTTCGCGTCCTGGAGGACGTCTTAGAAGAAGCGATAGTTCGCGGTAGGCTGCCGCTTGTTTTGACAAGTCATCGTAGAAGATAACGGCATGCTCACCCTTGTCGCGGAAATATTCAGCCATACGGCAACCGGAGTATGGAGCAAGGAACTGCATTGGAGCAGGATCGAGTGCAGTCGCTGCAACGACGATGGTGTAATCCATAGCGCCGGCCTTTTTAAGCTTGTCTACAACCTGCGCAACCGTAGAGGCTTTTTGACCAATGGCAACATAAACACAAACAACACCCTTGCCCTTTTGATTGATGATCGTATCGATCGTAACGGCGGTCTTGCCGGTCTGACGGTCACCAATGATGAGCTCGCGCTGGCCGCGACCAATTGGCACCATCGCATCAATAGCTTTGATACCTGTTTGCAGAGGTTCGTGAACGGACTTACGAGCAATAATGCCGGGCGCCTTAACTTCGACTTTACCACGCTCATCGGACTTGATGGGGCCTTGCCCATCTATGGGATTGCCGAGCGCATCTACAACGCGACCCAAAAGACCGCGACCAACTGGGACCGCGTTAATTTCATTAAGACGCTTTACGCTGTGGCCTTCTTGAATTTCGTCTGTTTTTCCGAGAACGGCAACACCGACGTTGTCTTCTTCAAGGTTCAAAACTACGCCACGAACGCCGTTTTGGAATTCTACAAGCTCTCCGGACTTTACGCCCTCCAAACCATAAACGCGGGCAATCCCGTCACCCACGGTTAATACGGTTCCAGTTTCAATCAACTCAGCCTTTTGGCCAAAGTTTTTGATACGGTCACTGATAATCCTGCTTACTTCCTCAACTCTAATCTTATCCATAGTGCCTCATTGTCCTTTCTTAACGCTGCGCAAATTCGGCGACAGAATTCAAACGATTTTTCAAACTCAGATCGATAGTGTAATTGCCCAAATGTACAACGACACCGCCAAGAACTTCTTTGTTCACTTCGTTATCCAATGTGATTTTTTTGGAGAAGAGCTTTTCGAGGGCTGCTGTTAGCTCCTTTTTTGCGGAATCCGACATCGGTTCAGCCGTAACAGCGGTTGCCCCTGCAAAACCGCGCTTGGCTGCAAGCATTTCGCGGTATGCCTTGGAAATTTGCGGAATGTAAGCCGTGCGACCAGCGTCCACCACTTGATTTACGAAATTGGTGAACTCAGCAGGTGCTTTAGCCTTATCTGCGGCATACGCCAAGACGGCTTTTTTAAGGTCCGAGGGCATGACGGGACTTTTCAAAACTTTTTTCGTTTCAGTCTCAGCGAAAAGCTCGTCGCAGAGAGAAAGAAATGTCACGGCCTTGTCAGCAAGCGCATCTTCTTTGTCTGATATGCTCAAAAGAGCTTTCGCGTATCGATTTGCAATAAAACTTGAGCTCATATTGTTCTCCGGAGCTTGGCCTTTGTCTGCGTTACTGAGGTAGCGTCATGTGAGACGTTTCGGAAATTTTGGACTTAAGAATTTTGTCTTTTGAGGACGAGTCTAGTTCTTTCTGAATTTTTTCTTCGGCCTGTTGCTTTGCGGCCAATACAATCTCATGACGAAGCTCTCGCCTGGCGCGATCGATTGCATCAACGGCCAATCGGCTGGTCTCATCACGAAGATGGCGGACGAACTTCTCCGCATCTTCTAACAATCGTTTTGATTCTTCATGCGCGGCCTTTTCACTTTGTGCGGCGAATGATCTCAATTCGTCTTCAAGCGCGTCAAAACGAGATTTAGTTTCAGCAAATGTATTTTTTGCCTCTTCAAGAGCCGCAGCAGCGGCCTTTGATGCTTTGAGGTAGTTGTCGCGCTTTGACTGCGCCATTGCCGCCAATGGTTTTCTAAAAAGATAAACGGCCGCCGCAAGAAATACGGCGAAATTAAAGTAAGGAATCAAAACAGCGCTGGTTAGATCTAGATGATGTTCCAATTTAAACTCCACATATCAACAATAGTCATCAAACAGATGACCCGTTCAAATCAATGGGTAACCTGTGCAAAGAAGCTTTCGGCGATTTCCTTAATGGTTGCGTCCTTTCTTGAACGCTCTTCTTTCAGATTTGTTTCGATTTCAGAAAGAATCCGAGCCTGCTCCTTTTTGGCTTCGCTATCTGCTTGCGCCAACAGTGCCGCACGTTTTGTCATGGCGTCGCTTTTAATTTTTTCTCGAGTTGTTGCTGCGTCTTTGTGAGCTGCGCGCATGCGGCTTGTGATTTTGTCGCCGAGAGCATCGGCCTCCTTCAGAAGAGCTTGTGCTTCGTCCTGACTTCCACCAGTCGATGCTTCTCTGCGGCTTCTGACCGTTAGGTAGGGTTCAAGAATTAATTTTTTTACGACGATCATGTTAGCTAAAAAAATTGCTGCCTGAGCGCCAATAACTATCGGGTCTGGGGTGAGGTTCAATTGAGCCATGAGTCTCTACCTGCTAATTGAGAAAAAATCTAAGCTATCATCAAATCGACAAGCGGCAGAGATAGCTTAGATTTTCCATTGCGGCAACAGTGATTTATCGGGGGATATAGAGTTTCCCGACAAGTGATGATCAATTCATCTTGTGACCAAAGACGGCCAACAAGCGCTCTAGCTCGGAGGCAGAGAAATAGGAGATTTCAATCTTACCTTTGGCCGCATTTCCGGAAATTTTTACCTTTGTCTTGAGGGTTCCGCGAAGGCTATCCGCAAGATATTCGAGATCCGCAGCATCTTTTCCTGTTCTACCGCCAGGCGTTTGCTGGTTTGTTTTATAATTTTTAACTAACTGCTCAGTTTGACGAACATTTAAAGATTTTTTAATAATAATATCTCTGGCTCTTAAAATCAGCTTTCTATCATCAATCGATAGCAACGCTCGACCATGGCCCATAGTTAGACGGCTCTCAACCAGATCGTCTTGAACCTCCTTCGGCAGATGAAGGATTCGCAAAATATTTGCAACTGTAGAACGCTCTTTGCCCACTTTTTCAGCACATTGCTCTTGAGTTAGGCCAAAATCGTTAATTAGCGACTGGTAAGCCTCCGCCTCTTCAAGCACGTTTAAATCTTGTCTTTGAATATTTTCGATTAACGCAACCCGAAGCTGTTCCTGATCGGACATCGGCTCGCGAATAATGGCTGGAATTTTGTCGAGTCCAGCCAAACGGCTCGCTCGTAGTCGACGCTCACCAGCTATTAGAAGATAGCGCCCTGGGGTCTCCGTTTTGGTGACAGTAATAGGCTGAATGACGCCGTCAACCTTGATGCTGGCGGCCAGCGCCTTTAGTTCTTCATCTTTGAATATTCTTCGCGGCTGATGTGGGTTTACTTCAATCAAATCTTGAGAAAGTTCCACAACACTTCCCTTGGCAACAACCTGGGCCGTCGATGTCTTTTCAGCACCTTGCCGCGATGAGGCTGGCGTAGATGATTTTACCGTTGATATAGAAGGCTCCTGATCATATTCACCCAAAAGTGATGTGATGCCTTTCCCAAGCGAAGGTCTTTTCAGGCGGGGGTCGATTTTTTGTGTCATAGCTGAACTCCCTTAGGCTGGCCTTGCTCAGGCGAAAAGTTTTGGCTCTGTTTGGCTTCAGTCTTACGCGCCGTCTGACGACGAATAAGCTCACGGGCCACTTCCATATAGGCGATTGCTCCGGTGGAATTGATATCATACAAAATGACTGGTTTCCCGTGCGACGGCGCTTCTGAGAGGCGCACGTTACGAGGGATCACCGTCGCAAACACCTCCCCTTGAAAGTGTGTGCGAATATCCTGCTCGACTTGGTGACAAAGGTTATTGCGACGATCATACATCGTTAACAAAATACCCTCTCTTTCGAGGTCGGGGTTTAGTCGACGTTTGATTAAACCAACCGTCTTCAAGAGCTGGCTCAGGCCCTCCATCGCATAATATTCGCACTGCATGGGGATTAAAACAGAGTGCGCAGCCGTTAGAGCATTTACCGTTAAGATTCCCAACGCTGGTGGACAGTCGATGATGATGTAATCGTAGATGTCATCGACCTGGGCAAGAGCGTCTTTCAGGCGAACCTCTCTGCCTATCGCTGTAACTAATTCTATTTCTGCGCCGATCAGATCTTGGTTTGCGGCTGCCAGGTTGAGACATTTAAGCTCTGTGTGAAGTATGGCGGATTTGATTGGGGCTTCATCAACAAGGACTTGGTACATGCTTGTTTGAATGGTTTCGGGGGAAATCCCTAGCCCACTGCCAGCATTAGCTTGAGGATCAAGGTCCACTAAAAGCACCTTTTTCTCAGCTGCGGCCAATGATGCGGCAATGTTTACAGATGTCGTGGTTTTGCCTACTCCACCCTTTTGATTCGAGACGGCGATGATGCGGGCCATCGTTCCTCCAGTTTTCTGATTTATTCGTCCCGGAGTATAGCAAAAGTTGCTCGCGTGGCTAGGATCATTTTCATGTTTCACGTGGAACATTCAAATTTTTTCAAAGCATAATGTTTCACGTGGAACACAAACCAAACCGAACCAAGAAATGTTTCACGTGAAACAAAAAGGGCCAGCGCCCAAGCGCCGGCCCTTTCAAGTAATGGACTAAATTACTTTTGTAGCCACAGGAATGCGACTACGAAGCCCAAAAGAGCGGAAAGCTCGATGAAGGCCAAAGAGAGAAGCAGCGGAACGAAAACCGCGTCCTTGCTTCCTGGGTTTCTTGCGATACCTTCCAAAGCGGACCCAGCAGCCTTACCTTGACCACCGCTGGCACCGATTGCCGCAAGACCCATCGCTAAGGCCGAGCCAATAGCAACCAAGCCACTAGAAGAAACGCTAGAAGCGTCGCCTTCCGCAAGAGCAACACCGCTTACCATTAAACCAGCTAGAACACCTGCAAATTTCAAAAACTTCACAAAACACCTCTCATTAAAAAATAAAATCCGCTAAATAAATCTCAAAGAACCAAACTTAGTGGTCGTGAGAAACAGCCAAAGAAATATAGACACTCGTCAATAGAGTAAACAAATAGCTCTGCACGAGTGCTACGAGCAAACCGAAAAACATCAAACCAGAGGGAACAATGATATAGGGAACATTGGTCGAAAAAATGCTAACCAAAAGGTGGTCCGCAAAAATATTACTCATCAGACGCAAGCTTAGACTTAACGGACGAACAGAATGGCCAATAAGCTCTATTACAAACACCAGGGGCGCCACGGCTAACATCGGACCAGTAAATTGCTTCAAATAATGGAGACCGTGCTCCTTGAAACCAGCGAAGTTATAGATAACGAACACCATCAAACCGACAGCTAAATTGTTGGAAAAGTTCTCCGTTGCCGGAATCACACCGGGAACCAAGCCTCCGATATTACTGACAAAAATATACATAAAAATGCCGGCCAGCAGAGGGGAATATGTTTTCCACTCAGACCCAAGGATGTCCTTGGCTAGGCCCACACACAGATCCATGGCAGATTCAACGGCAGTTCTCAATCCAAACCGACCTTCCGGAACCACAACATCCCCAGCCGCCTGGACTCTAGATCTGTACACGACACCAATTAGAGACGTTACAAGCAACACAAAGAGGCCGCCTCCAATAACAACAAAGCGCTCTTCGCTGTGTTGGTCGCCCCCAATAAGAGCGCGATGAAGCTCAGCATACCAATTTACGATACCGCCTGACGCCAATGCGGGTGACGCAAATCCTGTCAAAGTGAATAGCAAGCAAAGCAAACGAACCATGAACCACTCCAAACCTACTGAAAGGTAGCCTAAATCACCTTATTTAAGACACTATGGTTTAGCGCATCAACTCAATACTCTCAACGTTTTTTCACGTGAAATAAGCTCTCTGGCAACCAAAATAACTGTTACGCTTAAAAGCCCAAGGCTAATGCCGGACACCAAAAACAAAACCGAAAATCCCCTATCAACAGCGATATAAATGATGGACAAAGGACCCAGAAACTTAACTACGAGCCAAAATATCCCACTCCTAATCCCACCCTTCAAAGACTGCTGAAGCAAAACCTTACGCAAAAGCATCTCCAGGCCGGAAAAAGACAGTCCAAAAACGACAAGCCCCAAAGAAAGTGCCCGCCAATTAAATACTTCCAACCATGCCGAGAAAAAAATCGCCTGAAGAGCCGCCAATAGGAAATATAGGGGCCAAATAAAACCAACTAATAAAATTTTTGCTCTGTTTTTAATCACCAGTGGTTTTTTTTGAGTCGATTTTTACAATTAATACCAAAAATTTATAAACAGCATATCCACACAGTACCAACGAAAGTGGCATTGTTGCGATAATCCAATCGAAGCCCACTGAATACACAGAATTGAGATATTTTGAAAGATAAACACCGCCGACCAAAAAAATGACCAACTCAAAAGATAAAAACATTAGATAACTAAAGCCCAATAAAAACTTTTTCATAATCTGTGGATAACTCTAAAAAATCGATATTTCTAACACAATACAACTATCTAAAATCACAAGTAAAAATATCTTACATTGTCACTTGCCCAAGGCAGGTCCCTTTGCTAACGTTCACGCACCAAAATCAACCGTAGAATGCGCCGCCCTAACATCGGCTAATTATTTGTAGGTAAAACATATGCATCCAACCTCCTCGTTTACACCCTGGGACAATATCAAACAAGCTATCAAAGCACTTGTGCCAAATCAGGAATACACCACATGGGTCGCGCCGCTTGAGTGCGTCAACGTCACTGGAAACCAACTTCTAATCAAAGCTCCAAACATTCTCTTCTATCAGAGAATCCACGATTCCTACTTGCCACTCATTGAGAAAATTAAAACCGAGCTCGGTCTCGATCACTACTTTATTCAATTCGACACCCACAATCCAAGGCAAGACCTCCAAACTGACGAGATCTCCGAGGAAGAGAATCCCATCGACCCATCCTCGCAAGATATATCGACTTCGACAAAAAAGGTTTCGGCTGAAAGTTGTCTAAACCCAAATTACACCTTTCAAAATTTTGTTAAAGGTTCCAGCAACCAGTTTGCAATGTCCACTTGCCAAGCTGTGGCAAACAAACCTGGCCAATCATACAACCCGTTATTTATCTGTGGTAGTTCCGGTCTCGGTAAAACTCACCTACTTCATGCTGTTGGTAACGAAGTTCTCCGCCAAAATCCGACAGCAAATGTGGCGTACATCACCTCAGAACGATTCATGAACGAAATGATCTATTGCATTCGTTTCGGCAAAACAATGGAGTTTCGACAGAAGTATCGTTCCTGCGACGTCCTGCTAATTGACGACGTCCAATTTATTTCTGGTGGCAAGAAAGCAACTCAGGAAGAGTTTTTTCACACATTCAACAGCCTGTACGGTGCCAAAAAGCAAATCGTCATGACATCGGACGTTTTGCCGCAAGCAATACCTGACATCGAAGATAGACTTCGAAATCGTTTCCAATGGGGACTGATTGCTGACATTCAACCACCTGATGTCGAACATCGGATAGCCATCTTAACCAAGAAAGCTGAAGCTCTCGGTATAAAACTTGAATCAGACGTTGCCGAATACATTGCAAAGCACAAAAAGAAAGACATTCGCGAACTCGAGGGCGCAGTATTGAGACTTCGCGCTTTCAGCGAATTTGACAATGTCCCGATTACACTCAATTTAGCTCAAACGATATTTCAAGATTTCTTCGTCGCTGAATCACCTAAAAAACTTTCAGTCGAAGACATACAAAAAACTGTGGCTGATCATTTTAAGATAAAAATCTCTGATCTGAAGTCCAAGAAAAAACACAGCGCAATTGCACACCCAAGGCAGATCGCTATGTTCCTGGCGCGCAAACTGACTCCAGCTTCCTTACCAGAACTGGGACAAAAATTTGGCGGCAAGGACCATACAACGGTGCTTCATAACGTTAAGAAAATCGAAGCCGCAATCGTATCGGACTTGGATCTGCGGGCCGTTGTAGACTCATTGCAACGCAATTTAGAGCATCTATCATGACAATGAATTGTGGATATCTTGTGTATTAGTCTTGTGAAAACCCTTGAATCGAATGTTGGCCGACAATGAACAGAATTTTGATGCCAGAAGTTTTCAAATAGAACTCAAAAAGAAACCGAAATGATTTCCAAAGACAAACCACAAGAAGAAATGCAGAAAAATCAATTAATAAAGATACTTAGAGAGATATCCACAAAACCAGAGCTGACATACTAAAACATATATCTAAAAGAAAATGACTTTAACCTAATATTGACCTCACAAAGGAAACTAACATGAACCTCAATTTGAAAATAGATCGCAACCTCCTTGGCTTGGCAATGAATCGGGTCCAAGGCGCTATGGCTGAAAGAAATCTGGCACACGTCGGACTGAACGCCCGGAAGGGAAGGCTTCATGTAGCAGCCGCGGACCAGGCTTTAGCGATATTCAATGATTTCCCATGTGAGATTAAGAGCGAGGGACTCGTTTTTGTTCCTGCCAAAATCTTTTCAGATTTAACGAGAGAATTACCAGAAGGCCTTGTTCAGCTGGAAAAAGATGGTGCCAATCTCAAAGTCACCGCCGGCCCAAACAAAGAATTCACGATGAAACTTCCACTTATCGAGGACGTTCAATGGCGAGACTCTCCATCGGTTGAATATGAAAATACGGCTAGTATATCCGTGTCCAAGCTGGCCTACATGATTGAACAAGTCGGTAGCTGTGTTGCGACTGATTCCCCTCGTAACTACGGCACGGTTGCCTTCATGCACCGCCCATCAACTGATAAATCTGCTTTAAGACTTGTTGGTACCGACTCTTTTAGACTGTCGTATTGTGATATCCGAGTGGATATGCCGGATGCCTTCTTAAAAACGGGTGTCAGCCTAACCAAGAGAGCTCTTCAAGAACTCTCGAAACTGGCCTCTGAGGGATTTGAACAGGTAAAATTAAGCATTTCTGATGACCAAACCACCTTGGTTGCGGAGGTTCCAAACTTCCAAATCTTCGTAAGATTGTCTGCAGTGAAGTACCCGAATTATTCTTCGGTGATACCTGATCTTAAACAACGTGGTGTATTAGTAAGCACAAACCACATGAAAGGCGTCGCACGCCGCGTGTTGCTAGCCGCTGATAAAAGCAGGGTTTTACAGTTGAGCTTTTCCGATTCATCACTTACCCTTAGTTCGAAGAATACCGCGAACTCTGAGGGCAAAGAACGAATTGGCCTTGAAGGGTATCATGGCGCAAAATGTGACATTGCGATAAACGGAAAATATATTACCGATATTGTAAATGTAACTGGCGCTGAAAAGATGTCTTTGCAATTTAAGGACGCGGTAGAGCCAATCGTCCTGACACCTTATGGTGAGCCGACAGATTGTGCCACAAGACATATCCTCGTTCCTATTACCGGTGGAGCTGAAGCTCACGCGTAACAGGGATGAGGCGTTTTCGTGTTTTCGGTTGAAACAAAATTAGCTCAAAACTTTTCGCAAAGTGAACGCTGGGCTCAATGGTGCTAAAGGGGACAAAAATGGCTGACGTTGATAATTCTGAAAATGCGCAAAGTGCGTCCACTTATTCTGCCGATAACATCCAGGTTCTCGAAGGACTGGAGGCGGTCCGTAAACGCCCCGGTATGTATATCGGATCGACGTCGATAGATGGCCTGCATCATCTCGTATATGAAATCGTTGACAACTCAATCGACGAAGCGATGGGGGGGCACTGCTCTAAAATTGACGTGATGATTCACCTCGATAACAGCGTCTCGGTGCGCGACAACGGTCGAGGGATTCCGGTCGAGATACACAAAAAAGACAACAAAAGTGCCCTTGAAATCGTAATGACTGTTCTTCATGCGGGTGGAAAGTTTGACGATAAAGCCTTCGCCTTTTCAGGCGGTCTCCACGGCGTAGGTGCGTCGGTCGTTAACGCGCTCTCAGAATGGTGCCGTGTCGAAGTTCGTCAGAACGGCAAAGTTCATATGCAAAGCTATAAACGCGGAATTCCTGACGGACAGATTTCGGTCATCGGAACAACTGAATCGCGCGGCACAATGACGAAATTCAAGCCGGACGGGGAAATATTCCCAGACACAAACTTTCATTTCGATACTCTCGCAAAAAGACTTCGCGAGCTGGCATTTCTAAATCAAGGTTTAGAGATAAATTTGATCGACGAACGCACCGATCAAAAATCACAATTTCTTTATGAAGGAGGACTCACCTCCTTCTGCGAATACCTTGTGAAAGGTAAAAACCCTCTTCATTCAAAGCCGATGACTATCAAGGGCCAGCAGAAGGAAGGCGAAAAGGTCGTATTCATCTTGGACTGTTCTTTACAGTGGACTGATGCATATACCGAAAGCTTTTTCTCGTATGTAAATAACATTAATACTGTTGAAGGCGGAACGCATGTCACAGGCTTGAGAGCCGCTTTAACAAGGGTCATCAACACCTTCGCTGAAAAGACAGGTGCCCTTAAACAGTTTAAGGAAGGGATCACTGGCGACGATATCCGTGAAGGCTTATGCGGTGTGATCGCAGTTAGAGTTAAAAACCCTGAATTCCAAGGCCAAACTAAAACAAAACTCGGAAATAGCGAAGTACGTCCTTGGGTCGAGCAGGTTTTGACTGACAAACTTACGACGTACTTCGACGAAAATCCTGAAGTCGGCAAAAGAATTGTCGGTAAAATTATCGACGCTGCACGTGCGCGCCTTGCCGCAAAAAAAGCGCGCGAACTGACGCGCAGAAAAGGTGCTCTAGACTTCGCCGGGCTTCCCGGAAAAATGGCGGATTGCCAGGAAAAAGATCCGGCTCTTTGCGAACTTTTCTTGGTCGAGGGTGACTCGGCGGGCGGTTCTGCTAAACAAGGGCGTGATCGCAAAACACAGGCTGTGTTACCGCTCCGCGGTAAGATTTTGAACGTTGAGAAAGCGCGCTATGACAAAATGCTCTCGAGCCAGGAAATTAAGCTACTGATCCAGGCGCTCGGAACAGGTATTGGCAAAGACGATTTTGATATCACAAAATTACGTTACAACAAGGTCATCCTGATGACCGATGCCGACGTTGACGGCGCGCACATCAGGACACTACTTCTGACGTTTTTCTTTCGCCAGATGCCGCAAATTATTGAACGCGGATACTTGTACATCGCTCAACCACCACTCTATAAATACAAAAAGGGCAAGTTAGAGCGTTATTTGAAAGATGATTCCGCACTACTGGATTTTTTAAGCGACGCCGGAATCAGTAACGTTGAAGTCAAAGACGCGCAAGGTCGAATCATTGATAAGAACGTCTTAAAGTCACTGATGTCAAAGCTTCAAAGGTATCTTCAGTTGATGGATATGGCTTGCCGCCGCCGCGCACGTGGGGTGGTTGATTACATTATCCAGCATGATGATATTGGTCCGCAAAGTCTTTCCAGTGAAGAATCAGCGGCGGCCTTGGGCAAGCGAGTAACGGATGAAATTAAATCCCATAATCCGAAAGCGTTTACCAACACCCAGATTATTTTTGATCAGGAGTATAGTCGGTACAGGTTGATGATAGAAACTCGCGAGCGCGACATTCCGCAAACAAGTCAGATTGACGCAGGATTTTTTGCAAGCGGCGAAATCGTCGAACTAAAACGTTTGCGTAAGCAGATGGATGAAATTGCTCAGGCGCCATTTTCTTGGGTTAGTCTTAAAAAATCCAAAAAAGATGACGGCGAGGATGTTGCAGAGACAGATTCAGACTCATCGACGCCCGCCGTACTTCGCACACTTGCCGATCTTAAAGAATTTATTGTTCTCGAGGGAAGAAAAGGCGCCTACGTACAGCGATATAAAGGTCTAGGCGAAATGAATCCTGATCAATTGGCCGATACAACAATGAAACACGACCACAGAACACTTCTTCAAGTGGAAATTGAGGATGCAATGGAAGCCGATTCTCTATTCTCAACTTTGATGGGAGATGATGTCGATCCACGGCGTGAGTTTATCCAGCAAAATGCTCTCAATGTTAGAAATCTAGACATCTAAGCGGCTACCACTCGCTTAAAGGAATAAATCATGGATCAATCAAATAGTGTGATTCCAATTAAAATCGAAGAAGAGATGCGAACCGCGTTTCTCGATTACTCGATGTCGGTCATCGTTTCGCGCGCACTTCCAGACGTCCGCGATGGCTTAAAGCCCGTTCACCGCCGCATCTTGTTTGCGATGCATAATTTAAAAAACTTTCACAACCGCCCATACCTTAAAAGCGCCCGTGTTGTCGGGGAAGTTATCGGCCGGTTCCATCCGCATGGCGATAGTCCTGTGTATGAGGCGATGGTCCGATTGGCTCAAAATTTTGCGATGCGGTACACCCTGATCGATGGCCAAGGAAATTTCGGATCTATCGACGGCGATTCAGCGGCCGCGATGCGTTACACCGAGTGTCGTTTGGAAGAAGTAGCGGAATTGCTACTTAGCGACATTGATAAGGAAACGGTTGATTTCGGTCCAAACTATGACAACAAGGAGGAAGAGCCACTTGTTCTTCCCACAAGGCTGCCGCAACTGTTGGTGAATGGAGCATCCGGGATTGCCGTAGGTATGGCGACGAATATTCCTCCTCACAATTTAGGTGAGGTGCTGGATGCTTTGCTCGCTCTAATAGAAAATCCGTCCCTGCGCATCGAAGAGCTCATGACTTATGTCAAGGGCCCAGACTTTCCAACAAAGGGCCAGATTGTTGGCATTGCTGGAATTCGCGAAGCGTTTATGACTGGTCGCGGATCAGTTATCATGAGGTCCAAATCCCATGTGGAGCCTGTGCCCAAGTCTCAGGGCAAGGAACAAATCATAGTTACGGAAATCCCATACCAGGTGAACAAAGCTCGTCTTATCGAAAGAATTGCAGACCTGGTTCGTGAAAAGAAAATCGAAGGAATTTCCGATCTTCGTGATGAATCTGCTGAAGACGACATTCGCGTCGTGATTGAGCTAAAAAAGGGAGAAATCCCGGATATCGTCTTAAATAATCTTTATAAGCTTACGCCGATGCAAACTAGCTTTGGTGTGAATGCCGTTGCCCTCGTCAACGGGGCGCCAAAGATTTTAAACCTCAAACAGATGCTGGAGCAATTTTATCTCCACCGCCGCGAAGTGATCGTTCGTAAGACGGCCTACGAGCTTCGTCAGGCCGAGGCCCGCGGGCATATTTTGCTTGGCTTAAAAATAGCGGTCGAAAATATCGACGAAGTAGTCCGAACCATTCGCGGGGCAACTGATACCGATGCGGCTCATCAAGATTTGGTTGCGAGATTCAAGCTTTCCGACACTCAGGCCAAAGCCATCCTGGAGATGAGACTTGCAAAACTTACGGGCCTTGAGCGCGACAAGATAATTGCCGAATATAACGAGACCATGGCACTCATAGCCGACTTGCAAGACATCTTAGCGTCTCCAGCCCGCGTTACCAAGATCATCAAAGATGACTTTGAAGATCTTCGCACGCGATTTGCCGATGAGCGTAAGACGGAAATCATCGCCGATGCCGCTGATGAGCTAACCATGGAAAGCCTCGTTGCCGACGAGGAGGTCGCGGTCACCATTTCTCAAGCTGGTTATATAAAGCGTACTCCGATTGTGGAGATCCGCGCCCAAAAGCGAGGTGGCAAAGGCAAGAGCGGAATGCTCACCAAAGAAGAAGACATGGTGAAAAGTCTATTTATGACTAGCAACCACCAGTCTCTCCTTTGCTTCACAAATACCGGTCGAGTCTACGACATAAAAGTATACCAAGTTCCAGAGCTCCCTTTACGCAGCAAAGGCAAGCATTTCGCAAACCTCATCAAGCTTGATGAGGGCGAGCGAGTTGTAAGTGTGTTGCCAGTCAAGGAATTCTCTGATGGCAAATTCATTATCAGCGCAACGGCTCAGGGCTATGTTAAGAAAACCGAGCTAATGGCATACGACAATATTCGCACGACTGGAATTATCGGTCTCAAACTTGAAGATAAAGACGAACTGATTGGTTGTGCGATTTCTACCGGTAAGAACGATGTTGTCATGGCGACTAAACAAGGCAAAGCGATTCGCTTTAACGAGGATGAAATCCGACCCATGGGTAGAAGCGCTCGCGGCGTGACGGGAATCCGTTTTGGTGAAGAGGATGATCATGTTATCGGCCTAGAGGTCATCGATGCTGAGTCAACAATTTTAACGGTATGTGAAAATGGCTACGGCAAGCGCAGCCCACTTGACGAATATCGCCAGCAGACTCGTGGCGGTAAAGGGATCTACACCATTAAGCTAAGTGATCGAAATGGATTCGTTGTCAGCATCTTGCAAGTCGCCGATGCCGATGACGTGATGATCATGACAACAGGCGGCAAGATCGTAAGATTTAACGTTCAAGAGCTTGGCGTCATCAGTCGACATACCCAGGGCGTTCGCTTGATTAACGTTGATGAGGGCGAAAAAGTGATTGGCGTTTGTAAAGTCGTCAAATTTGAAGGCGAGGAAGTTGGCTAACCTCGAAGAAATCAGCAGGCGCTATGAAGCCGCAGGATTGTACACCCATGTGTACGCCTCCTGCGGCTTTTTAAATGAATCAAAGCCAAGATTCAAATGGTCCAAGTTACCCGACGGACGTAGTGTTTTTGATCTGGCAAGCTTAACCAAGGCTCTGGTCACAACGCCCCTGGCCATTTTAAGCTGTGATGAGATTAAGAAAGACCCGCATGAGGCTAGCGTTTTACAAGCCTTCGGGGACGGCACAGTCAATAGGCCTGGGTTTGATTTATTTGTAGATACCAAGGTTTCTACCCTGCTTCGGCACGAGTCTGGTTTGCCAGCGTGGAGAAATTTCTATGTTGAATGTGAGGGCAAGCGTCAATCGCTGGCGGACATTTTATTACGCGCACGGCCTAGTCCTGATCGCGGAAGTTTGTCTGATGTATATAGCGACGTCGGATTTATTTTTTTGGGCCAATTAATCGAGTCGCAGCGACAAAAAAAGCTGATCGATATCTGGTTTGATTATTGTAAGGAACTTGGAATACTGGCGCGCCCCGTCTTGGGACTTGGTTCGGCTTTCGCCTCGGAAAATTTAATCTCGACTGGGTTTTGTCCGGTCCGCGGACGCAATCTTTTGGGCGATGTTCACGATGAGAATTGTTGGGCTTTGGGTGGTTTTGCCGGCCACGCGGGACTATTTGGAACAGGTGAAGGAATCGAGGAGTTTCTGCATGGTCTTTGGCGGAGTCCTCGTGGTCGTAGAGTCTTTACGCTCAACTTCAGTGAGGCGTCTTCATCTGGAGAGTCTTTAATGGGTTGGCGAAAGGGGCGCGACGAATCAGCCCGAACCTTTGCCGAGGGACGAGGTTGTGGTCATATGGGCTTCACAGGCACAGCGTTCTGGGTCGACCCGAAAACAGAAGCTTACGCCATTGTTTTAACAAACAGAGTGATTTCTGGACGAATCTCGTCTCTCATGAAGTCGTTTCGCTCTGAAGCTTTCGGCGCGCTTTGGGAAAAGCTAAAGACATGCTAGCCAGTTCCGACAAGGGTCAGAGCTGCCTGATTATCGGCGCAGGTCTTGCTGGTCTGACTGTGGCGTTGGAGCTTGCTCGACGGGGGGCTGGCGTTACTCTGGTGTCTCCTCCGGATGATCCTATTTGCGCTTCGAATGCAGCTCACGGAATTTCTACCATCAAAGGAATACTTGAAAGTGATTCAAAGCTTTTTGGTCTCAAACTTGAGGGGCACCGTGGATTTGATGCTTGGCTTACAAAATTAGAAGAAGAGATTGGAAAAAAACGCCCACTTGATGTGTGGCGAAAGGGTGTCGAAGAAAATTTTCCTACGACTTACCTGTTCAAAAAAGAATTTGGTCGGATATATCGAAAAGATTTTATTGGAGCAAAACAAGTGCAGTGGCTTCGTAAAGAAGATGACTGTTTTGCGTCCGTAAAATACCCCGGTGATTGGTGGATCAATCCTAGGTATTTATTAGATACCTTACATGAAGGACTTACACGTTTGCGGGTTAAGAAAATCTCGGCCAATGTCCAGAGCGTGGTCCTCGGGGCAGACGGTGTGAGCGCACGAATGTTAGACGGAGACTTGTCCTCTCAGGCAGCAGTTATCTGTGCAGGCGCCGGAGTTCCGTCATTGGTTGAGAGATCAGGCCTAGAGACGATAGAGAAACTGTACGGCGTTTCAGGTTTTACTTTTGGTGCTTCAACAAACATTGATCGTCAAACGGCACTCGTAAAAGGGACATCCGGAGTGACACAGGTTGGTCGAGAAATTTTTTGGGGCTCAACGAGTGATCCTGCTTTTTTGATCGATGGCGGTGATTCCGTTCCAGAAAGCGCTAAACTTGATGCCAGGAAGTGTCGAGAACTAGGAAAAAAAACTCTTCATGAGATTTTTCCTGTAGCGGCTTGCGATACACTAACTGAATTTTCTGTAAAATGGGGCGTGAGGACTCGCACCAGACATCGTTCACCACTTGTCGAGCGGGTTGTAAAAAACAACGCTGGATCAATTTGGGTCAACACTGGCTACTATAAAAGCGGCATCATTTTATCTTGGCTTATGGCGGAAAAATTAGCCGAAGCTATAATCTCTGGACACCCATACTCTTCCAGTCACTAACTCTGACGGCCCAGCGCTCTCGATCCATAGCCTGCCAAGAGTCGATTCTAATAGTTCCCCAGAGTCTACTGTTCGCCGGTATTTTTGCGACCAAATCAGATGGAACTGTAATTTTCATCGACGCAGCAGGGGCGGTACAGGTGATTCCGGGAAAAGTTCCCATCGGAGCGATGGTCAGAGTGGCAACAGAGTTTTTAGCGTCGCCGGCGAGAGTCCATGAGGCCACCATCGTAGATCCTCCGCTAACTTTAATAGCTGGGGGATCAATGTCTTCTAGGCCATCGTCATTTGCCTCGGCTTGTTCTCGTCCTGAAAATATTGAAGACGCCATCAGGGTGGGCCTTGCTAGTCTTATCCGTCCAAAGCCCTCCGTCGACCTTGCCGTGATGTTCCACTCGCTGCTTTGTCGCTGTACCGAGGAGAAGGTCCCTCCGAGAGCATTTGGTGAAACTCTGGATGTAGTTGCGTGAATAAATCCGCGACTAGTCGCACTTTGTAATACAAGTGCGCCCTTGGTCATCGGATTTACTTGCATGTTTGCGTCGCTAAGAGCGCACTGTTGCCCATTAGACGAAATGCTTTTTGCGACCAGCTCTGAGGGCTGAGCACTTGAGGCAACTGACACGAGGTCCATCCTGGCAGCGCCCATATCGACAAAAACCATATTGACCGCATTCGCGCCGGCGGAGGGAAGGGCCTCAGGCAATGTCATGACGGTTGCGCTTGTCTCGGACAGTTTTGCAGGCCAGATACGAAGAATAATCGTCACAAGCTGATCTTTTGGTAATCCGGTAATGGTCTCGGAGAATTTCGTGGCGGAACTGTTTGCACACGGATTGGGCGTTTCGCTTGATCTTTGCCCAGAAGCTGGAACAAAAAAACCTAATTTGCAACTAGCGGCCTCTCTAGTGTCGAAACTTAAGATAATGGACGTGCCGTCGTTTGCCCGTTCAAGGCTTATGGAGTCCTGTATGACAATTCCATTATCTTTTGATCCAAGTCGGCGAGGAGCTTTGATGGGTGCCACCAATTTACAAGAGACAAGCTCAACTGCAAAAAGTAGAGCAAAAAACCTGTATGTTCTCGTTTTAAACATAATTCCTCAAAATATGCCCCAAAGGCTGGAATACATTTTATCAAATTCGGCCAGTGACATATAATTTTGAGACGATTTTTTTGCCATAAGGAGCAGGTAGGATGTCGATAAATAACGTCACTCAGGCCCTAACCTACTTTCTTGCCATGGTTTTTGCGCTCACTTTTCATGAGGCGGCCCATGCTTTCGCCTCTTTTATGCTGGGCGATGACCTAGCAAAACGCGAGGGGCGCCTTAGCTTGAATCCGGCTGTCCATGCAGATCCGATTGGAACGCTCGTATTTCCACTGGCTTGTTCGGTTATTGGCGCACCCTTTATTGGCTGGGCCAAGCCTGTTCCCTACGATGAAAGAAACTTCAAAAAACCAATTCGAGACGCCATGCTTACGGCGGCGGCAGGCCCTTTGTCAAACCTGATTCTGGGCTTTCTCTGTATGTTGTTTTTGGCTCTAAATAGCCGTTATGAATGGTCCTTATTTGCAGCGGGAAGCTTTTTTGCACCCGCACTAAAGATCATTGCAGCGATGACCTCGGTTAATGGCATGCTTGCCTTTTTGAATTTGATTCCCTTGCCACCATTGGATGGAGCCACCATCATGAGGGCCTTCGTAAGTCGAGACTTTTGGGATCGCTATGAGACCACCATTGGACCTTATGGATTCATAATCTTTTTGATGCTTGCATTTGCGGGACTTTTGAATTGGATTGGCACTTTTACAATGGCCTATGTCAATTTTATTAGGATGTTAGCTGAGCAGCTTGTTTTCTGAAAACCCTCTCGTGAATGGTGAACGTTCTTGACCGCTAGCAATCGTTTTCGTTAGGATGTGGGTCCAGCGACAGAGTTTTTTCTATCGTTCGGGTCCCGCAAGCCCCGCCAAAATCTTCATTTAGTTTCATGGATGTTCTATGCGTGCAAAGCAACGTACCAAGTACATTTTTGTAACCGGTGGCGTGGTATCGTCATTAGGTAAGGGTATTGTCGCAGCCACGGCCGGCGCGCTACTCGAGACACGTGGCCTCAAAGTGGTTCTGACAAAAGCCGACCCCTACATCAATATTGATCCAGGCACAATGAGTCCGCATCAACATGGTGAAGTTTTTGTAACTGACGACGGCGCGGAAACGGACCTCGATATTGGTCACTATGAACGCTTTACACATGCCACCCTCAATCGCTCCAATAGCTTTTCTGCCGGAAGAGTTTATGACACGGTTTTAAATAAGGAGCGTCGCGGGGATTATCTCGGCGGTACTGTACAGGTCATCCCCCATATCACTGATCAGATCAAAGAATTTATCTTCAAAGCTAGTGAAGGCGCCGATATTTCCATCGTAGAAGTTGGAGGAACTGTTGGTGACATTGAAAGCTTGCCGTTTCTTGAGGCTATCAGACAGATCCGTTACGATTTGGGTGAAAAAAACTGTCTCCTAGTTCACCTGACTTTGGTTCCTTACATTGCAGCTGCAAAGGAACTTAAGACGAAGCCCACGCAGCATTCTGTCCGAGATTTACGTCAGATTGGCTTACAACCAGATATGCTCGTTTGTCGTAGTGAGCGTAAAATCCCCCAAGACCAACTGAAGAAGATAGCGCAGTTTTGTAACGTGAAACCAGACAGGGTGTTTGAGGCGCTGGATGCCGACAGCATCTACAGGTTGCCACTTCTTATGAACTCTCAGGGATTTGATCAAGCCATCGTCGAAGAATTGAATATTTGGACTGGGGCGCCTGATCTGGCCGCATGGCGTCGAATCGTTCACAACCTGGACCATCCGACAGCAGATATAAAAATAGCGGTAGTAGGTAAGTATGTGGGCGTATTTGATAGCTATAAGTCTATTGATGAAAGCTTAGTTCATGCAGGAATTGCCAATAATTGCCGCGTCAACGTCGAATATATTGACGCAGATGAAATCAACCCCTCCTCCGCCCCAAGCGTCCTAGGGCGATTTGATGCGATCTTAGTGCCGGGGGGTTTTGGATCTCGCGGTGTTGAAGGCAAAATTAATGCTATTAAATACGCTCGAGAAAAAGGAAAGCCATTTTTCGGAATTTGTCTTGGGATGCAACTCTCTGCGATAGAGTTTGCTCGAAACGTACTGCAGTTACCGAGAGCCAATAGTCAGGAGTTTGATCCACAGTCTCCGGATCAAATCGTCCATCTGATGGAGAGCCAAAAAGGCGTGACATCCAAGGGCGGAACCATGCGCCTTGGCTCCTACCCCTGCAAGTTAACCCACGGCTCAAAAGCTCACGGCGCGTATGGCAGTGCAGAGATAAATGAAAGACATCGACATCGATTTGAATTCAATAATGACTACCGCGCAAAGTTTGAGTCTTCTGGCGTTACGTTCTCAGGCCTGTCTCCCGACGGCGAGCTTGTTGAGATTATGGAGGTCAAGGGACACCCCTGGTTTGTCGCGTGTCAGTTTCATCCAGAGCTTAAAAGTAGACCTATGCATGCTCATCCTCTGTTCAGGGAGTTTGTTACGGCGGCCGTTTCTGAGCAAAAAAACAAAACCCCTGCAGACTCAAAGGGCTCTAAATGAGCGACGATCATTCAAATTTGCTTTCTTCAGCTAAGATGACCCTTGAGCTTGAGTCTAAAGCACTCATGTCGGCATCTGCTCGGTTGGGCGCAAACTTTGTCCATGCCGCGCAAGCGATCTTGTCAGCTGAAGGCAAGGTTGTTGTTACGGGGCTAGGAAAGTCTGGGCACGTTGGTCGCAAAGTCTCTGCAACTCTGGCCAGTACTGGAACGCCCTCTGTTTTTTTGCATCCAGCCGAAGCACTGCACGGTGATTTGGGGGTCATGCAAAGAAAAGACATCCTGATTGCCATTGCATTTGGCGGAGAAACCGATGAGGTTTTATCCGTTGTTCGTCATGCGAAAAGACTCGGCGTATGCGTCATTGCCATAACTGGGAAAACCGAGTCTTCTCTTGCAAAGCTTTCGGATTTTACGATTGATGGGTCTGTTGAGCGAGAGGTGTGTCCACACAACTTGGCGCCAACCGCATCAACAGCAGTGGCGATGGCATTGGGTGACGCATTTGCAATGGCCGTCATGAACGCTCGAGGTTTTAGTCCGTCTGATTTTGCGGCCCTGCATCCGTCCGGTGCATTGGGCAGAAGACTCATGACGGTGTCTGACCTTATGAAAGCGTCAGGTGCCGATTTGCCCGTCGTGTCGGCGAGTGCAGAGTTTCACCAAGTGCTTGAAGCGGTCACGCGGAAAAATTTCGGGATTGTTCCGGTGACGTCTGAGGCGGGGCACATTATGGGAGCCATTTCAGACGGAGACATTCGTCGAGCGTTGTTGACACAAGGGTCTAACGCATTATCCATGAAGGCTGAGGCGATCATGACCAAAAATCCGCGAACAATTCATGCTTCGGCTTTGGCCATCGACGCCTTTAGACGCATGGAAGAGGCGCAGATTACCTCTTTATTTGTAACTGAAGATCATAGTCCAAGCATTTTGGCCGGTCTCGTCAGAATGCATGACCTTTTGGCAGCAAAAATCGTATAATAAGAGAAATGTTATTTCTCTTTGGTGTACATGACAAAAAGCAAAGCGATTTTTATTTTGGCATCCCTTGGCGTTATCGTTGCCGCGATATTCGTCTATATAGGCCAGAGCTCTACCAGAGCGCGAAAAGTAAATGGAGATTCTGAGCTCAAGGCTAGGCTCGTTGGGTACGAGCTATTTCGCTATAAGGGTGACGAATTGCGGGCGCGGGTTTCAGGTCAGAGCGCGCTTTTGAAGGAACCGTCTATTCTTATCTGCCAAGATGACATTGTGGGGCTTCGTATGGATGGAAAGCTTCGTGAGCAAGCATCCGCAAAGAAAGCCACCATCGCATTTGCGGGAGAGTCGCTTTTTAATCAAAAAGATTCTGTAGTCGATACGATCGAGCTCGATGGCGATGTTGAGTTTCATCGTGCACAAAATCAATTTTTAACCGAATGGCTATTTTATTCTGAAAAAACAGGCGAAGCCTCCACCGAAAAGCCCGTTAGAATTGAGTCTTCGGGCCAATTTATAGCCGCAGAGGGTGGAATGATCTATAATATCCGCAACGAAGCTTTGCGGCTACGCGGTGGCGTGGTTGGAAGTATTAGAACAGACATTATGCGCAACACCTCCGATCGTAAAAGGTCTAAATAGAGCATGTTTTCTCTTTTGAAACGATCGCTGTTTTCACTGGCTTTAATCTGGCTAGCACTTGGGTCGCAAGCTATGGCCGATCTCCTGGATGACGCTGAAGAAGACACAAAGCCAACAGAAAAGGCGGGCCCATCGTCATCACTCGAAGGGGTGGATGGTGACAAACCAAAGCAGGTTGCTCCGAAGCAGCCGAGTGCAAAAACGGTTCTTGAAAACCGTGCGCCCACCCGCGCCAAGTCAGGGACTGGGCGTGTTGGTGTTGTAAAGTTTTGGAGTAAAAGCCTGTCAGGTTTTCGTGACAAGGGGTCAGTGATTTTGGAGGAGGATGTTGTCGTCACACAAGATGACATTCGTCTGGAGGCTGACAAAGCGACGATTTATTTTGACCAGGGCGGCAAGGATGTTCGCGAAGTTCATGCGGTAGGATCTGTAAAATTTTCACGAGTTGACCCGGACACTGGAGACCCCATTAAGGCTGAGGGCAAGGAAGCATTTTTTAGTAACGCCAAGAGAAGTGTGGTTTTGAAGGGTGAGCCTGTTCTACATCGTGGAAGTGATATCGTGCGAGGTAAAGCCATTTATTACGATTTGAAAAATGGATGGGTGAAGGCGGACCGTGTCGAGGGCGTTGTTCAACCATCAAATAAAAAAGCGGGATCAAAATAATGGAGCGCGAGATCTCGGATCTGGAAAATCGCCCAGAACTTGTGGCCGATCAGATTTCAAAGTCGTTTAAAACAAGACAGGTCGTAAAATCTGTTAGTTTCAGGGTGCGCATGGGGGAAGTCGTGGGTCTTCTGGGGCCAAACGGGGCTGGGAAGACGACCAGCTTCTATATGGTTGTTGGTTTGCTAAAGCCGCAAACTGGAAGAATACTTATGAATGATACAGAGATTACGGATTTGCCAATGCATATGCGGGCAAAAAAGGGCATCTCATATCTTCCGCAGAACATGAGCATCTTTCGCCGTATGACAGTCGAAGATAATCTCCTGGCTGTTATGGAGGTCTGCGGCATACCTAGGGCAAAACGTCCGGACCGCCTTGAAGAGCTTTTAACCAAGTTTCAAGTTACTCACATAGCCAAGTCAATGGGCGCAGCCCTCTCTGGCGGCGAGCGAAGAAGGGTTGAAATTGCCAGAGCACTGATTATTGAACCAAGGTTTCTTCTTTTGGACGAGCCGTTTGCAGGTATAGATCCAGTAACAGTCCACGAAATTCAGCAAATCATTCTTTCTCTCAAAAATGATGGTCTGGGTGTATTGATCACCGATCATAACGTTCGTGAAACCTTGGGTAGCTGTGACCGAGCTTATATTCTTGCTAGCGGACAGATAATTGCTCATGGCCTTCCCGACGAGGTGGCAAGTAATCGCGCCGTGCGCGAGAGCTATTTGGGTGAAAACTTCAAATTTTAATGAAATACCCCCTTCTGTGTCAGAAGACGCCGCGCCGTCAAGGCTTGGATTGGTTATATTGCCCGGAAGGCGCCGAAGTCGATTTGTCTTGGCGAATTGTGATGTTATAATGTCAGAGATCATTGTGGTACCTGGTGATTTTGGATCGGAATAGACATGGCAATTAAAATTGGTCAAACGATAGGTCTCGGTCAATCATTGACGATGACCCCGCAGCTGCAGCAAGCCATCAAACTTTTGCAGCTGTCCAGGCTTGAGCTTGAGCAATTTGTTGAAACTCAGATGGCAGAAAACCCGGTCTTGGAAGAAGTTTCGGCAGAGTCTACCGACGACTACACATCGATGGAGCGCGAGTTTACCGAGACGGAAGCTGTAAAAGGGCGTCTTGAAGAAGCGTCTTCTATCGTCGATCAGGTGAGCAAAAATAAGGAAAACGAGGTTGATTGGGAGAGGCTATCCAATTACGAAGAGTCAAGACATCAGGCATCAAGTGGCGGCTCTAAAAATAACTCCGACGATGAGTCCCCCAATTACGAAAACATTGTAACCAAGGCGGCCACGCTACAAGAGTATGTCCTTGATCAGTCTCGCGAAATTGATTTTTCGGATCGCGAAAGAGCCATTGCAGAGCAGATTTCCGGGAATATCGATGACCGCGGCTATCTTGTCATGTCTATTGAAGAGCTTGCCGAAAAAGAAGGTTTTGATCTTGAAACTGCCGAAGGCGTATTAGATACCATTCAACATTTTGATCCACCCGGAGTTGGTGCGCGTGATTTGAGAGAATGTCTATTAATTCAAATCAGACACTTCAAGCTTCGAAATGGCGTCGTCGAGCGTATTGTAAGCAACCACCTCCATGATTTGGAAAATCGAAATTATTCGGCTGTTGCCAAGGCTCTCGGTGTTCCCCTGGAGCAAGTGTACTCAAATGTAGCGGTTATCGCCGGCCTTGATCCGATTCCTGGCCGTCAGTTTGGTCCAGACGCACCACAGTATATTATCCCCGATGTTTATGTCTTTAAGCTTGGCGGTGAGTGGGCGGTCAGTATGAATGAAGACGGACTGCCACGACTCAAGGTTAGCCCGTTCTATAAAGACATGCTTAAGGATCAAAAGGCGCAGGCAGTAAAGAAGAGTGAAGGTAAAGACTATCTTGATGACAAAATTAAAAGTGCACGCTGGATCATTAAAAGCATGGAGCAGCGGCAGCGGACCATTCACCGCGTCATGGAAAAAATTCTTGAGCGTCAAAAGGACTTTTTCGAATATGGGATTCAATATTTGAAACCCATGGTGCTTCGCGATATCGCCGATGCTCTTGAGCTTCATGAGTCTACAATTAGCCGGGTCACTACAAATAAATATGTACATACCCCGCGAGGTATTTTCGAACTTAAATTTTTCTTTAACAGTGCGATCGGCCGAAGTGATGGTGAGAGTGTTGCCAACGAGGCTGTAAAAAGTCGCATCAACGAGATCGTCAAGGCTGAGGACGTCAACAAGCCCCTATCAGATCAGCAAATCATGGAAATGCTGGCCAAAGAAAATATTGATATCAGCCGTCGAACCATTGCCAAATACCGCGAGCAGGCGGGGATTCTTCCTAGTAGCAAGAGACGAAAGCCTTTTTAAATGGCGAAACCCAGAGTCGTAATCATCACGGGTTTATCCGGAGCAGGCCTTTCTACGGCCATCCACACGCTTCAAGATAACGGATTTTATTGCATCGATAATCTCCCCATCGAGCTCTTGTGGGACACGGTGGCTCTTATCGACGGCGCGGAAATAACCGCTGAGCGCGGCTATGCGTTTGGCATGGATATTCGAAATAGCCAGTTCGCAGAGCGTTTTCCAAAAATCAAACAAGAGCTATCAAACAGAGTTGATCTTGATGTGGTGTTTGTGCGAGCAGAGCCCAGCATTCTCGAGGAACGCTTTGGTACGGCCAGAAGGCGCCACCCGCTGTCGCGCCTGGCGTCATCCCTCAAAGATCAAATTTTACAGGAAGTCGAGTTACTGGCTCCGGTGGAAAAGTCAGCCGACGCCATTTTGGACACAACTCACCTAAAGCCCCAGCAACTTAGACAGGCTATTGAACAGCGTTATAGCCAAAACGGTGAGCCGCTTCGGACACTCCAGCTTGTACTCGTTAGTTTCGGTTTTAAAAACTCGCCCCTTTGGCCTATCGAGGGGCTTCATGACGTCAGGTTTTTGCAAAACCCCTTCTTTGACCCAAAACTAAAAGACAAGACGGGCCTCGATCGAGACGTTCAAGACTATGTCATGAAATCCAGCGATGCACAGGAAACCTATAACAAAATCAGAGATCTATACCGCTATAGCCTACCCAGGTATTTGGCCGAAGGTCGCCATTTTTTACGGGTTGGCATTGGATGCACTGGCGGCCAGCATCGAAGCGTTACGTTTGTCGAAAAACTAAGCCGCGACTTAAAGGAAAATCCGATAAACGGTGTTTCCGTATCGGTCGTCCACCGCGACATCAGAAAATGATTTTTCGCTGAAATCACGCTAAAAAAACGATAATATTTGGCTCTAATTATTTGCTTGGAGCCGATGTCATGAGCGAAGCTTTTTCCAGTTTTTTGCGCGCTAGAAAATTTTCAGACCGTCATCTTGGCCCGACCGCCTCTGAGACAAAAGAGCTCCTATCGGCGCTTGGTGTGTCGAGTCTAACTGAGTTAGCAAATCAGGCAGTGCCGAAAGCTATTCGCGTGACAAAGGCGCTAGAATTGCCGAAGGCTGCGACGGAACAAGAGGCCCTAACACATCTCAAGTCCATCGCTCGAAAAAATAAAATTTGGCGAAGCTATATTGGATGCGGCTACAGCGGAACAATAGTGCCCCCCGTCATTCAACGTAATATCCTAGAAAATCCTGGATGGTACACGCAGTACACGCCCTATCAAGCGGAGATTAGTCAGGGTCGTCTTGAAGCTCTCTTAAATTTTCAAACGATGATCTGTGAACTCACAGGGCTTCCCGTTTCAAACTCAAGCCTTCTTGATGAAGCAACGGCCGCCGCAGAGGCGATGATGATGAGTTTTGCCGGAAAAACAAATGCCGATGCGACAAAATACTTTGTTGCCGATTCTTGTCATCCACAGGTCATAGAGCTTGTGAAGACACGCGCGGAGCCGGTGGGCGTATCTGTT